>JBFWQT010000116.1:0-15226 GCA_050249295.1 Planctomycetota bacterium
ACAATCAGCCAGTGGATGTAGGCGTGGAACGTGCCGTCTCCAACCGCGTTGGCCAGGCCGATCAGCTTGCCGTCGTCCCAAGCCGTGATCAGCACCTCGGAGTGGGCGAGCGCCTTCATCAGGTCGTCGGGCACCTGCGCGTGGGGCCAGTCCACGCTGTCGAACAACTCCTGCACCTGCGCCTTGTCGAGGTCGGCAGCGGTCTTCTCGGCTGAATACTCGATGGCCATTGGCGCGGCAGGTCGGGGGTGTCCGGCAGGAGAGACGGCGCGGGTCGCGGGTTGCGAGTCAGGTATAACTGTCGGTGTGGCGGCCTGCAACCGCGCGCGCACCGGGCGCGGCGACCGTCGCCGCGTCGCGAACGCGACGTCCGATCAAGACGATTTCGTCGTCACACTCGCGCGCGTGCGACGGATCGTGGCCGAGCGCAGCACCGTGTTGCCCGCCACGCCGCCGGTCTTGCGCGGCTCCTCCGGTTCGAAGTCGTCGCTGCTGAAGATCCAGCCCTTGCGCCAGAACCACACCAGCATGCCTGCGGCCACGCTCAGCGAGACCAGCCACCACACCGGGTAGCCCCACGACGACTCGAGCTCGGGCATGTTGGTGTGGAAGTTCATGCCGTAGACGCCGGCGAAGAACGAGAGCGGGATGAAGATCGTGCTGATCACGGTCAGCACCTTGATCACCTCGTTCATCTTCTGGTTCTGCGTGGAAAGGTGCAGGTCGCGCAGGCTGACCACCACCTCGCGGAGCTCTTCCACTTCGGCGAGCAGGCGGGTGGAGTGGTCGAGCACGTCGCGCACGTGCAGCTGCGCCGACTGATCGAGCAGGCCGGACTCGACGCGACGCAGCTGGGCGCACGCGTCGTGCTGGTCGCGCAGCAGCCGTCGCAGCGCGATGATCTGCCGCTGGATCTGGTGCAGCTGCTGGATCGCGCGGGCGTCGCCGTTCTCGACTTCCTCGCCGATCTCGTCGAGCCGGTCGCTGAGCTGGTCGACGACCGGGAAATAGCGATCGACGCAGGCGTCGATGAGCCGCCACGCGAGGTGCGCCGAGTCGCGCTTGCGCAGCGACGACTGGTTGTTGAGGATCCGCTCGCGGATCGTCTGGAAGCCCATCTCGTGATCGGCCGCGTGCAGCGTGAGCACGAAGCCGGCGCCGACGAACAGGCTCAGCTGCGAGATCTGCAGCTCGCCATCCTCGTCGTGCCACGCGTCGTGCAGCACCACGAACAGGAACTCGCTGTAGTCCTCGGTCTTGGTGCGCTGGCCGAGGTGCAGCACGTCTTCGACGGCCAGCGGGTGCAGTTCCAGCTGCTTGCCGAGCGCCTCGATCATCGGCGCGTTGGCGTCGGTGTAGCCGCGGATGTCGATCCAGGTGACCGAGTGGTGCCGACACTTCTCCAGGATCCGGCTGACATCGCTGGTGTCGAGCTGTTCGCAGTGTTCGGCGTCATAGTCAATGGCCGTGATGGTGACGTCGGTCATGAAGTGAACCTGCTGCGGGACAACGACAAAACGAACGGGCGGGTCGACCGGGGCGGCCAGATTGTACGTGCGGCCGGGCAGGCGGTCGAACCGTAGCCGGGCGACGGCGCGACAGCGCTGCGGCGTCTCTGCTACCATGGATGCGAGTCACGCAGGGCACCGCAAACGCAACGACTGTGTAAGCAGCCGATCGCCGCTGGTGTCCGGAACGGATGACCCAGGCGCCGACCAGTCTGATGCAGCCGCGTCCACACACGCAGTCTCCGGCCGGGAAGCCGCGCGGAGACGACGCCGACCGCGCAATTGCCGCAGATGATGCGGCAGAGGCGGGGTCGTCGTTCGATGCGGGTTGCGACGACCAGGTGCTGCTCGCGGCGATCATTGCGGCCGACACCGACACGCCCGACGGGCCCGGCCACGGCGACCTGGCGGTGGCCGAGCTGGTGCGCCGCTACCAGAGTTCGCTGCAGGTCTACGCGTGGCGCCTCACCGGTGACCGGCAGCTGGCCGAAGATCTCGTGCAGGAGGTCTTCGTCACGCTGCTGACCGAACTCGAGCGGCTGATGCCGATCCGCTACCTGCGCGCGCTGCTGTTCCGGATGACGACGAACCGCTGCCTCAACGCGCGGCGCAGTCGTACGCGCCGACGCGAGGTGTCGCTGGAAGTCAACAGTGGCCGGCCCGGCGAGACGTCGATGGCGATCGGATCGGTGCTGGCCACCGAAGAGCGGCCCGTCAGCGCGCAACTCGACCACAGCGAACTGACCGACCTGGTGCTCGACGCGCTAGACGAGTTGCCCGGCCGGCAGCGCTCGGCGTGGGTACTCAAGGTGCTCGAACATCGACCGTACAGCGAGATCGCCGAGATCCTCGACACCACGGTCGGCAACTGCGAAGTGCTGGTGCACCGCGCAGCGCGGCGGATGAGCGTGAATCGCGCGTTGCAGAAGTTCATCTCGCCGGGCTGATGCTGCGCATGCACCACCGCGTACCCCAGCGGGCGAGACGACGCGGATCGCTGACGGCGGTGATGTGGTTGGCGATGCTGGCGGCGGTGGCCGCGTCGGCGTGCGGGCCTTCGACAACACCCGCGACAGCCCCGGCGGCAACCAGCTCGACATCCGTGGAGCCACCGCGCCGGCTCGACGACAATCACGCCGATAACGCGGCGCCCGACAACGCTCCGGCCGAGCCACCTCCCGCGGCCGAGCGCATCACGCGCGTCGACACGGTCCGCCTCGCCAACGAACCATGGTCCGGCATGCTGATCCCGCTGACCGGCGCCGACCCCGCCGATGCGCGCTACGAGGGCGCACTCACACTGCGGCGCGCAACGGGCGTGCTCACGATGTGGGATCCGCTCACCGCGCGCGAACGGTGGCAGCTTCGCACCGGCGCGATCCGCGACGTCATCGCGACCCACGGCCGGCTGATCATCGTGTGCAGTGACGTGCGATCGGTGGACCCCGTCACCGGCCTCGCCGACTGGCGAGCGGCCTGCGACGGGCCGGAGCGGGCGACGACGGCCGCGGTGGATGACACGCGCATCTGGCTCTACGAAGACGACTATGCCGGCCATCGCCATCCGCCGCGGATCGCCTGCATCAACCTGGCCGACGGCCACGATCACTGGCGCCAGCCGCTACCCGACGGTGCCGGCCACGTCACGCAGCTCGTGCGCGTGGGCGCGGATCGGCTGCTGGCGTTGTGCGATAGCGATCCGCCGTCGGTGCTGGCGTTTGACTGCAACCAGCCTGGCGAGCCGGTCTGGCGGCTCGACCGTCGCGCGGTGTCGCCGGTTGTTGCAGTCGGCGCCGATCGCTTCGCGATGATCGATGTCGCGACCGGGCATGTGCAGATCTGCGGTGTCGAGTCCGGCGACCTGCGGCATGACGCCGCCGATCCGGATGCGCGTGCGCTCGCGCTGCTGGCGGTGGCAGGCATGCGACTGATCGTGCGTACGAATTGCGACATCCGCGCGATCGACGCGGACAGCGGCCGCGTGGCCTGGCGCGCCGTCGCGACGCGCATTCAACCCGCGTCGCGTACGATCGGCGATCGGCTGCTGATGCTGGCCGACGACCGCGCGCGACTGATCGACCTCGCGACCGGCGACGAGATCGCGGCATGCCACGTCGGCTCGTTCGATCGCACCGCTCCGGCTGTGGCCGTCGGCCGCGCGGGCATCCACATCTGCACGGCCGCGATCACCACCGACGCGCCGCCGACGGTGGACCTGATGCTGACCGTGCTCGACCCGGCCACCGGCGCGATCCGCGCCCGCACGTACGAGAGCCGGGTCGATCCGGCGGGCTGGGCCGACGAATCATTCGGCCTGTCGGCGCAAGGCACCTCCGCGGCACTCCGCCTCGGCCACGACCTGGTGGTCTACCGCTGGGCCAGTGAGTGACCGCTACTTGCGGAACGCGTCGGGCGGCAACTTCTGCCCGGCGGCCCGCATGGCCGGTTGCAGCACCTCACGCCAGAACAGCTGCGGGATGCTCCACGACTGGCCATCGATGCTGATCGTCTCGCTTGCGGCCGGGTCGAGCGGGGGCGCGGCAGTGATGATCGGCACGGCCAGATAGTCGGCGTACAGCCGGGCAAGGCGCTCACCCGCGGCGCAGTCGTCCAGCTCGGCCGGCAACGGCACGCGCGGGAACACCTTGTGCAACCACGCCGCGACATCCAGTTCGCCGGCCTGCAGACGCCCGAGCATGATCGACCACAACACCCGGCGATCGGCGATGCGACGCACCGTGACGGCATGACTCATCAGGTCCTTGATCGCCACGGTGCTCGCCAGCTCTCGCACGTCGGTGGGCGACACGCCCAGCAGCCGGTGCGTAGTGACGATGCTCGACATGACCACCGATGCCTCCGGATCGGCCAGCAGCGCCACGTGGACCGGCACATGGCGCCGATCGCCGACGAGCACGGCAATCCGCGATGCCGACTCGCGCAAGCGGGTCGCGCGAGCCTGATAGAGCTGCACCAACGCGGGAATGTAGCGCGCGTCGCCCGCGCTCTGCACCGCATCGAGAATCGCCGCGTCGAGTGGGCCACGCGAAGACCGGCCGCGTAGACGGTCAGCTGCACCGCCAGCGGGTGCTCCATCCGGTGTTGCTTGCAGAGTTCGCGCATCGCCGCGCACGCCACCTCCGGCTCCGGATCGGCCAGCACGGCCGTCTGCAGCACGTCGCATGCCTCCGGCCCGAAGCGCGTCACCAGCGACGCTGCGGTGGCGGTGCGCACCGAGACCTCCTGGCGATCGAGCGCGATGCGGATCAGCGGGACGACCTCGGCGTCACAACGATCGGCGAAGTTCTCGGCGAGAATCTTCGTGAGTTGCCGGGCCCAGCCCTCGTCGGCCTCGTGCAAACCGCGACCCACCGCATGCCCGATTCCGGACGCAGGCCGCTCGCGCCAGATCCATGCCAGCGCGCGCACGACCTCGGCCGTGGGGCCGGACTGGCAGCAGTAGCGTTCGATCAGGGTGTCGCACGCCGCCGCGAGGCTCGACAGGCGGCCGGTTTCGAGTGCAACGAGCGCGGCTTCGCGCGTGGCGGTGCCGCCGTACTCCACGCTGAGCGCCAGCGGGAACAGCCGGTCGTGCGCCTCGAAGCTGGCGTCGGACGCGAACACCAGCTCGCACGCGCGCACGCGCAACTGGTACGCAAAGCCCTCGGCGTAGTGATCGACCAGAAGGCCCATCGCGGCCGGCGTGTCGTAGCGGCCCATCACCTCCACCGCAGCCGTGCGCACCATCATGCTCGAGTCGTCGAGCATGCGCGTGGCCAGGCCGAACGCCTCAGGCCAGCAGTGCGCGTAGAGCACCCACGCCACGTCGTTGCGCGTCTCGTCGTCGCCGCTGGCGTACATCCGTTCGAGGCGCGACAGGTCGGCGAGGGTGAACTGCGACGCATCGAGCCGACCCTCGCGACGGTAGCTGGCACCGCCGCATCCGCAGCCACGCACGCGGTGGTAGATGAACTGACCACTCCCACCCACTGCGGAGAACGTGCGCTGCGGGAGCGGGCCATCGCCGCGGATCCAGGCCAGCACCTCGCCGGCCAGGCTGGTGACGTCGCCGGGCGCGCCGGCCGCCAGTTCCGCCACGCGGGCGATCACGCGGGTGTCGGTCGGCCGGTCAAGCCGGATCAGGCCCCACAGGCCTTCGATGATCACCGCGTCGGCGTCGGCGAACACCGCGGCGCGATACAACGGCGCGAGGTCGGCCGGAGCCACGAGGTCGCCGACCGCCTGCAGCAATTCGCTCTGCTCGTGGCGCTCGCCCTGGATGAACAGCCCGGCCGTGCGCAGGCGCAGCAGGTACGCGGCCAGCGGCGCATCGACGTCGCCGGGCGCGCGGCGCGCCGACCATCCGCAGAACGCGTTGACCATCGGCGACCACGCGCCGACCACGGCGTGGGCGAGCAATTCGCGCTCGGCCTCGTCGTGCGCCGGGTAGAGGTGCGCGATGCCCGCCAGGCCCATCGCCACGGCGTCTTCCGGCGTGACCACGTCGGTGGCCATGACGGACACGACGCTGACGCCATCCACTGCGGGCGCTGCGTCGGCGGCCTCGTCGTCGGGCAGGACAACGAACTGCTGGTCCGGCGCATCCACTTCCGGCTGTGCGATGTCCAGGTTGACCGCCGCGGGACGGTTGCACTCGGCTGCGCTGCCGCCGAACACCTCGGCGCCGACTACCGCGGCCATGCCCAGCGCGAGCCATGCCGGCGCGGTTGTGATCAACAGTCGGAGTCGCCGCGAGTGCATCGGGTGTCGGTTCCATGGGTCGCATCGGTCGTGCGAACCACCAAACGGGACCCCGTGGGAAAGGTTCGGCCAAAACGGTTGCCGCTGACCGGGTCGGTAAGAGCCGCGACCGGGCGGGGGCGGGGACAACATGGTGGAGGCTTGCAAGCCGCTGACGACTGGATCCCGTGCTCGCGATTCCCCCGCTCCTTTCGGTCGCGGCTCTTACCCGAGACGAACCCCTCAGGGCCGGCTCGGCGGGCGTGGCAGCGTGTGGCCCGACCAGTTCAGCTTCGTGCGCAGCGTCTCGAAGAAACTGCGTCGGCCGGACTTGATCAGCTGGAAGTGCATCGGCGGCTGCTCCACCTTCACCACGTCGCCCATCTCCAGCACGAAGCACTCCTGGCCGTCCACGGTCAGCGCGATCGTGTCGTCGGCGTGTAGCACGCGCACCTCACTCGGCCCGGCCGGCACCACCAGCGGCCGCACGGTCATGGTGTGCGGACAGATCGGCGTGATCACCCAGCATTCCATGCCGGGCGACAGCACCGGACCGCCGGCGCTCAGCGAATGCGCCGTGGAGCCGGCCGGCGTGGCGATGATGATGCCGTCCACGTGGTACTGCGTGCAGTACTTCTTCCGCACCCACAGCTCGAGCTGCACGATGCGCGAGAAGTGCGACCGGCTGACGACCATCTCGTTGAGGCCGCGCGTGCGGAACACCGTCTCGCCGTTGCGTACGACGCTGACCGCCAGCATCACACGCGACCGCAGATGGAACCGGCCGCGCAGCAGCAGGTCGAGGTCCTCGCGGAACTCGGCCAGCTCCCACTCGGCCAGGAACCCGAACTTGCCGAAGTTCACGCCGACCACCGGCAGCTGGTTGTCGCCCATCCGGCGCGCCACCGAGAGCAGCGAGCCGTCGCCGCCGAACACGATCATCAGGTCGGCGTTGACGTTGCTCAGGTCGCGTGTGTCGTCGGTCGTGACGAGCACGACTTCCACGTCGGCGCGCGTGCGCAGCAGCGACTCGAGCTCGTTGATCGCCACACCGGTCTCGGGCTTGCGGCTCGATCCGACGATCGCCACCCGCGGCCGGTCGGGCCAGTCGGCGGCCGGGTCTGGCGTGGGCAGTCGGCTCGAGATCTGGTCGCTGCTCATGTGACGTTCACGCTGTCGGCGGACAGGACTCGCCGCCATCTTGCCATTCCGGGCGAGCCGTTGGTGCAATAAGCGACGCGAGCATGAGGGAGCCGGTCAGCGCATTCAACGCGAAGCGAGCGTCACTTGCCTTCTTCGTCGTCCTCTTCGTTGCCGCTGCCGGGCAGACGGATGCGCGTGGGGCCGACCCACTCGTCCCAGTTGCTGCCGTAGTCGGCGTACGTGATGAGGTGCAGGCCGAGCTTCGACTCCAGCACCTTCGCGGCGTACCACTTGCCGTGCCAACGCACCTCGACAGCGGTGCCGGCGGGGTGCGTGACGGGCGCCCAGTCGCGAACGCGCTCGGTCTTCACCCACTCGTCCCACTTCGCATCCCAGCCCACGTAGTGCACGTGGATCTCGCCCTCGCGGGTGCCGAGAATCTGCGCGAGGTACCACTTGCCTTCCGACTCGCACTCGATGCGGCGGGCCAGCGCCTCGTTGCGCTCGCCGTTGCGCGCGGCCAGCGCCAGGTCCGGGAAGCCGGTCGCGCCGAAGGTCGAGAGCTGGCCCTCGATGAACGCCATCTCGTTGGTGGTGAACTCGGCGGCCTCGCGCATGCGCACCACGCCGTCGTTGTTCAGGTCGTAGCGCGGGTCGCCCTTGAACGCGCCGATCACGCACTCGGTGAAGGTCCAGTTGCCGGTGGAGGTGGTGCTGGCCGACGACGAGGCGAAGCAGGCGTAGTTGACGCGGTCGCGGCGGTGCTTCTTCGCCGTCTCCACGATCGAGCCGCTGTAGCAGCAGTCGGCGATGACCCACGCGCGCTTGCCCTTGAAGCTCTTGTTGATGCTGTCGAAGACTCCGGCCACGTCCCAGCCGGTCTCGGCGCGCTTGTCACTGTCAAAGTCGTACGGCGTGAAGCAGGTGTCGCCGGCGTCGCCGCGGCTGCCGTGGCCGGTGAAATAGACGATCAGCGTGTCGGCCTCGCCCGGCTTCGGCAGGAACTCGGCGAACTTCGCGTCGATGCTCGCGCGCGTCGCGTCCTTGTCCTGCAGGTAGACGACGTGGTCGGCCGCCACGCCGCGCGACATCAGCAGCGCGACCAGCTCGGCATCCTTGCGGCCCTCCTGCGGCCAGCCGCTCATCTCGCCTTTGAACTCGATCACGCCGACGGCGAAGACCCAGGTGCTGGCCGGATCCCACTTCGGGCCGCCGGCCGGCTGCGCGGGCGGATCCTGGGCGTGCGAGTTCATGGAGAGCGCGGCAAGGGACATTGCAACTACGACCCACAACACAGCAGTGCGGAGATTCATGGTTCCTCGGTTGTCAGCAGGACGAGCACGTATTGTACCGCCGGGCGGACCGTGTTCCCGCAGCCGTTTTGCGCCAGCATCAGCCGGGCTCCAGATGGCGGACCGCGCCGAGGCCCGCCCGGTGGCCGCTGGCGAGGCAGGCAGTGAGCAGGTAGCCGCCGGTGGGAGCTTCCCAGTCGAGCATCTCGCCCGCGCAGAACACGCCGGGCAGGTCGCGCAGCATCAGGTGCTCGTCGAGGCTGTCGAACGTCACGCCGCCAGCACTGCTGATCGCTTCGTCGATCGGGCGCGCGGCCACGAGCGTGATCGGCAGCGACTTGATCGCGGCGGCCAGCGCGGCCGGGTTGGCGATGGCGTCGGCCGGCAGCAACTCGTGCAGGATCGCGCTCTTGATGCCGTCGAGTTTGAGCCGGCTCTTGAGGTGATTGGCCAGCGAGCGTTTGCCGCGCGGTCGCACCAGCTCGGCCAGCACGCGCCCGGCCGGCAGGTCGGGCCGCAGGTCGAGGCGGAACGTGGCGCGACCGGTGGCGTTGATCTGCTCGCGCAGGAGCGACGACGCGGCATAGATGAGGCTGCCTTCGACGCCGGTGCGCGTGGCGACGAACTCGCCCTTGCGCGAGAAGTCCGGCGCGACGTCGATCGCCACCGACTTGAACGGCTGACCGGCGAAGCGCGACGCGAAGTGGTCCGTCCAGCCGTTCGCGACATCGAATCCGCAGTTGGCCGGCTGCAGCGGCGCGATGCGAACGCCGCGCGCGGCGAGCCACGGCACCCACGCGCCGGTCGATCCGGTGCGCGCCCAGCTGGCGCCACCGAGCGCGAGGACCACCACGCGGGGCGCCGCAACGCGCAGCTCGCCATCCGGCGACTCGAAGCGCAGCGCGCCGTCGTCACTCCAGCCCGTCCAGCGGTGGCGCATGTGGAAGGCGACGCCGCGGTCGCGCAGTCGCTGCAGCCACGCGCGCAACAGTGGCGCCGCCTTGAGGTCCTGCGGGAACACGCGGCAAGATGTGCCGACGAACGTCTCGATGCCGAGCCCACGTGCCCACTCGCGAATCTGCTCCGCGCCGAACTCGCGCAACCACGGCTCGACCACGTCCCGGCGATCGCCGTAGCGCGAGGCGAACGCATCGGCCGGCTCGGAGTGCGTGAGGTTGAGCCCGCCCTTGCCTGCGACGAGGAACTTGCGGCCGGCCGTGGGCATCGCGTCGTAGATCGCCACGGCAAGGCCCGCGCCGGCGATCACATCGGCCGCCATCAATCCGGCCGGACCCGCGCCGATGACGACCGCATCGATCGGGTGCGCGCCGCTCATGACGGCCGCGTGCGCGTGGCGCGCGCGGTGTGGGCCGAGATACCGAGCAAGATCAACGCGAAGATCAGCTTGAAGATCGCACGGTCGACGTAGCCGACGAGCACGCCACCGGTAGCGCCGCCGGCGAGGCCGCCGAGGCCCAGCAGCAGGCCGGTGCGCCAGTGCATCGCGCGATTGCGCCAGTGCACGTGCAGCGCCGAGAGCGAGATCAGCAGCACCGCGAACAGGCTCGACCCGACCGATCCGGTGTGCGGCATGCCAAGGCCGAGCAGGATCGGCACGAGCAGGAACCCGCCGCCCATGCCGGTGAAGCTGCCGGCCACACCGACCACGATACCGATCGGCGCGAGCGCCCAGACGAGCCACGGCAGGTCGTTGAGTCGTGCATCCATGCTCACGGCGGTGGCCGTGTCGGCGGTGCTCGTGTGCAGTTCGTTCCAGCCGGTGATCGACAGCCAGATCGCGATGCCGAGCAGGATCACGGCGAAGATGCGGCGGAAGGTTCGCGTGCTCACGCGCTTGACCAGCCGCGCGCCGATCTGCGCGCCGAAGATGCCGCCGAGGCCGAGCAGGCCGCCCACGAGCATGTGCACGTTGCCGGCGTAGAAGTGGCGCGACAGCGCGGAGACGGTGATGACGAGGATTGCGACGAACGACGTGGCCACCGCGCGGCGCGACTCGAACCCGAGCGTGAGCAGCAGCGGCACCATCAGGAATCCGCCGCCCATGCCGGTGAACCCGGCGAGCACGCCGATCAGCAGGCCGGCGAGGGCGAGCATGACGGCGTTGTGCGGACGATCCGGACGATCCGGGGCGCCGGCTCCCGCGGCGGCAAGTTCGGTCACGACGGCTTCCCCACAGGTGCGACGCAAGTCATCATTACCTCGTGCCCGCCGGTGGCGGAATGCCCGGCACGCCGGCGGTGTTGATCGGGGTGTGGCCGAGTGGGCCAGGAGAAGGAGTTGACGGGCAGATGCCGACCTACGAATACGCGTGCCGCGCCTGCGGCCATCGCTTCGAGCAGTTCCAGTCGATCAAGGCCGATCCGATCCGCGAGTGCCCCGCTTGCCACGAGGAGCGCGTCGAGCGTCTGATCTCGGGGGGCAGCGGGTTGTTGTTCAAGGGCAGCGGCTTCTACCAGACCGACTACCGGTCGGATTCGTACAAGGCCGGCGAGAAGGGCGAGAAGGGCGGCAGCGAGAAGGCCGGCGACAAGAGCGAGAAGCCTGCGGCCACGCCAGCGCCGGCGCCGGCACCCGCCAGTGGCGACAGCAGCAGCGGCGGCTCGACATCCGCGGCGCCGACAACCACCAACACCTGAACTGCGGAGCGCCCCATGCGAATTGCCATCGGCAGCGATCACGCCGGCTTCAGTGCCCGCCAGACCGTGCGCGCCCACCTGCAGTCAGCCGGGCACGAACTGATCGACGTCGGCACCCACGATGAGTCGTCGGTGGACTATCCCGACTTCGCGAAGGCCGTGGGCGAGGCGGTGCGCGACGGTGTGGCCGAGATGGGCGTGCTGTTCTGCGGCACCGGCATCGGCGTCTGCATCGCGGCCAACAAGGTGCACGGCATCCGCGCTGCGCAGGTCAGCAGCGTCGAGATGGCGCAGCTGGCCCGCCAGCACAACAACGCGAATGTGGTCTGCGCCGGAGCTCGCCTGCACAGCACCGACGAACTGATCGCGATGGTCGACGCGTTCCTCGCGACGTCGTTCGAGGGTGGCCGGCATGCAGGTCGCGTCGCCAAGATCATGGCCCTCGAGAGCTGATCGCGCGGGTCGCGCGTCACCAGCTGAGGCCGATGCCCGCCCACGGGAACCACACGTCGAACGATTCGTAGCGGCCGGTGGTGGGGCGCACGCGCCAGAGGCGATCGATTGTCAGGCCGATGCGCAGCGGGACATCCTTGCCGAACCCGATTGTCGTCGTGAAGCGCAGCATCGCGCGATCGTCGAGCGCGAACGCATCCTCGAACGAACTCACGCCACGCTTGATCCACGCGACGTTGAGCGTGAACGGAAGCGGCGCATCCGGCGCGGTGCCGAACTCCAGCATCAGGCGGCCGAGCTGGTTGTCGCGGTCGGTCGTGTAGTCGGCAAACGAGCCGCGGAACGTGACGAGCCGACGCACGCCCCACTTGAGGCCGACGCGGAAGCCGGGCGACGGCGTCGCGAGGCCGAGGTACGCCGAGCGCGTGGTCGTGGAGTCGAGCGCCGGGAACGCGAAGCGCTCGACCTCGTAGAACGCATCGAAGTACGACGGGATGAACCCGCGCGAGAGTTGCTGCCACTCGGCGAAGATTTCCAGCGGCAGCGTGTCCCACAGCGGCAGCTCGAACGCCGCACGCAGGCCGAGGAACCAGCCGTTGCCGTGGTCGATGATCTGCACGAAATCGGCGTACGTGGCGAGCTGGAAGGTCTCGACGTCGACCAGCGGCACGTCGACGTCGGCGCCGATCAGGCCGAGCGGCTTGCCGGTGTAGAGGATGTTGCGCCGGCCGTTGAGCGCGATGTTCGCGCCGTCGGCGGTCAGCACGGAGGGCGCGTCGAGGTCGCCGGCGAGCGTGACGCCGATCGCGAAGTCCTTCAGTACCGGGTGCGGCTTCTCGCTGAAGCGGCCCGGCTTGAGCCACGTGCGGATGCCGACGGTGTTCCAGGTGCTGAACGAGTTGACCAGCGTCTCGAACCCGAACGTGTCGAAGTCGAGGTCGATCTGCATGCCGATCGTGCGCGAGTTGTAGTCGGCCACGCTGTGGTAGCTGTCGATGATCGTGCCGTGGCCGATCGTGCCGCTGCTGCCCGACAGCTCGCCGAGGCGGAAGAAGAAGCGGTCGCGCGGTTCGCCCTTCTTGCTGTACTGCAGCCGGCGCAGGATGTGGAAGTAGTCGCCGAGTTCGTTGTAGTCGTCGGCGCGCAGCGCGATGCGACCCTCGCGGATCGCCAGCTCGAAGGCGACTGCAACCTCCCACTTGGAGAAGCTGACGTACGTGCCGGCGCCGAAGACGAGGTTGTCGTACTCGCTGTCGTTGCGCGAGTTGAGGATCCGCCAGCCAGCCCACGAGTCGAAGCGGAACGCCGCGTCGTCGAAGCCCGTCGCCTCGATCAGCGGCCGCGTGGTGGTGGCGTCGTCTTGCGCCAGGCAGGGTGCTGCGCCGGACAGGACCGCGACCAGCGCAATCGGCGCGACCAGCCAGGTCGGCAGCGAGGTCCGCACTGTCGGATTTCGCATCAGTGCCAGGTGGTGGGCGGGCGGTTGGCGCGGCGCGTCACTATATCTTGCTGGCCGCGGTCACACGTACTCGGACGGAACGACCAGCCGCATCGTGCCGCTGCGCGGCCGCATCACCATCTGTTGCGCCGTGATCCCCATGCGGATCCCGTCGTGCGTCAGCGCGTCGAGCAACGTGTGGTCGGTGGCCGCGGTCTTGCCACCGCCACCGAAGTCGTCCGCCGCGCGGCTCGTGATCTCGCCGAGCAGCTCCATGCGATGGCAGGCCGTGTCGGCCAGTTCGTTGCCGCCGGTCGGCGCGTCCAGCTCACTGACGTAGTGGTTGGTGGTGATCAGCGGCTCGCCATCGGCTGCCGGCACGCGCAGCGCAGCGCGCGACGGCATGCGCTCGACCACGGCGCGCTGGTGGTTCTCCTTGCCGACGATCGTGATCAGTGCGGGGCTCGCCAGCGGCGTCTTCTGCAATCGCACCAGCGCCTCGTCGAACCCGCCGCGGCACTCCTCGAGCAGGCCGCGCATGAAGAGCAGCACCGGAATGCCGTCCATCCGTGTCGGCTCCGAACACCCGACCGCGTTGATCGCGACCGCGAAGCCGAACGGCGACATGCCGCTGACCACGCCGCTCAGGCCGAGCCAGCCGGCGATCTTCATGCCGTCGGGCCGTTCGAGTTGTACGCTCGCGCGGGCCAGTGCGCGCTCCGGCGCCCAGTCCATGTTGCGCGCCAGCACCGGGCCGTCGGCCGTCGCGAGCGCCATGGTCGAGCATCCGAAGCGGCCGACCATCAGATCGTACGACACATTGGCCAGCGCCACGCGCGACCAGCGCTCGCCGAGCCGCGCCGCAACGGCGTTCATCTCGTGCATCACCGGCGCGAACCGCCCCTCGAGGTAGCCCATGTACTGCTCGACCTGCGCCGGAATGTCGGCCAGCACTTCGCGCACCAGCTCGCGGCTCATCTGCCACAGCTCGTCCGGCACACGGTCGAGCCACGCCACTGAGCGCGGGTCGGCGTCGAGTGCGATCACGGGCGCGTCGGCCCAGCGGCTTCTGTCATCGGTCATGTCGTCGCCAATCCGCAGGTCGTTCAGTGGCCGAAGTGTGCGTACAGCGAGTAGCCAGCGTAGGCGATGCCGACCAGCAGCGCGAGCATCAGCAAGGTGTTGAACATGCTGAAGGTGTTGCGCAGCGAGCCGACCGCGTTCATCAGGTTGGTGATGTCGCTGCCTTCGGTGGCCACGATGCCGCGGAACGACGTGGCCGCGCGGCGGATGTAGACGCCCACGGCCAGCAGGATCACGGCGAGCACGCCGGTGCCGGCCGAGCTGAACAGCGTGAGGTTGCGATGGGATTCGCCGAACTCGATGACGCGGTTGAACGCGGCCAGGGCCTCGGGTGCGAGGTTGGCCGGCGGCGTGATCTTGCTGCCGGCGAGGCTCGACGCGATGCCGCCGCCCGCGACGATCAGCAGCAGCAGTCCCATCAGCAGGGTGAACAGGCCGACCATGCCCATCTTGGCGGCCAGGCTCGAGATAGTGACGTTCTGTTCCTGCGTGAATTCGTATTCCGCCATGGTGTCCTCCGACGAGATGCCGACGTGTGACGTTGTGGTACCTGATACACGACCCGAACGCGATTGCGGTGTCGCGCCGGGGAGGGTGGGTGCGACCTGTCGCCCTGCCCTTGCCTTGCTATTGCCCTTGCCCTTGCCCTTGCCCTTGCCCCCCTGCCGGAGCCCCGGAGGGGCGGCCCTGCAGTAGCCCGGGGCGTCAGCCCCGGGAAGCGAGGCGAGCCATCCCCTCCCCTCCCTGCCGGAGCCCCGGAGGGGCGGCCCAGAGGTTCGCCGGCCCTTTCCGGTCATGGCGAGCCGGGGACGTAAGTCCCCGGCTCGCCTCGGATCGAAGAACCCTGACGGTCGCGGCTCGGACCGGGCTCCGGCAGGGAAGAGAGAGAGAGGAATGGGGGATGGCTCGCGT
>JBFWQT010000117.1:0-15193 GCA_050249295.1 Planctomycetota bacterium
GGAGCGGGCCGTGGATGCGAGCAATCACGACTATCGCATGGCGACGCCGTTCAACCTGAAGCGCGTCGCGGCGCTGGTGATGGGCGAGTACATGCGCGCGATTCACGCGAACCTGCAGCCGCCGGCGGCGCCCGCCGGGCGGAAGGAACGGCCGAAGGCCACGACGACGCGCAGCGCTCACGACGAAACGAACCCGATCAGCCCGGAGACGCCCGTAACCACGGGCGCGGAGACCGACGTGGAGGCGGCGCCGACGACCAGGTGCGAGCCGGAACTGGCGGTTGCATGACGGCATTGACCAGTGATCGCGTCGCGCAATCGGGCGACGGAACGGCCTCGAATCGGGGGTCGGCGCGAACGGTGCGTGTCACGGCACCCGCGGATGCGCGGGGGCTGCGGCTTGCGGTTGACGCATCCGGAGCCGGGCGCCATCATCCGCCGGCGGCAAGTAGCGACTGCCGCGAGACCCAAACGCACTCCCGACAAATTGCCCACCGGAGCTGGACATGAACGTCACGAAGGCGAACGGATGGCTGTTGAGTGGAATCGCCGCGCTGCTGATGGTGTCGGCGCTGTCAGGCCCGGCAATCGCCGGCGAGATCAGCGACCGGCTGAAGTGGATCGAGGCCCGGGATGGCGCCGACAGCCTCCGCTGGTGCCTGGTCGGCTACGGCAGGGACGGCAGGGAGGAGGTGCGCTACAAGGGGCGCCCCGGTCACGTCCAGTGGGACCGCTTCAGCGGGTCCCCCGTCAACCGCCGCAACTGGAACGGCACATGGTTCACGGCGGACGACTACCACTTCGACATGCTGGATCTGGAGCATGGCAAGTACGTGATGCGCGTCGGGCCGTCATCGCAACCGGATGCACCGAAGGGCAGCCTGACGATCGACCAGGAGGGCAACGTGGGTGGCGACGCGCCCGCCTTGAAGGAGCCCCCGACCGTGGTCGAGAAATGGCGCGAGGGCCAATCGAACCTGTCCTCGATCATGGCGCCGTTCAAGGTTGAGGTTGCGGTGAACTCGGGCAAGTTCCCGGCCGAGTTGAAGGTCGGCCCGATTCCGTACGCATTTCTCACGCTGGAGGCCTCTGACTACGATTCCGAGTGGTTCGCGGCGTCGGACTACCGCGTGAAGTCGATGGATCCGGATACCGGCACGTGGGTCCTGTCGGTCAAGTCGTCGCGCCCGAACGGCCCGCCCGGCGAGTTCACGCTGGACAGCAAAGGCATCGCCGGTGGCTCTGGCGACCAGGTGTGGCAGGACGCCATGAAGCCGCTGCGCGACGCGCGCGAGCGCTACGTACGCTGGCTCGAGGCGGACTTCGCTGTGCGACTGATTTCGGCGCGACTGCTCGCACACAGGAACGACTACGACGGCGCGGCCGGCGCACTGAAGTGGTCGGCGCTGGGGCTGGATGCCGCGTGCTTCGATGGCCGCTGGTTTGCCGCTGCCGACTACCGCTTGCAGCGCTTCGACAAGGTGAAGGGCACGTTCGCCATCCGGGTCGGCCCCTCGTCGCGCACGGGCGGACCGACGGGTTTCCTGGAGCTTGACGAGAAGGGAGAGACCGACGCGACGACGGCGCCGATGCCCACCACGGCCTCGCTGCACACACAACTGACCGCCGGTGCCTCCATCTTCGACGTGCTGACGCGCGTCAACGTCAAGCTGCGCGAGATCCGCACGGCTGGCGCCGGCTCGCTGGCGAAGGGCTACAGTGGCGAGACCGGCGCAATCGTCTGGAGCGACCTCGGCCTGCAGCCGGACAAGGACTTCGCGGGTCACCCGTTCGATCTCGACCTGTACAAGGTGCTGGCGATTGACCGGGAGAAGGGCACGTGGACTCTGCGCTTTGCCTACAAGGGGCTCCACCTCGACCTCGATCACGAGGGCAACGTCGCGTTCGCCAGGGATTGACCGTCAGCGGCCGATACGCCCGTGACCGGAGGCACATGCAATGCCGCCGGCCACGGCGAGCCAGACGGCGGTTGCGATTACAGCGACTGCGCGGCGGTCACAGATCCACGTGTGCGACATCGGAACCTCCCGGGGGCAGCGGGCGTCCGGAGTATCCTGAAGCCTACCGGACCGGCCACCAAAGCGCCCGCCACATTGCCCCGGCCCCGGTTGAAGCCCCTCGGGGGCGATGCTAGGGTTCCCCCGAATGCACAATCCTCATTGATTGGCCCCTGACCAACACGGCGCACAGATGACCGAGACGATCACTGCCGACTCGACCGACACCCACCAGGGCTTCAGCGTCCGCACCGAGTTCCCCGCCTACAAGGTGCGTAACATCAAGGAGGCCGAGTTCGGCCGCAAGGAAATCCGCATCGCCGAGCACGAGATGCCCGGCCTGATGGCCCTGCAGGAAGAGTTCGGCAGCAAGCAGCCGCTCAAGGGCGCCCGCATCGCCGGCTGCCTGCACATGACGATCCAGACGGCCGTGCTGATCAAGACGCTGGTCAAGCTGGGCGCCGAGGTGACCTGGACGAGCTGCAACATCTACAGCACCCAGGACCACGCGGCCGCCGCGATCGCCGAGCTGGGCGTGCCGGTGTTCGCCTGGAAGGGCGAGACCGAAGCCGAGTACGACTGGTGCCTCGAGCAGCAGATCCGCGCCTTCAAGGGCGGCAAGGGTCCGAACCTGATCCTCGACGACGGCGGCGACCTGACGATCGTGATCCACCAGAAGTACCCCGAGCTGTTCTCGGGCGACGACGCGATCATCGGCCTGAGCGAAGAGACCACCACCGGCGTGCACCGGCTCTACGAGATGGCCAAGGAAGGCAAGCTCAAGTGTCCGGCCATCAACGTCAACGACAGCGTGACCAAGAGCAAGTTCGACAACCTCTACGGCTGCCGTGAGTCGCTGATGGACGGCGTGAAGCGCGCCACCGACGTGATGATCGCCGGCAAGGTGGTGGTCGTGTGCGGCTACGGCGACGTCGGCAAGGGCTGCGCGCAGAGCGCCAAGGGCCTTGGCGCGCGCGTGATGGTCACCGAGATCGACCCGATCTGCGCGCTGCAGGCCGCGATGGAGGGCTACGAGGTGGTCACGATGGACGAGGCCGCGCCGCAGGCCGACATCGTGGTGACCGCGACCGGCTGCTGCGACGTGGTGACCGGCGAGCACATGAAGGCGATGAAGCACGAGGCGATCCTCTGCAACATCGGCCACTTCGACAGCGAGATCCAGATGCGCTGGCTGGAGGACAAGGCCAACGGCATCAAGGAAGAGAACATCAAGCCGCAGGTCGATCAGTTCATCTTCCCGGACGGCAAGCGCCTGACCGTGCTGGCCCGCGGCCGTCTGGTCAACCTCGGCTGCGCCACCGGCCACCCGAGCTTCGTGATGAGCAACTCGTTCTGCAACCAGGTGATCGCGCAGATGAGCCTGTGGCAGGAGAACGACAAGTACCAGACCGGCCAGGTCTACATGCTGCCGAAGGAGCTCGACGAGAAGGTGGCCCGCCTGCACCTCAAGAAGCTCGGCGTGAAGCTGACGCAGCTGAGCGAGAAGCAGGCGAAGTACCTGGGCATCCCGGTGTCGGGTCCGTACAAGCCCGAGTTCTACCGCTACTGATTGATCGCGCGCCGTACGCGCGGATCGGTGACTCACGAACGACCACCCTCCGGGGTGGTCGTTCGCATTGTGTTTTGCACTCTCCGCCGCCATTGAAGCCCACGGGCTGCTGCCCGTGGGCAACCGTTCGACTTGTGCTACCTCTCGACGACGCACCAATCCGCACTGTGAGCCACGAATCCGGTATCGTGTCCGTGCGCCACCGCCCCGCACACGACCACCCGTGCCAGACTCGATTGTGATCGCCCTGCTGGCGCTGGTCGTGCTGACCGGCATCGCGTGGTGGGTCGTACGCAACTCTCGCGTCGAACCGCCACCGCTGCCAACATCCCCGCCGGCGCGTGTGCTGCCCGTCGATCCCGACGAGCGCGCGGCGGCTGTGCCACTCGAAACATTGTTCCCGCCGTTCTCGTACCGCTGGGCCGCCTTCGATCGACCGACCCGCACAGTCTGGTTCGGCGGACCCGGCGTGAAGACACACATGACCGTCGCCGAGATGGCCGGGCTGCTCTCGCAACATCCTGACTACTACAGCCCCGGGCCTCGCGCGCAGATGTGCGGCGGCTTCGTGGCGCGTGGCTCCGATGGCTGTTTCTACTATGACCCATTCTCCGGCACCTTCCCCGGCACCCGACGGGCCATCGAGGAAGCGTCGGCCGCGCTGCGGGAGGTGTGTGCCGCGCAGGGGTTGCCGTGGAAGCCGTACGACCCGACGCGACGTGAGTTCGACTGACCTCGACAACCATCCGGACGCAAACACGACCGTGCACGCATTTCGCCCCGGGCTCGCGCTCAGTCGCCCTGTCGCGCCAGCTGCGCCTGCCGCTGCAGCACCTTGAACAGCAGCGTGTCCTTCTGCGTGTCCTTCAGCAGCTTCTGCCCGATCGCCGAGTACGTGTCGTAGCTGAACAGCCGGCGCAGCGCGAGCTTGCCGGTGTCGGGGTTCTTCAGGAACGTCAGCTGCTTGAGGTCCGACTGGTCGTAGCCGGCAAAATCGTTCTCGAAGATGCGGAAGTACGCGGCCAGCGAGTTGTTCGTCGGGCCGAACCCGGCGGCGTAGAGGTACTTCTTCTCGAGGTCGTTGCCGCAGTCTTCCATGTTCTGGTAGCGGTCTTCCGGCCGGAACGCGAGCATCTTCATGATGATCGCGCTGAGGATTTCGGGCACGTCGTCGCGCACCGTGTGCGGCGGCGGGATCGTGCTCGCCATGCGACGGCTGACCGTGTCGATCGCCTCGCTCAGCGGCGTGTTGCGCGGCATCGCGAACACCGTGATGCCGGTCACCATCTGGTACGCCACCAGGCCCAGCGAGTAGATGTCGCTGCGGCCGTCGATCTCGGCGTCGGCCTGCAGCTGCTCGGGCGACATGTAGAGGATCTTGCCGGCGAACTCGGTCTGCTTGCCCGCCGCCACGGCGATGCCGAAGTCGGTCAGCTTGGCGACACCATGGTCGTTGACCATGATGTTCTCGGGGCTGATGTCGCGGTGCACGATGTACTGGTGCGCATACGCCAGCGCCCGGCAGATGCGGCTGATGATGAACGCCGAGAGCTGCGGCGGCATCAGCAGGTCGGCACGCAGGTGGTCGCGATAGACGTGGCCGAGGTCGGTGCCTTCGACGAAGTCCATCGCCATGCAGTAGAGCTTCTCGTCTTCCGACAGCGAGCGCAGGTCGTCACCGGAGCCCGGCACACGCGCCGTGCGGCGCGCACCCGGCGTCCCGGTCGTGCCGGCAGCCGCCGCCGCCGAGCCGCGCGGCGGCACGAGACGCGGGCGGTAGTACTTGCCCTTGCCCTTCTTGATCTCGACGGTGTCCTTCTCGGTGGCGGTCTTCGCGGCCGAGAGCTTCTCCATCTGTTCGCGGAACTCCGGCGGCAGGATCGAGACCGGGATCGACTCGAGGCCGTAGGTCTTCACGATGTTCTCGTGCCGCAGGATCGTGGCGATGTTCGCTTCGGTCTTGAGTCGGGCAATCTGCGCGCCGGAGATGGTGCGAATCGTCTTGAGCACGACGTGGTCGATCACGCCCTCGCAGTTCTTCTCGGCGAGGTAGACGATGCCCATGCCGCCGCGGCCCAACTCCTGCGTGATGGTGTATGTCGAGCTCGAGGAGAAGGCGACATTCTCGAGGCCGGGACTTTGGTCGGACATCGCGTCACCGGTGTGGCCGTAGGAGCCGTTGAGGCTATTGGGGCCGTTGGAGCCGTTGGAGAGCCGTCAAGGAAGCGGAAGGAAGGGGAGTATAGGCCGCGTGGTTTCGCCGGGTCAAGCCAGGCGGCATTCCTTGCGGCCATCTGATCAACGTGCAGAGCGGGCGTGCGGGTACGGTCCGGTTGCGATGTCGGCCGGGCGTAGAAAGCAGTGGTCAGGGCCCCTGGCCGAACCTATAGTTCCGGGTTCCACCGGCCGGACGGTCTGGTGCGCACCCCGGCGTTCAGGGGCGCAACCGGTCACCGGGCGGATCACCACGGGCGGCTGCCCGGAGAACGCTGACCGACAGACAAGGACGACTGCGAATGCTGACGACCGACGAGCGCGCAAACATCATCAAGGAGTATGCCACCAAGGACGGCGACACCGGTTCGCCGGAGGTCCAGGTGGCCCTGCTGAGCGCGCGCATCCGCTACATGACCGAGCACCTCAAGAGCCACAAGAAGGACCACCACAGCCGGCGCGGCCTGCTGATGATGGTCGGCAAGCGCGCCAAGCTCCTGAAGTACCTCAAGAGCCGCAGCGCCGACCGCTACACGAAGCTGATCTCGAGCCTCGGTATCCGCGGCTGATCAGCAAGTGATGTGACTATCGAGAACCGCGCGCGAGTGATCGCGCGCGGTTCTGTTTCGGCAAGAGCCGCGAGCGCAAGCGAGTCGGGCCGGCGGGGAGCTTGCGACTACGATTCACATTCACCAACCCACGCGGACGGCACCGCGAGGAGCCACGAACGGCGGATTCGCCGGCGAACAGCGGATTCGCCATCGCAACGCCCACGGGCCCGACTCGCTGGCCCTCGCGGCTCGTGTTGTGTCAACGAGCGACAAGGCTACCGCGGATTGCCGCTCGTAACGCTCGCAACGTTCGTCACCACCACCGCCTCGTCATGCCGCAATGAGGCCTGCCGGCTGATCGCCACGATGTCCTCGCCCGGCACCAGCGGCAAGTCGCGGCCGTCAATCGTGCGCCACTCCACCTTGCCGGTCGCGTCGGTGCGCGGCGGCGCGAGCATCTCGAGCACGGCATACCCGCCGGCATACCCGAGCACGCGCACGAACACCTGCTCCGCGCGCTCCTCGCGTCCCGTCTCCGGCCGGCCGAACCACGTGATCTGCGCCTCGCGACGGCGGATCTTCACCACGCGCGTTTCGTCCGACTCCGAGCGCACGATCGCCGCCTCGGGCACGACCAGCGCGCGCTGCAACGGCTTGAGCGGAACCTCCACATTGACCACGGCGCCGCCGGGGATCAGGCCGCGCGGCCAGCTGCCGGTGCCGGGCAGCGGGCGCGGCCGCGGGCGGGTGTCCACCTTGTTGAGGTACTCGCTGACCCACGTCGGCGTTGGCGGCACGTTCTCGGCTTCGGGCCACTCCACCTCGTTGGCCACGCGCACGCGCACCTCGAACAGGCCGCGCGCATCAGCCACCGGGCTGACGTGCGACACACGCCCGGCCGGCAGCTCCCGCAATGGCGCGGTCGCGTCGGCCGTGGTCAGCTGCATGCGCACGTCGCGCGCCGCGTCGAGTTCGATCACGTCCGGCCCCGACAGATGCACCACCACATCCAGCCGCGCGATGTCGGCCAGCGTGAGCAGCGAACTGCCGGGGGTGGCCAGGTCGCCGGGGTCGACACTGCGCGCCGTGATCACCCCGTCGAACGGCGCGATGACCACCGTGCGCGCCAGTTCGGCCGTCGCCGCCGAGAGCGCGGCCTGCGACACCTTGAGCGCCGCGTCGGCCCGGGCAAACGCCTGCTTCGCTCGGCGGAACTCGGTCTCGGTCAGGCCGAGGTCGCGCTGGTGCGCGTCGTCCCACATCCGCTGCCGGGCTTCGAAGTCGAACTTCGCGAAGTCGAGGTCCGCCTGGTCGCGCGCGACCGCTGCCTCGGCCTGCGCCCGGCTCGCGGCTCGCGATGCATCGTCGAGTTCGACCAGCACCGTGCCGGCGCGCACGCGATCACCGATCCGCACGTGCACCACCCGAACGGCCGCCTGGATCTCGGCGCGCAACTCGGCCGTCGCCTGAGGTCGGGCTGTTCCGCTGGCGCGCACCTGACGCTCGACGTCGCGCATCTCGACCACGGCGGTCTGCACGCGCGGCCAGTTGATCGGCGCGAGCTGGCCCTCGGCAGCGGCCGTGGCGCGCGTTTGCTGCAGCAGCCGTAGCCAGATGCCGCTGCCGAGCAGCCCGATCACGAGCAGCGTGGTGAAGAACAGGGCCCGGGTCTTGGCTCCGCGAGTCATGTGCGTGGTCGTGCAGGTGCGATCAATGCCGCGCTCAGCGTAACAAGATAGCGCGAAACGGGTCACTGGCGGCCAACGGGTTGTTGTCGTTGGCGCGCCAGGACTCTGCGGGCGATCGGCCGGCTCACTCCATCAGCTTGCGCAACAACTGCTGCACATCGGCACCCTCGATCGGCAGCGCCGTATGCATCGTGCCGTCGGACACGCTCATCCAGCCATCGGCGGCGCGGATCACCAGGTCGAGCTGGTCGCCGTTCGCCTTGACGGCACGCACGCCGTACGCGGTGTCCGACCCGCCGGCCACCGGTGCGTCACGCCGGCACCCGGCCACACCCTTTGCCACCGCGTCGTGATGCTCCGCGGCGAGTTCGGGCAACGTCCGCGCGATCAGGTAGCCGTGGAAGTGGCCCTTGTCGAGGCCCGGCCCACCGAGCTCGAACAGCGTGATCGTGCGCGCCTGGTGGATCGCGTTGAACACCTCGCTCGCCGTGTAGTCCGGCGAGCCACCCTTCTGATGGCGGACGCGAACCTCGCCGGTCGACGGGTTGCGCAGCTCGATGAAGTGCCCGCCACCTCCGTTGCTCACCACTGCGATCTCGTCGCCGCGCATCGCCGCGTACGCATGGTGCCAGTACTTCGAGTGGTCGACGCGAAGGTTGATGGCGTGGCTCTTCCACACCAGGCTGCCGTCGGCCTCGGCAATGCACGCCAGGTCGACGCCGCTGTCCGCCATGTGATGCCAGGTGTGCAGCAGCACCGACGCGCGACGCTGCACAGTAGCCGGCACAGACGTCAGCACGAGGTCGTCGTAGTACGTGCCGGCGAATGGCATGCCCACGGTCCACACCGGCTTGCCCGCCGGGTTGATGCGCTGCATCACATCTGCGGGGCCGGTCGCGGTCTGGCCCTTCATGTGCACGATGGCATCGCGACTGCCACTCACCGCGATCACGTTGTCGTACGGCGCTGTAACGTCGTGCAGCAGCGCACCGGTATTGGCGTCGAGCACGCGCCAGCTCGCCGGCTTCTCACAGCGCCAGACGATCTCGTTGCCGAACGGCTCGACGTGGCCCTTCGCGCGGTCGGCGGGCAATGTGTGGCGGAACAGCTCGTCACCGTCCAGCGACTCGCCGAGCAGGATCGTTTCCGCGGCAGACTCCAGCAGGCGATAGCGGCGTTCACCGACACGCCACGACTTGCGGTCGAGCACACCGGGGACTGCCGGCGTGATCACAAGACGCGTCACGGCGTCGACGAACTCGCGGGTGCTGTTGGTGAAGATGCCGGGGTGGCCGGGCGACTCGTGCCACTCGCGCCAGATCTCGCCGTTGCGGATGCCCTCGACGCTTGCCACGCGGTCGCCCGTGACCGGCGAGTACAGCACGTGGCCGATCAGCAGCGGCGTCGTGGCGGTGACGGTCTCGCTGGGCGGCGTCCAGGCGTCGCGATCGGACGCCTCGTCGTTGGCGGGCGGCGGGCCCGGCTGCGCGGGGATGTGCGGCGTCGGGCGATCGTCGCGCAGCATGATCAGCACGAACATCATCGCGGCAATCAGCAGCGTGGCAGCGAGCACAGCGGTGTTCCACCACGCGGGCTGGTGGCGGTAGATAGTGGAAGGTGTGGCGGCCATCGGGTCAGCTCTCCGTTCGTCCGGTGGTGTGGTGGTCGTCTTTCCGGCTTGATCCAGGCAATCGAGAATGCGGGCCCGCAGGTCGGGCGGTGTGGCCGTGCCGAGCACCTCGTCGAGGTAGACCGCCAGGATGCGGTCGCGGATCCCGTCCGGCCCGCCCGGCCCGGTGCGCTCGTCCGGTTGGTCGCGATGCGTGTGGCTCATGGGCGGGTGTCTCCTGCGAGCTTCTGCTCGACGCAGGTGCGCAAGGCCTCGCGCGAGCGATGCAGCAGCACGCGCACATTCGAATGGGTCATGTCGAGCGCGTCGGCGATCTCGGCGCCGCCCAGCTGCTCCTGGTGTTGCAGCCGGAGCGCGAGTTGCGCGCGCCCGGTGAGTTGCTGCAGGCAATCGCCCAGCGCAGCCGTCACGTGCGCGGCGTCTTCACGGGTGCCGCTGCGGTGCCAGCGCTCCCACGCGGCCTCGGCCTCCTCCAGCGCGCTCTCGGCGACAGCGTCGGCCAGCCGCTTGCGACGCAGCAGTTTGCGGAACAGCGAGGTGGCGGTTCGCCGCAGCCAGGCGCCGGTGGTCGCATCACTGCGATGCTCGAACGGGCCCTGCAACAACTGCAGGAACGTGTCCTGTGTGAGATCGTCGGCCAGCGCCGGGTCGCAACCCAGCATGCGCAGGTAGCGCCACACCCCCGCCTGATGCCGGTCGATCAACGCGGCCGGGTCGGTGGCAGCACCCGCGGTGTCGCCGATAGTCGGCGCGTCCGGCATCGCAGTGGCAGCAGACGGCGGCACAGGTTCCTCCGGCGGATGAGCTGGCGGCAGGTCGGTGTTCATCGCGTCGAAAGGTGAATCCGCGAGCACCGGGCGATGTTACACGCCGGGCCGATTTTTCCGGGTTGCCGCGCGGCGAGGCGCTGTCGCCGTGTTCCGGCGAGCCTGACGCCCCGCGCGCAAAACCCGGCACGCATTCCGTTCGTGTGCTAACACGGTCCCACAACCCACGTCGCACAGCGCCGACTACTCACTCACCCACGCACGCCTGCGCGCGCGCAGAAACTCCTCACCGCCACTGGCGCCGCAATCCCGCGGCGAGCGAGCGAGCCTGCCTGCCATGATGATCAACCGCATCCTCACCATCGCATGGCGCGAACTGCGCGCCACCCTCCGCGGTACCGGCCAGTTCTACGCCGGCTACCTCTGGATGCTGCTGCCCACGCGCGGCGCGATCCACATGCGCGTGATCACCTCGCTGGTGTACCTCGTGCCGCTGGTCTTCCTGTTCGGCCATGCGTGGTTCCCCGGGCCGGTCAAGGTGCTCGGCGCCGTCGCGATGATGGCCGCGGTGTCACTCGTCGCGCGCGAGTTCGTGCGTCAGGCGCGGCGCGCCAACTACGAGACGCGCCCGGCCGTGCGCGGCGCGATGCTCGGTCTGTTCCCGTTCTTTGTGGTGTCGGTCGTCGCGCTCGTCTGGGGGCTGATGCAGATCGTGCCGCAGACGCCCGGCAATCCGTGGATGGTCAACCTCAACTCGTCGTTCCCCGAGGCCTTCGCGCCGGGGCCGTCGGCGTGGCACTACGACCCGAGCATGACGCTGACAGAGCCCAACGAGTCCGGGCACACCGTCACCGGGAACGGCTGGGCCTTCTGGGCCTACGGCATCCAGGTGACGCTCGGCGTGCCCGTGCACTGGATCTTCGAGAAGGTCGCGGCGGTCGTCGGCGTGAACCTCGCGGTGCCGCGGCTGTGGGCCTGGAACGAGCCGATGATGGCGCTCGAGTTCCTGCTGCAACTGATCAGCGCGACGATGTTCGTCGGCATCCTGCTCGACATCGGCCTCACGGTGCAGAACAAGATCGTGCTCGGCGAGGACATCGGCGCCGACCTGGCCGAGAACTTCGGCCACACGCTGCTCGGTGCGACGCGCGAGCTCGCGCCCGACGACCTCGCGCGACTGATCCATGCCGATGAGGGGCTGCGCCAGATCCGCAGCCGTTCGTTCGGCTATCTGCGCCAGCACCTGGCCAGCCTGGATGCGGCCGAGCGGGTTCGCGCCGCGCGCGCGCTCGGTGAGTGGCACGACGCGCACATGGCCGGGCCACTGCTGGCCGCCACGTTGCGCAACGACTCCGATGCAGCCGTGCGCGCGGCGGCGGCTGACGGCCTCGGATCGCTGGCGGCGACCACCGGCCTCGACGAGCTCGTCGGCGTGTTGCTGCGCGAGACCGACCCGGAGGTGATCGAGGCCGCGCGCGGATCGTTGCGCGCGTGGGCGCCGCCGGCTGCGTTGCCGTTGCTGGTCGATGCGATGCAGCACGCGCCGCTCGAGCGGTCGGCGCAGGTCGCGGGCGCGATGGCTGACATCATCGACTCGGCGCACCTGCACGCGAGCCACCTGCCCGACGTGGTCACAACGCTGCTGACCGCGCCGAAGGATGCGACGCGCACCGGCCTGTTCCTGGCCCTGGCGGCGCTCTGCGATCTCACCGCCAGCCACAGCGACGACGTGCCGGCGTCGGTGCGTGATGCGATGCGCCAGCCGTTGCTCGACGCGCTGGAAGCCGCGCAGCGCGAACTCAAGCGCGCCGCGAAAGATGACGACCTCGAGACCGAGATCCGCGCCGCCACGTTCGTTGGTGCCGCCGGGTCGTGGCTCGAGCGCGACCCCGGCACGCCCGACACCGACAAGCTGCGCGCGCGGCTGGCCGACCTGCTGCTCGACACGCTCGAGCACATCCGCAGCGGCGAAAACGATCATGGCGAGCGTCTGCGCATCGCGCTGCTCACCGCGCTCGGCCGCCTCGCCGGTGAGAAGGCGCGCAGCGCGCTGGTCAAACACCTGCGCCTCGACCCGCCCGCCGTGGCCATGGCGGCCGTGTCGGCGCTGGGCAGCACGCACGACCCCGCGGCGGTGGTGCCGTTGTCCGAACTGCTCAACGACACGCGCAACGGCACGAGTTGGTCCGCGCTGCACGACGCGGCCAGCACGTCGCTCGGTCGCATCGGCGACAGCACGGCACGCACCGTGCTCGAAGAGCATGTCGACCACGCGGCCGCGATCCGCGCGCTCGGTGCGATTGGCAGCCCCGACGCGCTGCTTCCGCTGCTCGCCGTGTTCCGTAGCGAGCACCTCGACGCCGCTCGTCGTCGCGAGGCGCTGCTGGCGATCGCGACGATCGTGGCCGACGCACGCCGCGACGAGGTCACACACGAGTCGCTCGGCCCGGCACGCGATCACCTGCTGCACGAGCTGGAGCACGCGCCGCTCGAGGTCGCCGACGCCGCCTCGCAGGCGGTGGCGATGGCGCTCGGCAAGGACGCGGTGCCCGCGCTGCGCGTCGCGCTGAAGGGCCGGTCGGGTCGTCCGATGGCGATTGCACAGGGCCTGGCGGCGGTGCGCGACCCCGAGGTGCTGACCGCGCTGGCCAGCGACCTGCCGGACACCGACCTCGGCGTGCAGGCGATCATCGTCGGCGCGCTCTCGCAGCTCGAGCCCGGCGCGATCACCGACGAGCTGATGGGCCACCTCCAGCACAGCCTGATGCAGCTTGGCGGTGGCGGCATGAAGTTGCTGGCGCTGGCCGGCAAACAGCTCGGCGCCGGCCTCAGCGGCGTGCGCGGGGGCGCCGCGATGCCGTTGCGCGCGTTGTCGCGACTCACCCGCCGTCGCGAGGGCTGACCTTGCCGTACAATCTGTGTTCCCTCCCGCACTCTGACCCGCGACTCCCATGAGCACTCCGCCCGCCGCTACCGACAAGCCCGCGCCCGCCGAGAAGAAGGCCGACGAGCCGTCGAAGCCGCCACGCAACCTGTTCCGGCGCTTCGTGTTCTCGGTGCCGGGCATATTCATCGTGCTCGTGCTGGTGCTGGCCGGTGCGGGCGCGTGGTTGTTCCTTGCGCCGGTGCCCTACAACCAGGCGCTGTTCAACGAGATCGAGCAGCGCTTCAGGTGCGACGTGCCGGCCGACCAGAACGGCTATCACGACTACGCGAAGATCAAGGATGTCGACGCCTCGCTGGTCCCGTCGCTGGCCGACGACATCCGCGCGATGGCGTCCGGTGCGCTGGGCAAGACGTTCGACAACAAGCTGTACCAGGCCACGTGGAACCAGCAGGCCGGGCAGAAGGCGCTCTGGGATCGCGCGATGAGCCGCGAGCAGAGCCGCTGCGACTTCCCCCTCGACCTCTCGCCCGACGCGCCCTTGGCGACGCTCGACATGGCGCGGCTCGTCCGGCTGCGGTTGCTCGCCACGGTTGACAACGCCGACACGTACCTGGCCACGGTGCGCGCCATGCGTCACCTGATCCGCATGCTGACCGACCGCGGCTCGGTGGTGCATGCCGCACTCGGCACGGTCTACGCCGCCGATCTGGTGAACGTGACGGCCGCGCATCTCTCGATCGCGCGCGCGAACCTGACGATCGATCGGCTCAAGCAGCTCGATACGGAGTTCGACGGCCTCGACACCGCCCTGCTGGCCAGCCAGGAGTCGCTGGAAGCGGAGTTCGCCGGCAGCGTCTTTGCCATCAAGGCGGATGCGGCCGCCGGCTCATTCCCGGCCAACGTCTACATCGGCGCCGCGGTGAGCCGGCTGGCGCGGTACGTCGAAGTGCTGATCACGGTCGAGCGCGATGCGCGCGCGATGAACAATGCCGAATGGCGCAGCCAGCCGTCGGTCGATCCGGCCACGGCGCTGTCGGGCTTCGAGCATTTCCGCATGATGATCCACCGGCCGCTGATCGAGACGGCCCGCCCGATCTACCGCGGGATGGTTGAACAGATTCGCGCCACGGCCACCCGGGTTCGCCTGCTGCGGCTCGCGTTGCGCATCTGCGCCTGGAGCGCGGCCAACGGCGGCAAGCTGCTGCCCGACCTCGACACGCTCAACGTCAACCCGATCGGCCCGCCGCAGATCGTCGACGAATGGGCCGGCGACGCGCCCTACCAGTACGCGCAGCTCTCGCCGGAAGGGGGCAAGAGCGGCTTCCAGCTCGGCTCGGTGGGCGCAGACGGCACGTGGGATGGGTGGCCGGGCGAAGCCGCGGTCGATGCCAGCGCCGGCGACCACATTGCGATGTCCGACGCTGCACGGCCGTGGCTGATCGTGCCGGCGCGCTGAGTCACTCATCGAAATTCTGTCAACAACGACGGGTCAGGATTGGACGGTCCGATTCTGCTACGGGTCAGGATTGGACATTGCGCCACCTCGAGCGGTGATACCGCACCGGAACAGATTGCAACCAGCTGTTCTTGAAGGGCTTGTGGTTTTCAGTCGGTTGGCATGCAGCGTGCGATAGCTCGTTCAGCGCACACGCACGCACCACCAACCGGAACAGGAACCACCATGAAGACCCTGATTGCCACGCTGATCGTGATCGGCCTTGCCAGCTTCGCCATCGCCCAGGACCTCGACATGCCGACCAGCGGCACGGCCGCAGCCGGCAGCGACGAGGGCGGCTCGGCCCAGTCCGCGATGACCGCGTACGACCTGATCATCAGCAAGATCCTCGAGCGCGAGGCCCAGTACATGG
>JBFWQT010000118.1:0-15177 GCA_050249295.1 Planctomycetota bacterium
CCGTGCACAACGCCACCGACATGATCGACAAGCTGCACCCGACGGCGCGCGCGCACGAGCGTTGCTTCGTGGTCGAGGTGATGGGCCGCGATGCGGGCTGGATTGCGCTGCACTCGGGCATCGCCGGCGACGCCGACGTGATCCTGATCCCGGAGATCAAGTTCAACTGGAACGAGGTCTTCCGCAAGGTCAAGGAGTGCTACGCCAACGGCCAGAACTACGCGATCGTGGTCTGTGCCGAGGCGGCCAAGGCCGAGACCAGCGGCACCGTCATTCTCAGCAAGAACGAGATCGGCCGCTTGCGCCGGCTCGGAGGCGTCGGCGCGATGATCGCCGAGGAGATCAACTCGCACACCGGCATCGAGACGCGGGTGATGGTGTGCGGCCACGTGCAGCGCGGCGGCGAGCCGACGACCTTCGACCGGCTGCTGGCGCTGCGCTACGGCACCGAGGCGATCCGCGCGATCGAGCGCGGCGAGACTGACGTGATGGTGTCGTTCCAGCCGCCGAAGATGATCACGGTGCCGTTGACTGCGGCCGCCGGCAAGAACCGCCGGGTGGACCTGGACAACGACACTGTGCAGACCGCGCGAGCGCTGGGCATTTCGTTCGGCGACCGGCCGCCGACGCTCTAGTGTGCCAGCGCCATGGTGTTGAGAATCCGTCCGGTCCGACCGTGACCGGATTCTCGACAGCTACAGCGCTTCGACCTCGGCCTGCAAGCGCTGGCGGGCGGCCATGTCGGCGTAGTAGCCGCCGAGCGACATCAACTCCTCGTCGGTGCCCTGCTCGATGATGCGGCCCTTGTCGAGCACGTAGATGCGGTCCGCATGACGAACCGTGCTGACGCGGTGCGCAATCAGCACCGTGGTGCAGCGGCCGATCACCTCGCGCAAACCGGCCAGGATGCGCTCCTCGGTGTCGGTGTCCACCGCCGAAAAACTGTCGTCGAGCACGAGGATGCGCGGCTCGGCCAGCAACGCACGGGCCAGCGCAACACGCTGCTTCTGGCCGCCGGAAAGGGTCACACCTCGCTCGCCGATCACCTGGTCGTACCCACCCGGGAAGTTCGCGACGTCGTGGTCGAGCGCGGCGAGGCGGCCGGCATGCGCAACCTTCGCGCGGATCTCGGCGGCGCGCTCGGGCGTGAGGCGGGACTCGCCGGCGTCGTCGAGCGCGAAGCTGATGTTGTAGGCAATCGTCTCGCTGAACAGGAAGCTGTCCTGCGGCGCGTAGCCCACCGCGCGGCGCAACTGCGCGAGGCGCCACTCGCGCGCGTCGATGCCGTCGATCAGCACCTGGCCGGTGGTGGGGTCAATCAGGCGCGAGATCATGCGCGCGATCGTGGTCTTGCCGGCGCCGATCGGGCCGAGGAAGGCGACGGTGCCACCGGCCGGCACACTGAAGTTGATCGCGTCGAGCACCGGCTCGCCGTCGTCGCGCCAGCGGAACGTGACGTTGCGGAACTCGACGGCGCCATCAACCGTGCCCCCGGCCGGGGGCGTGTCGGGCGAGGGCGTCGCCGGGTCGGCCACGTCGGGCTCGAGGTTGAAGATCGCCTCGAGGCGCTGCACGCTGGCCATGCCGCGCTGGAACAGCGCCATCGTCCAGCCGAACGCGATCATCGGCCAGATCAGCATCTCCTGCCACGCGAAGAACGCGATCGCCTGCGCGAACGTGAGCTCGCCGGCCTCGATACTCGGGGGCGAGAAGAGGATGAACATCAGCACGCCGAGGTTGGCGAGCGTGAAGATCGCGCCCTGGAAGAAGCCGCGCAACTGGCCAAGGCGCAGGTTGGCGTCGCGCGACGCGGCGGCGGCGAGCGCGAACGACTCGCCCTCGGCGGTTTCCTGCGCGAATGCCTTGACGACGCGGATGCCGGCGAAGTTCTCCTGGCCCTTGTTGCTGACGTCCGCGAGGCGCGCCTGCGTCTCGAGGCTCAGGCGGAACATGCGTCCCGCGATGATGCGCACGAGAATGCTGACGAGCACGAACGGGATGAACGAAATGACGGTGAGCCACGGCGAGATCGTGACCATCCAGACGATGACCGTCGGCGTGAGCATCGCGGTGAACGCGAAGTGCATCACGGCCGGGCCGCAGAGCATGCGCACGCCTTCGATGTCGGCGGTGGCGCGCGACATCAGGTCGCCGGTGCGCTGGCCTGCGTAGACGCGGAACGAGAGGGTTTCGAGGTGGGCGAAGAAGTCGCGGCGGATGTCGTACTCGACGTCACGCGAGGTGTCGACGAGGATGCGGCGCATCAGGAACATGCCGCCCATGCCGATCAGCGAGACGATCGTGACGAGCGCGGCGACCTCGATGAGGTAGGTGGTGTCGCCGAAGCCGTTGCCGAGGTAGTCGAGCGCCATCTGCACGATGCGCGGCACGAAGGCGTTGGCCTGCACCGCGAGCAGCACGGCGGCCAGGCCCAGCAGGAAGCGCCAGCGATACGGCCCGGCGTAGTGAACGAGGAAGCGGAACGTGGTGCGGAGCATTCAGCGACGCGAGTCGGGCGTGGTGGCGGCGCAGCGGAAACCGCGATATTCGGCGGCGGCTTCGGGCTTTGCAGAGGCGCGCGAGAACGACGGCAGGTAGCTGGCGCGGCCGACGGCCGGCTTGATCCTCGCGAGATCCTCGAGGTCCTTGTCTTCGACGGAGAACGACCCGCCGCGCACGACGCGCGCGGTCTCACCGCCGGACGGACGCGACACGACGGGATCGGGGCCGGTCGCTTCGAGGTAGCCGCCCGCCTTGTAGAAGTCCTGGCACCACTCCTCGACGTTGCCGGCGAGGTTGCGCGCACCGAAGACCGACTTGCCGGCGTCGACCTTGTTGTCGTTGACGTCGAGCGGCTCCTTGCCGAAGCCGCTGCCCTTGAAGTGGCAGAACTCGAAGCTCGGGAAGTCGTCGCCCCACGGATACAGGCGGCCGGACTTGCCGCGCGCGGCGGCTTCCCAGCGGGCTTCGCTCGGCAGGCTGCCGCCGTACGGGTCGGCCCACTTCGCGTACTCGCTGGCGCCCTTCCAGGTCACGCCGACGACCGGCCGCTTCTCCAGACCCTCGGCCGCGACCCACTTGCCGGACGTGTCGTCGAGCGAGACCTTGCAGATCGCCGGGTCGATCAGCGAGCCGTTGACGGCGGCCGGTTCCAGGCGCGTCATCTTCGGGCCGCCCTCGTTGAGGTACATCGCGTACTGCCCGTTGCTGACCTCGAACTTGTCGATCAGGAACGCCGAGAGCGCGATCGTCTTCTCTGGCGCGTCGCCGCAATCGAACGCCGAGGGCGCGCCGCGCTTGTAGTCGCCGGCCGGCACCTCGACGCAGATCATGCCGTCGGTGAGGCGGCGGTACTCGCGATACTCGCCTTCCGGCTTGTCGACCTTCTCGTAGATCTTGCGCTGGATGTTGAGCGTGACCTCCTCGGCCTTGCCCTCGCCGCGCACGGTGCCCACCGGCACCAGCGTGAAGCGGAACGTGCCGGTGCCACCGGGCACCCACTGGAAGCTGAAGTCGCCGGTGTCCGGGTTGATCTTCGCGTCGAGCGGCTTGCTGTCGAGGCGCAGCGAGACGTTGCGACCGCTGTTGAGGCTGCCGGTGATGGTGATCGCCTGGCGCGGATCGGCGACCTCGATCATCGTGGTGTCGATGTTGATGCCGGTGATCATCAGCGGCGCGAACTCGACGGTGAAGTTGATCACGCCGGAGACGTTGCCGGAGCGGTCCTTCGCCTGGAGCTGGATTTCCAGCGGCTGCTTCTGGACCTCGATGCGGAAGCCGAACTCGAGACCGGCCTCGCCGCCGCCGCGCAACGGCAGCACCTGCTCGGCGTCGCCACGGCGAAGGTGGACTTCGATCTTCGGATCGGTGTCCTTGACGATGCCCTTGACCTCGAAGCCGTCGACGGCAATGAGGCGGTTGTCGCGGATCGTGGCGGGGTCAGGCGAGACGAGCTTGAGCCGCGGGATCTCGCAGTCGTGGTAGACGTAGAGCGTGCGCGAGAGCTTCTCGCCGTTCTCGCCGACGACCTCGACGCGGAGCGTGTTCATCTCGTCGCCGAGATCGACCGCGCGACCCATTTCGTATTCGGTGCCGTTGACCGTGACGGTGCCGCGCGCGGTGCCGGGGATCGCCCAGGTGGTGGCGTTGACGAACAGCGGGCTGGTCTCGGTGGCGGTGCCGTCGGCGATGCCGATCTGCAGTTCGGGGCCGGGCTTGCCCTTGCCGCCGCCCGCGCCACCGCTGAGCACCACGGCCAGCACGACGGCGACGGCGACGAGCGCGACGACTACGAGCCCGATGATCAGCTTGATCTGCTTCTGCTGGTTCGGGTCGGCGGTCAGCGTGACGTAGGTCTGGCCTGCACCGGTCTGCGTGAGCATCGCGGGTCCGGCCGAGGTCATGACCATCTGCGGCGGCGTGCCGGTCTGCGAGTTGAACTGCAGGCCACCGACGCCGGACTGCTGCATCGGCGGCGGAGGCGGCGGGGGCACACCGATGCCCGCGCCGGTGGCGTGCTGCGCGCCGGAGATGCGCGCACCGTCGGAGGCCATCGTGCCGCCGGATTCGAGCAGCGTGTTGCCGGCGCCGGGCGGAGTGACCATCGACGGACGCGCGTTGACACCACTGGTGCCCACTTTGGTGCGGATGACCGTGCCGCCTACGTTGGTGTCGAGCGTGATCCCGCCGTTGTCCGGGTTGGCCTGCCACCACTGCACGAGCAGGTCGCCGAAGTCGGCGGCGGTCTGCGTGCGCGTCTCGGCGTTGACGTCGACCGTGCGATGCACGATGTCGAGCAGGAACTGGTCGAGCCCCTGGACGTGGCGGTCGAGCGGGTCGGGCCGGCCTTCAATCTGCTTGCGGAGAATCTGCGCGGGGCCTTCGCCGGGGAACGGGAAGCGGCGCGACAGCATGTAGTAGAGCATCACGCCGAGCGCGTAGACGTCGGAGCGATGGTCGACGCCCTCGTTGCGCCACTGCTCGGGCGACATGTAGTAGGGCGTGCCGAGGACGGCGCCGGACTGCGTGAGGCCGGCTCCCTCGGGGTTGGCGTTCATCTCGCGGACGAGGCCGAAGTCGGTGAGCCGGGCATTGTCCGACTCGTCGACGAGCACGTTGTCGGGCTTGACGTCGCGGTGGATCATGCCCGACGCGTGCGCGTAGGCCAGCGCCTGGGCGACGTGGTAGGTGTAGCGGACGGCCTTGTGGGGCGGCATCGCGCCACCGGTGCGGACCATGCGCTCGAGCGACTCGCCGGGCACGAACTGCATCGCGATGTAGCGCGTGTCACCGAACTTGTCGGCGCCGACGACCTGCACGATGTGCGGGTGGTTGAGCCGGGCGGCGTGACGCGCCTCGCGCAGGAAGCGCTCGATGAACTGCTGGTTCTGGGCCAGGCGCGGCGGCAGCACCTTGATCGCGTGATCGACGTCGAGCACGGAATGGCGGCCGAGGTAGACCGCTCCCATGCCACCCTCGCCGAGCTTGCGGGTGATCGTGTACGGCCCGAGGCGTCGCTGCGGCTGCTGCTGCTGGCCCTTGTCGGCAGGTTGATTCATGGCCGGAAGTATCGACGGGTATCGACGGTAGCGACTGAGGGCGGACGGATCAGTTGCCGCTGTTCAGCGTGCAACTCGATTCGAGGAAGGCCTTGAGGTCGTTGGCCCACGGATCGGCCGGCGTGCCGGCGTCGGGGTCGGCTTCCTTGTTCTGCAAGCGGCCGAACGTTACCACCTTGCCATCGGGGTCGAGCACGATTACCGACGGGGTGGCGACGATGCCGAAAGCCTTCTTGCACTGGTCGCCGGCGTCGAAGAGGTGCATCCACTCGTCGCCCTTGGTCTTCGCTTCGGCGATCTGCTTGTCGGGCGTGTCGCGGTAGGCGAGGCCGACCGAGACGAGGTTGATCTTGCGCGTGTCGCCCTTGCCGAGCTTGTCGTACAGCGGGTGCATGAACTCCTCGGCCATCACCTTGCAGATCGGGCACCACGACGCCCAGAACTTGAGCACGGTCCAGCGGCCGTTACCCTTGAACGACGAGAGCTTGACCTTCTTCGTCATGTCGTAGAGGTCGGGCACTTCGAGGTCGGGCAGCGTCTGGCCGACGGTGAGCGTGAGCCGGCGCGTGTCGGCCGGGGGCGGGAGCGGGCAGGCCTCTTCGTGGCCGGCGCCGAGCGGGTCGGCGACGTTGCCGGCGTGCGAGTTGGTGTTGGTGTTCGACGAGCTGGAATTGCCAGCGGTGTTGGTGGCGCCGACGTTTGCCTGGTTGGCCGCGGAGTTCATCGCGGCGTTGGCGTTGCTGGCGGCGTTGCTCGCGTTGCCAGCATGGTTGACCGCCTGGTTCGAGGCTTCGTTGCTGGCTTCGTTATTGGCCTCATTGACCGCGGCGTTCATCTCGTTGCCGGCGTGCGCCGCAACCGAGTTGGCATTGCCGCCAGTCATGTTGGCGATGTCAGTGTGCGTCGCGTCAGCGGTCTGGTTGGCGGACGTATCGTTGGTATTGGTGTTGCCCGAGCTGGCACAGCCCGACAACCCCGCCGCCGCCACCACGGCCGATGCGACGAACAGGCCCATCAATCGAGCCATGGCGAATGCATAGCCGGTCTTCATGTCACACTCCGCGCTTCACTGGCCCTGGACGTCAGCAATTCCGGTCGTCGTATGCTAACACCCGACCCGGCGAACGTATGCCCGAAACATCCTTACCGGCTGCCACGAAAGCACATCGACCATGACGTTCAAAGGCATCATGTACCTCTTCCAGTACGTCTCCGACCTGCAGGCCTCGGCCGACTTCTACACCGCGCTCGGATTCAAGCTCGGCACCAACGAGCAGGACGTCCGCGGCTTCTCGTTCGGCAGTGGATACCTGGTGATTCACACCGACACGCGCGAGAAGAACCCCGGCAAGTTCCAGGGCGGCACCTACCCGGCGGTGCACGTCGAGGACGTGGATGCGCTGCACGCCGAGTACACGGCCAAGGGGCTGAAGCCGGACGAGCCGAGCAACATGCCGTGGGGCGAACGCAGCTTCCGCGTGGACGATCCGGATGGCTACACCTGGACGTTCGCGATGGCCGTGACGCCGGGCGCATGACGGCGATGCGCCGGAACCCCGTTCAACCGACATCGACATAGGAGACCTGACGATGGAACGACCAATCCCCTTCATCTGGCTCGAGAGTGGCGCTGCCGAGGCTGCCGCCTATTACATCTCGCTGTTCCCGGACAGCGAGATCACGGAGTCGAACCCGATGGTGACCACGTTCCGCCTGAACGGCACCACCTTCACGGCGCTCAACGGCGGGCCACACTACAAGCTGAACCCGGCCTTCTCGATCCAGATTCCGACCGACACGCAGGAGGAGACCGACCGGCTGTGGCACGCGCTGGTGGAGGGCGGCGAGCCGTTGCAGTGCGGCTGGCTGGTCGATCGCTGGGGTGTCTCCTGGCAGATCGTGCCGAAGCGTCTGATCCAGTTGCTGCTTGATCCCGCGACGGCCAAACGGGCGACCGACGCGATGATGCCGATGCAGAACATCGACATGGCGACGATCGAGGCCGCCTGCGCCTGATGCGGGCGCGCGCTGCGTGACGAGGAACAAGAGCCGCGACCGTGATGGAGCGGATGTACTGCGGGTGGTTCACGTCCATCCCGCGTCGTGATTTGTCGCGCCGGCGAGATCGGGTTCCCATCACGGAGTTCATGTTTCCGGCAAGAGCCGCAACCGAAGGGAGCGGGGAATCGGCGATGGCTGGCAACCCGCTGAAGCATGGTCGCCTCACGGTTTGTCTTCGCACCGTGCGCGCCTGTCAGTCGGGTACAGTGATACCCCCATCCAGCACCCGCCCTGCCCTGCCGACCCCGACTCCGCGATGATGAACGACGATTCCGTCTTCCAGCCGGATGACCCGACCGTACCGCGCCGCCGGACTCGCGGCGGAACCGGACGCAGCGATCGACAGCCCGGCGCGAATGCGAACGCGAACGAGTTAGACCCCACGGTGCCACGCAAGAACACACGACGCCCGAACGCCGATGCGCCCGCGCAACGCGCCACCGGGGCCGGTCCGCGGCCACCACGCGGGCCACACATGATCACCACGGTTACGGCGGCGCGGCCGGTCCGCGTCGCGCCAACGGCCAGCGCCACGGTCACCGGATTCGAGCGCTACGTATTCGGCGACGAACTCGGTCGCGGCGGACTCGGCGTGGTGCGCCTGGCCGAGGACCTCAGCCTGCGGCGCGAGCTGGCGATCAAGACGCTGCTGCGGCCCGACGCCACCGCCACCGCCGCGTTCGTCGAGGAAGCGCAGATCACCGGGCAGCTCGAACATCCCAACATCGTGCCGGTGCACGAACTCGGCTTCGACCCCGACGGCCGGCCGTACCTGGCGATGAAGCGCGTGCAGGGCAGCACTTTGCGCGACGAGATCAACCGCTACCACGACACGGTGTGGGACAGCGACGCCGATGCCGAGGCCGAGCTGCGCCGACTGCTCGAGATCATGACGCGCGTGTGCGACGCGGTCGGCTATGCGCACTCGCGCGGCGTGATCCATCGCGACCTGAAGCCGGACAACGTGATGACCGGCGAGTTCGGTGAAGTGCTGGTGATGGACTGGGGCCTCGCCCGGCCGCATGCGCCGAACACCGGCGGGTCGTCGCAACCGCATGCCCACGCCATCGCGTCGCAGTCGTCGCGCCGCAAGGTGACCAGCGACCGCCGCGCGACCACGCCCGACCTGACGATGGACGGCGACGTGTTCGGCACGCCCTCTTACATGTCGCCCGAGCAGGCCGGCGGGTGGGTCGATCAGATCGGCCCGGCCACCGACATCTACGCGCTTGGCGCGATGCTCTATTCGGTGCTCACCGCGCACGCGCCGTTCGACACGGGCGACACCATGCACATCCTGATCGATGTACAGGCCGGTCGTCTGATTCCGCCGTCGCACCGCGAGACGTTCCGGCCGGTGCCGCGCGAGCTCGAAGCGGCAACGCTGCGCGCGATGGCGCTCGACCCGGCGCAGCGCTACGCGTCGGCCGCCGAGCTCAAGGCGGACATCGGCCGCTACCTGGCGGGCCACGCGCTGGCAGCCGCGGAGTACACGTCGTGGCAGCTGGTCAGCAAGTGGGCGCGCCGACACAAGGTGGCGCTGGCCGGCGCGCTGAGCACGGCCGCGGCGATCATCATCGGGCTGGCCGCCGTGATCATCATGCGCGACCAGGCGCGCAGCGCCGAGCTCGAGAAGCAGCGCAGCAGCGCGATGGCGTTTGCCGCGGCCGCGCACGAGGAACTCGACGCCGCGAAGGCCGTGGCCTTCAACGCGGCCTCGCCGCAGGACTACTACAGCGCGTGGCTGCCATTGATGCTCAACCTCGGCCGCGCGATCCAGACGCACCCCGAGCCGCCGGCCGAGTGGCGCAGCGAGCTGGCCGGCTACTGCCAGGCGGTGCAGGACGCGGCCGTGTCGATCGGCGACTGGGGCATGGCGCTGCACGTCGCCGGGTCGGCCGAGGCGTGGGGCGCGGTGGACGCCGACGATTTCCGCCAGCGACACCAACAGGTAGAGAGCGCGCGCGCCGACCGCATTGCCGCCGACTCGCAACGGCTCGACATGGTGCTCGACCGCCTGCGCAACGCCGAAGCCAGCCAGCAGCCGGCCGGCGGCTACTACCGCACGCACGATCCGTCGAGCATCACGCCGTATCCGGCCGACGACCTCGCGCGCGAACTGGTGCGCCATGCGCGGCACGACACCGAACCGCTGTGCCGCATCGTGCTGCAGCGCCTCGACGACACCACCGACCGGCAGGACAGCACGACGTTCCTGCAGCGCCAGTTCCTGATCCGCCTGCTCGGCGGCCTGCTCGACATCCACACCGCCGTGAACGGCCGCACCGCGCTCGACCGGTGCGTGGATGCGCTGCGCACGACGGTCGATCCGGCGCGCACCGACGAGGTTGCGCAGTGGATCGCGACCGCCTGCAGCCTCGACTCCGCGACCGGCCATCCGGTCAGCGAACGGCTCGGCCGGCCGTTGCTCGACGAGATTGATGCGCTGACGACGCGCGCGAAATCGATGGTGCTGTACAGCTCGATGGTCGCCAACCGGCTGCCACTGCTGGCCGCGATGGGGCAGCTGCCGGAGTTCGAGGGCAACCTGCTGGAGGTCAACTTCCAGCTCGCGCGGATCGAGCACTGGCTCGACGCGTCGGTGCTGAGCGGCCGCGACTACACGCGACTGCTGCTCGATCTGCTCACTGGTCGCGGCGCCGACCAGCGGCAACTGACGCCGTTCCAGGCGATGTTCGTGATCGACCAGATCGGCCGGCGCGGCGACGGCGAACCTGTGGACGTGGGCCGGCCGGACTACAACGCGCGCACGATCCTGCATCGCATGCTGGCCGACATCGAAGGCATGCTGACCACGCGGCGCAGCAACGATCCGCAGTTCGCGTTCCTGCGTGGCGTGATGCTGATCAACGCGCTGGCCCGGCTCGGCGCAACCGAGGCCGCGCCGCTGGTGTTCCACATCATCCGCGAGTCGGGCAAGCACAGCCGCCTGCTGCGCTTCTGCCACAAGGCGCTGCAACAGCTCGAGTGGCCCGACAGCGCGGTGCCGGCCACGGCCGACCAGTGGATGGAGCGCGCGCTGCAACGCCGCATGCACGGCGACTTCGAGACCGGCATCGCCGAGCTGTCTCGCGCGGTCGAGCTGTTCCCCGATGAGCCGGTGCTGATCGCCGAGCGCGCCGGTCTGCGACTGCTGTCTGGCCAGGTGGATGCGGCGATCGCCGACGCCGACCAGCTGATAGCGCTCGATGCGAACGAGCCGGCCGGGTGGATCGCGCGCGGGACGTGTCACGACAGCCGCGGCGACGCGCCGGCCGCGCTGGCCGACTACACGCGCGCGATCGAACTCGACCCGCGCGCGTACATCGCGGTGCTGCATCGCGGCTGGGTCAACCTGCAGCTGCGGCACTACCGCGATGCGCTGGCCGACTTCAACCATGCGCTCGAGCTGTATCCGCTGATGGTCTCGGCGTGGCACGGCCGCGGGCTGGTGTTCGCCCGGCTCGGCCGGCATCGCGAGGCGATCAGCGACTTCATGCATGCCGAAGGGATTGATCCGTCGTTCACGCCGGCGCTGACGTCGCGTGCCGAGAGCCATGCCAGCCTCGGCGAGTATCCGGATTCGCTGGTGGATTCGCTGCGCGCGCTGGCGGTGGATCCGGCGTCGGTGGACGCGTGGTGCGCGCGCGGCCTGGCGCAGGCGCACATCAACCGGATGGATGATGGCCTCGCCGCCTACGATCGCGCGGTGTCGCTCGATCCGGCCAACACGTCGGCGCTGCAGGGTCGCGCGGTGCTGTTGTGGAACATGCAGCGCATGGACGAGGCGGATGCCGACTTCCGCCGCGCGATCGAACTGGATTCCACGCTGTGGGAGGCGTGGCTCGGACGCGCGAATGTGGCGGCCGAGTCGGGCAAGCGGGTGCTGGCCGCGGCCTGCTACGACCGTGCGCTGGCCGAGGCGCCGCCGAACGCGCACCGCGCGATCCGCGAGACGCGCCGGCAACTGCTGGGAGACTGATGACGCGCGTCGCGCGGACAGGCGCGTCGGTCGCGGCTGCCATTCACATCGCCGCGCCATCCATCGATGCGGGCCGCTGCAGGTACACCAATCGCTCGCGCGAACCGGGCAGCGTCAATGTGTCCTCGTGCGACAACTGCACCTCCTCGCCGCGCGCCATCATCCGGTCGTTCAGTCGCAACCCGGCCACCAGGGCCGCCAGGCGGAAGCGCAACACACCGGCCGACGACGTCGACGTCGCGGTGCCGGAACGCACGGCGCGCAGCTCCGCGGCCACCGGTGCCGTGCCGGCCACCACCACTTCGCAATCCGCCGCCGATCCGATGCAGGCGTACTTCACGACGCACACGCAACATTCCTCGGGCCGGTTGTTGAGCCGCGTGAGCACCAGCGAGCGGAACGGACCGACCTGCCCGTAACCGATCGCGTGCTCGCGCACGGCCGGCATCATGGTGGAGGCCGCGTCGCGGATGTCGATGTGCCGGTCGGGCACCGGGCGCGCGCGCAACGAGAGGCAGCGGCCGATCTCGATTTTCGTGCCGTCGGACGGCAACTCGCGCACCACGCCGGGGGCGAGCGCCATGTGGCCCACCACGGTGCCGGTGGACGAGCCGAGGTCCTCGATGCTGAAGCCGAGCGTGCTGGCGCGCACCAGCACATGCTGGCGACCGATCGCGCGCGAAGCCTCGACGTTCTCCGGCGTGCGCGGCCAGAGCAGCGCCATCCAGCCGGCCCCTTCGTGCCGGCCGATCGTCATCACCGGTCGCGCGCGCAACTGGTAGACGCCGCCGGCGTCGCTGCGCAGCATGCCGTCGGCCAGGTCGCCGAGCGCGCCGGGCGGCACGATCGCGTCGTTGGATGCGGCCGACGTACCGGCCGGTCCGGGCACGGCGGCGCGACGCTGCACCGAAAGCTCTTCGAGGTGCGCGGCGACCACACGCTCGATGCGATGTTCGAGTTCGCGCACGCCAAACGCCGGCGAGTCGCCCATCGCGCGCAGCGCCTCGTCGGCCAGGCTGGCCGGCAGCTCGACCTTCTGGCCGTTGACCTGCAGGCGATCGGCGAGCCTCGCCAGCACCCGCTGCGCAACCGCCTGCATGGCCGATTTGCCGGGCGTGTGGAACGGCACGACGCAACTGATCCGGCCGAGCAGTTCGGGTTTCAGTTGCGGGCGGAATGCATCCTCGGGCGCGCCGTCGGTCTTCGGAACGAGGTTGGTCGTGAGCACGATCACGGTCTCGCGGAAGCGCAGCTTGCGACCGCGGCTGTCGGTGAGCTCGCCCTCGTCGAGCACCTGCAGCAGCAACTGCAGCACGTCGGGGTGCGCCTTCTCGATCTCGTCGAACAGCACCACACACGCCGGCGTGTTGCGCAACGGCACCGAGAGCTGCCCCGGCTGATCGTGGCCCTGGTAGCCGGGCGGCGCTCCGAGCAGTCGCGCGATCTCGTGCTTCTCGCCGTACTCCGACATGTCGAGGCGGACGAGGCGGTCGGCGTCGCCGAACAGGATCTCGGCGAGCGCGCGCGCCGATTCGGTCTTGCCGACGCCGGTGGGCCCGTGGAACAGGAAGGTGGCGATCGGCCGGCGCGGGCTGCGCAGGCCGCGGTACGAGGCGCGCAGCGTTCCGCTGATTGCGGCGACGGCGTCGGTCTGGCCCATCACGCGATCGCCGAGCGTCTGCTCGAGCCAGCGCACGCGCGCCATGTCGTCGGCCGTGACCAGCTCGCGCGGCAAACGCAGTCGCTCGACCAGCGCGTCGACGATCGACTCGCGATCGACCGACAGCAGCCCGCGATCGCGCGTGCGGCCGAGCGACGACGCCTCGGGGCTGACGCTGAACGAACCGAGCGCGCGCGCCGCGCACGCCTGGTCGAGCAGGTCGATCGCCTTGTCGGGCAGCCGGTGCGACGTGTCGAAGCGGATCGCCAGGTCGACGGCCGCGTCGATCGCCTCGGGCAGGATCGCCAGCGCGTAGTGCTGCTGCATGCGGCCCGACAGGCCATGCAGGATCGCCACCGCCTCGTCGCGATCGGGCTCGTCGACCATCACACTCTCGAAGCGACGCTCGAGCGCGGGGTCGGCCGTGATGATGCGCTCGTACTCTTCGGTGGTGGTTGCGCCGACCATGCGCAGCGTGCCGTTGGCGAGCGCCGGCTTGATCATGTTCGCGATGTCGAGCGAGCCCTCGCCGCGGCCGATGCCAAGCAGCGAGTGCGCCTCGTCGATGAACAGCACGATGCGGCGATCGCTGGCAGCCTCCTTGAGGAGCTGCTCGATACGCTTCTCGAGGTCGCCGCGCATGCCGGTACCGGCGATCAGCGCGGCCGGCTGGATTTCCACGAGGCAGACGTCGCGCAGGTGCGGCGGGCACTTCGGCGACGCGATCAGCGCGGCGAGTCCCCAGGCGATCTGCGTCTTGCCGACGCCCGGCTCGCCGATCAGCATCGGGCAGTTCTTGCGTTGCTGCGAGAGCGCGAGGGCGAGGCGCTTGAGCTCCGCCTTGCGGCCGACCATCAACGGCAACTGCCCGGCCCGGCCCAGCTTCGTCAGGTCGCGGCCGAGCGACGCGATGAGCGGCGGCAGCGTGGCGGGCGCGCCGGATGCGGCCTTCGGCGCGGGCGCAGGCGCAGGTGTGGATGTGGGTGCCGGTGCGATCGCCGGGCCCGAGGGGTCGGCGTTGGCGGCGGCGAGCAACACCAGCACGCCTTGCAGCAGCGGCGACGCGTCGGCGAGCACGCGGTCGGCGAGGTCGGTCAGCGAGGCGGCCGCGGCGAGGATCGCGCTCACGGCCGCGGCCTCGGAGAGTTCATGGCGCGGCGGCTGCGCGCTCTGCGGATGCAGTCGATCGCGCACCGCGCGGCGCGCGTCGGCAGGCCGCATGCGACGATGCGCAAACCATGCCAGCAGGTCGCGGCCCTCCGCCTCCAGGCTGGCCAGTTGCGCGGGCGTCAGCTCCGACAAGCGGTCGGTGCGGCCGGCCTCGACCACCTCGGCCACGCGGCACAAGCCGAGCCAGAGATGATCGGGCTGCACCTCGGCAAAACCACCGGCGCGCGCCTCCATGTGGGCGAACGCGGACGCGAGCGAAACAGCGGAGGTGCGGGGCATGGAGCTGCGTGTGTCACCGGCAACGAAAGTGGCGGGCATGATACAGCGAACGGCTGCTCAGGAGCCCGTGCCGACCATTGCATTCACGACGGAGCCGGCGCGCGGCAGCGAGCGTGCGAGGTATTCGCGGAAGCCGGTCAGCTCGCCGGTGCCCACCACCAGCACGGCCGAGCCGGGCATCAGCGGCCACACGCCGGTCGAGCTGGCGAGGTGCGCTTCGTGCTCGGCCTTGAGCGCGGCGCCGACCTCGTCGGCCCGGTGGTGATTGTCCGGCACGTAGCCCTGCAGGCGGGCCAGCGCCTCCAGGCAGCGGCGGCGATGCGCCAGCGAGTAGGCAATGTCGCCGACCGGCTCGTTGGGCGGGATCACCAGCGTGAAGCCGATCGAGGTGCGGAACGCTTCCTCGATGCACGCGGCGGCGATGCCGACGGCTTCTTCGATCCGCTTTCCGACCGCGCCGCGCTCGA
>JBFWQT010000119.1:0-15151 GCA_050249295.1 Planctomycetota bacterium
GAGACTTCATTGATGGTCTCGACACACTCTCTTGTGCCCTTCTCCGTGTTCTCCGTGTCCTCCGTGGTCAATCTCTCTTCTCGGGCAAGGGCAAGGGCAAGGGCAAGGTGTGAAGGGGGCAAGGGCAAGGGCAACGACAAGGGCAACGACAAGGATGCGGGATCACCGCGGCGCCTCGGCACCAACCGACTTGAGGATGCCCTCGATGTAGCCCTTCCGCCGATCGTCGGCGCACTTCCACGCGGTCTGCAACGACTCGACGCCGGCGTCGCGCTCGCCGCGTTCGAGCTGCAGCTGGCCGAGGTTCATCCAGGCGATGAACTCGGCGGGGTCGAGCCGGATCGCCTCGCGCAACGCCGCCTCCGCTTCCGGCAACCGTTCGAGCGCACGCAACACCACACCCGCAGCACGATGCGCACGCGCCATGGTGGCGTCACAGCCAATCGCCTTGTTGAAGGCCTCGAGCGCGAGCGCCGCCTGGCCGAACAGACGCAGGTTCTCGCCATGCTCGTACCACGCGAGCGGATCCGTCGGGTCGGCCTGCGTCGCGGCCAGCGAGTCGCGCAGCGCGTTGTCGAGCTGGCCGCCGGTACGCATCAGTCGCGACCGCTGGGTCAGCGCGGACGTGTGATTGGGCACCAGTTCGAGCGTGCGATTCAGCTCGGCCATCGCCTCGGCAGTGCGACCCAGCGCGACCAGCGCCAGCGCGCGCGCGTTGTGCGCGCCTGCATCGTTCGGCACCAGCTCGCAAGCCCGCCGCGCGTCGTCCAGCGACCCGCCGAAGTCGTTGATCGCGAAGCGGATCTGGCTGCGCGACATGTACGGCTCGTAGCGTTCCGGGAACCGCTCGATCGCGGCGCCGAGATCGGCCAGCGCGCCCTCCACATTGCCCTGCTGGTCGCGCGCCATCGCACGGTTGGTCCACGTCAGCGCCTCGTCGACCTTGCCGAGCTCGAGCGCGCGATCGAACCAGCGCTCGCCGGTCGCGCCGTCGCGCAGGCCAGCCGAGTAGAGCAGGCCGAGGTGGAAGGCGTCGTCGCCCGACTCCTGCCCGGCCGCGCGCGTGCGCGTGACGAGGTCTTCGAGCTCGGCGATGTAGCGGCGGATCTCGGATGCGTCGAGCGAGTGCAGGAAGCGCTGCAGGTTGAGGCCGCGCTTCTCGGCGGCGTTGACGCGCGCGTAGAACTCGAGCGTGGTGCGGGCGCGGTCGCGCGCAAACGCGAGCCGCTCGGACTCGAACGCGAGGCGCTCGGTGTTCAGCGCGAGCGTGGCTTCGCGCGTGCGGATCTCCTGCGCCGAGAGTTCGACCGCCAGGCGTTCGCTCTCCGAGCGCGCGGCAGTTTCGCGCGCCTCGGCCTGCGAGCGGCGGGTTTCGGTGACGGCAATCGAGACTACCGTGCCGGTGATCAGCAGCGCGAGGCCGCCGATCGCGGCGGTCATCGCGCGCGTGGGGTTGCGGCGCGCCCACTTGATGGCCCGGCGCCAGACCGACTCGCGCAGCGCGGCCACCGGCTCGAGCGCGAACCACGCATCGATGTCGGCGCGCAACGCCGGCACATCGCGGTAGCGGCGGCGTGGGTCGGTGGTCATCGCCTTCGCGCAGATCGCGTCGAGTTCGGGCGGCACCGGTGGCGTGTGCGGCAGGCTCCGCGCGCGCTGCGCGGCCGGTTCGAAGTCGCCGGCCTTCACCGCGTCGAGCACGGCCATCACGTTGGGCCCGCCGAACGGCGGCACCAGCGCAAGCATCTCGTAGAGGATCGCGCCGAGCGAGTAGACGTCGGTGCGCTCGTCGAGGCGGTCGATCTCGCCGCGCGCCTGCTCGGGCGCCATGAACGCCGGCGTGCCGGCAACCTGCCCGTCCATGGTCTTGCCGAGGCCGGCGTCGCGCCGATCGCTCGCCACCGGCGGCATCGGCACAATCGTGTTCGCACCGCCCGGCAGCTGGCGACCAGCGGTGCCGGCCGGCGCGCGCTCGGCACCGCGGTTCTCGAGAATCCGCGCGATGCCCCAGTCCATCACCTGCACCTCGCCGAACTCGCCGACCATGATGTTGGCCGGCTTGAGGTCGCGGTGGATCACGCCGCGCGCGTGGGCAAACGCGATCGCATCGCAGACCTTGCGGAACACGTCGAGCCGCTGCGCCAGCGGGAAGCGGCGCTCCCCACGGCCGGCGGCGAGGTCGGCGCGCAGCTCCTTGAGGCGTGCATCCAGCGCGCGGCCGCGCACCAGTTTCATCGTGTAGTAGATGCGGCCCTGGCCATCGAGGCCGACCTCGTGGACCGGCACGATGCCGGGGTGTTCGAGCTGGCCGGTGATCTGCACTTCTTCGAGAAAGCGCGCGACGGCCTCGGGCGAGGGCTTCTCGTTGAGCATCACCTTCATGGCGATGTCGCGGCGCACGTCGCGATCGAACACGCGCATGACCACGCCCATACCGCCGCGCGCGATCTCGCCGCGCGATTCGTAGCGGCCGGCGTCGCCGTCAGCCGGCGCGTCGAGGGCCATGCCGAGCAGGCGCGCGACGGGCGGCCGCGCGGTGGTGTCGAGCGTGGCCTTGTTGTCACCGAGCGTGAACGCCGCGGTGCGCAGCGGTCGCGGCACGGTGCGCCCGGCCGACTCGATGGTTTGCTCGATGCGCGCCGGGCGCGTGCCCCCGGGCGGCGCGGGCATGGCGGGCAGCGTGCGCGGCGGCTGGCGCAGGCCGGGCTCGGTCGTGTCGTCGGGTGGCGGGAGGGTCATGCAGGCGCCGACTCCTCTTCGGCGCGCAGGCTCTCGGCGATGCGCGCCTCGGCAAAGGCATCGTCGGGCATGGCCAGTGCGCGCTTCATCCACAGTGCCGGCAGCAGGGCGCACACGGCCATCGACGCGAACATGTACTCGGCGTGGTCGGCAAACACCATCATTCCGAGGATATAGACCAGTTGCGATCCGAAGATGAACACCCAGTTGAGGAACTGCGCGGCAGCCATCACGCGGCCCTTGTCCATCTCGGCCGGGCGCACCTGCGTGTAGGCCAGCAACGGCACAATGTAGATGCCGCCGGCAGCGCCGAGCAGCGTGAGCGCGGCGAACGCGATGACCGTGGTGAGGGTGCCGGCCTGGCCGCCGGGCACGGGCAGCACGCCGCTCGCATCGCTGGCCGGTGCGGGTGTGGCCGGTGTCGCCGGGGCAACATAAGGAGCGCCGACGGGAATCAGCGCGAGCAGGATGAACGCCACGGCCATCAGCGCGAGGCCGGGCATCGCGGCGTTGAGGCGGATGCGCTGCGCCGAGATCAGTCCGCCGATGAAGCTGCCGATACCGATGCCGAGCGACGTGGTGGCGACGAGCATGCTCGTGCCGGTATTGGTGAAGCCGAGCTGCCGGCGGCCCCAGTCGTTGAGCACGATCAGCACGAGCGCGCCGGCGAACCAGAACCACGACCACGAGATGATCACGTAGAACAGCTTGCGGTCGTGGCGCCACAGCTGGCGGATCATGCTGAACACGCGCACGGTCGAGGCCATGCCGACCCTGCAGTGCGGGTCGGCGGCCGGGCGTCGCGTGATGCCCAGCGACGTGACCGTGCCGAGCACGGCGATGCCGGTGCAGACCAGGCCGACCATCCAGACCATGTCTTTGGGCCGCAGCCAGTCGAAGAGCACGCCGGCGAGGCCGGTGCCGACGACGATCGCGATCATCGTGGTCATCTGCGTCAGGCCGCTGGCGGGCGCGACGTGGACCTCGCGGACGAGTTCGGGCACGACGGTGTACTTGGCCGGGCCGAAGAAGGCGCTCTGCATGCCCATGATGAACGCCAGCGCGGCCAGCGCCCACAGCGCCGCGACCGTCTCGCCCATCATGAACATGCCGATGCCGATCGCCATCACGACGATCTCGGCGACCTTGCACCAGACGATGACGGTGCCCTTGCTGTAGCGGTCGGCGAGGTCGCCGGCAAAGCTCGTGAAGAGCACGAACGGAATGGTGAACAGTGCGCCGACGATGCCCTGGAACGGCAGGTCGGTGGTTCCCTTCGACGCGGCCGCCACCGCCAGCAGCAGCACCACCTGCTTGAAGACGTTGTCGTTGAACGCGCCGAGAAACTGCGTGGCGAGGAACGACAGGAACGGCCTGTTGCGCAGCGGCGAGGGCAGATCGGGGACCGGCGACTGATTCATGAGGCGATGAGGTCGATGAGGTCGATGAGGTCAGGGCGGCGGCGCGGCGCGAAGTCGTCGCATTGTAGCGGCGCGCGCAACGAAAACGACGGTGCCGTGAGACTGCCGGCGGGGCCGTGCCTATCCGGTCTGAACGATCGCCGATGGCGGTCACCCACCCACCGGTCATCACCCACACTGGACGTCATCATGAGCCCACGACATCACCACCTGCTGGCCTCCCTGATCCTCGTTGTAGTCGCGACACTCGGCGCGACCACTCACATCGCACATGCCAACGAAGGCGGCGAGATCGACACCGGCTTCATGACCAACATCGGCACCGGTGCACAGGCCTCGCAGGTCAGCGAAGTGCTGGAACTCCCTGACGGCAAGCTGCTGCTGGGCGGCAACTTCACGTCGTTCAACGGCGTGGTCGGTCGGGTGGTGCGCTTGCTGGCCGACGGCCGGCGCGACACCACCTGGCGCACGGTCGAGCCCAACTCGAGCATCAGCGACATGGCGCTCGACTCGAAGGGCCGGATCGTGATCGCCGGCAACTTCACCACGATTGCCTACGATGGCGGCGCCCCGGTGCCGGCCGTGCGCGTCGCGCGACTGAACGCCGACGGCACGCAGGACACCACGTTCACGGCCGACGGGCCGAACCAGAACGCCGAGACGATCGGCATCCTCGCCGACGACTCGATCGTGATCGGCGGCGACTTCACCATGGTGGGCGGCACAGCGGCCGCGCGCATTGCCAGGCTGGGCACCACGGGCGCCCTCGACACCACGTTCAACACCAACATCGGCAGCGGCCTGAACGCCGCGGTGTTCACCGTACTCGTGCGGCCGAGCGGCCGGATCGTGGTCAGCGGGCTGATGACGACCTTCAACGGCAGCGCCTGCCCGTACATCATTGCGCTCAACTCCAACGGCACGCGCGACACGTTGTTTGACGTCGGCACCGGGCCGCAGTTCGGGCCCAACCTGATCGCGCCGTACATCGACTCGCGAATCGTGGTCCAGGGATTCTTCACCACCTTCAACGGCACGACGCGCAATCGCATCGCGATCATCAATGACGACGGCTCGCTCGACACCACGTTTGACCCCGGCGTCGGCTGCAACAACAACGGGACGGCGCTTGCCGTCGATACGGTCGGCCGGATCCTCGTCGGGTCGGGCAACATGACGAGCTACCAGGGCACGACGATCAACAAGCTCGTGCGCATCCTGCCTGACGGCACCCTCGACCCCGACTACCAGCTGGCGACGACGATCCCCAACGGCCACGTGTTCGGGCTGACGATCCAGTCGAATGGGCGGATCCTGGCGAGTGGCGGATTCACGACGTTCGATGGCGTCAGCGCGAGCCGGCTGGTGCGCCTGTTCTCCGACGAGGAGGTCACGTCGGTCGAGTCGCACGCCGACAACGGCACGTATGGCGCCGACGCGGTGATCCCGATCCGCGTGACCTGGACGGCCGCGGTGGATGTGGCCGGCGGCACGCCGTCGCTCACGCTGAACAGTGGTGGCACGGCGACGTACAGCTCGGGCAGCGGCACCACCACGCTGACGTTCGACTACACCGTGGCGAGCGGCGAGAACGCCACCGACCTGGACGCCACGGCGATCGCGCTCAACGGCGCCACGATCACGGCGGGCAGCGAGAACGCGTCGCTGATCCTGCCGGCGGCCGGGCTGCCGGGGTCGCTCTCGGCCAACAACAACCTGACGATCACGACGACCAGTTCGGGTGGCGGTGGCGGCACAACGACCTCGGGCGGCTGCTCGGCCGGGCTCGATGACGGCGTGCGGCTCGACCTGCTGGCGATGTGGCTGCTCGTGCTGGTCGCCGCGGCGTGGCGCCGGCGGGTGGCATGATCGTCTGCGCCTGCGCGACCAGCCAGGCTCGTGCGTGGCGGCAGGCGGAGCATGCGTCTACAATCCGACGCTCGCCCGCCTGCCGACCGCCACGCCTGATGCCTCAGCCCGCGCCCCGCGAGTTCGTGTTGCCGTTGGATGCCGGCGCGCAGGTGCCGGCGTTCTCGCGGCTGCCCGAACGCCTCGCCGCGAGGGTCCGGCATGATGCGGAGGCCGGGTGCCTGCGCGTGCGCGGCCCGCTCGATGTGCTGGCGATCTGGATGTTGCGCGGCCTGCGCGGTGACGACCCGGCCTGGCAACGCAGCATCGACCGCCTGCAGGACGCGGTCGGGCCGCCCGAGTCGGTTGGCGCGAGCCGCTTTCCGACCACGCAGTGGGGCCTGCTGCTGGCCGACGTGCGCGACGGCGACGACGACCGCTGGGCCGAGTTCCTGCGCGTGTACCGCACGCCGACGGCCGCACCGTTGATCGCGTGATGCGCCAGCGCGGCATCCGCGGCGGCTCGCCGGACGACCTGGCCGACGAGTTCTTCGGCTGGTTCTTCGAGAAGCAGATCCATCGCCGGCTGTCGCGAGACGGCGCCGACGGCCGGGTGCAGCGCTTCCGCGGGTACCTCAAGCGCTGCGTGATCACGTTTGTGCGCGAGAGCCTGCGCGGCCGAGGGGCCGGCGAAGTGGACGCCGACCTTGCCGCACCCGATGCCGACGTGTCGCGCGCGATCGACGAGGAGTACTGCCACCAGGCGATCGCCGCCGAGCTCTCGGTGATCCAGCGCGACGAGCCGTCGCTGTGGTCGGCGCTGATGGCCGACCTCGACGGGCAGCCGGCCGAGGAGGTGGCGCGACGCATGGCCGGTGCCGATGGCGATGGCGATGGCCCGTCGCTGCCGTCGCGGGCGACGGCGTTCCGCCAGCGGCAGCGCGCGCGCGCCGCGGTGCGCAACCGCCTGCTGAGGTGGCGGCTCGCGTCGGGCACGCTCGACGCCAGCGAGGCCGAGAGTGAATTCCACGAACTGTTGCCGTTGCTGGCCAATGCGATGCACGCCTACGTGATGGCCCACCGCCGACGCTGACCAATGAGCATGCCGACGCCGACACCCCACCCGCACCCGCACCCGCACCCGCGCCCGCTGACCGAATGGTCGGACCGCTACCACGTCGCGCCGGAGCCGTTCGCGGCTGGCGGCATGGGCGTGCTGTGGGCCGCGTACGACGTCGACCTGCAGCGCGACGTCGCGGTGAAGAGCATCCGCGGCGACCTGATCGGCAACCCCACGGCCTACCATCGCTTCGCGCGCGAGACGCGCATCCTCGCGATGCTCGACCATCCCGGCGTGTGCCCGATCCTCGATCGCTTCCTGATGGACGAGGTGCCGGCCTGCACGATGAAGCTCGTGCGCGGCGATACGCTCTCGTCGCGCATCGCGCATCCGCAGCACAGCGCCACGCTCGACGAGGTGCGCGACCTCGTTGGCATCGCGGCCAACATCTGCCGGGTGCTGCAGTACGCGCACTCGCGCGGCGTGATCCATCGCGACCTCAAGCCCGACAACGTGCTGCTCGGCGAGTTCGGCGAGGTCTTCGTGATGGACTGGGGCCTCGCCCGGCTGATCGACCAGGCCGAGCCACCGGCCGAACCGCTGTCGCCGGCCGGCCGCACCACGATGCCGCGCAACAAGAAGCGACCCGCGCACGCCGCGTCGTACACGCCGGTTCGCAGCGGCTTCACCGATCCGGCCAGCGTCGATGGCGCGGTGATCGGCACGCCCGCCTACCTGCCGCCCGAGCTGGCGCGCGGCGATGCGGCCAACGCCGACGAGCGCACCGACGTGTTCGGTGTCGGCGCAATCCTCTTTGCAATGCTCACCGGCCGACCGCCGATCGACGTGCGCAATGCGCGCGACGCGGTGCAGCGGGCGCAGCGCGCACGCATCCAGATTCCGGCGCAGCTGCGCGACGGCAGTCGTATGCCGCGCGAGTTGTCGGCAATCCTCTCGCGCGCACTCGCCATGAAGCCCGACGATCGCTACGCCGACGCCGACGAGTTGCGCGCCGACCTCGATGCCTGGCTGGCCGGCAACGCGGTGGCAGCCGCGCCCGATCGCTGGCGCCACCGCGTGCTGCGCACCGTGCGCCGCCACCCCGCGGCCGTGCTGCTCTCCGCGGCGCTCGTCGGCCTGCTGCTCGTCGGTGGTCTCGCGGCGTCGCTGGTGGTCGCGCAGATCAACGCCCAGGCGGCCCAGCTGGCCGAGTCGCGCGCCGCCGAGCAGGAAGCCCGCAGCGCCGAGCTCGAGCAGGCCGCGCGCGCATCGTCGTTGCAGGGCGAGCTCGGCGACCAGACGATGGACGAGCGGCAGCGGACAATCCGCACGATGAACAGCCTGGTGCGCGAGTGGGCCACGCAACCCGGTCGCACCGGCGAGGACTTCCGCAAGTACGTCGGCGAGGATCGGCTGAAAGCGCTCTACGAGGCCTACGACAGCCTGCTCGAGCGTGCCGCGCAGTTCCCCGACGAGGTCAGTGTCAGCGCCGCCGACCTGTCCAACGCGGCCTACCTGGCGCGCGTGCGCGACAAGCCGGACACCGACGTGATCCGGCTGTACCAGCAGGCCCTCGACATCGAGCCCGACTACGCGGCCGCGCTGCAGGGGCTCGAGCTGGCGCTGCGTCGCGAGGGCCGGACCGCGGATGCCGACGCGGTGCTGGATCGTGCCCTGGCGATGAAGATGGGTTGGGCCGCGACGCGCGCCGGCGACCTCGCGATGCTCTCGCGCCACGACCTGGAAGCGGCCGAGCGCGAGTACACGCGGGCGATCGAATGGACGCCGGATATCCGCCTGACGCACGAACGCGGCATCCGCGCCACCGCGCTGATCCTCCGCGCGAGCATCCGCATCGACCGCAACAACCCGACCGGCGCCGAGAGCGACCTGCGCGACGCGATGCGCATCATGCCGCCCACGGCCCGCGCGCTGATGCTGATGGGCCGCGCGCTGGCGATGCAGAATCGCAACGCCGAGGCGATCAACGCGCTCGACCATTCGCTGGTGCTGGAGCCGGACAGCTTCAAGGCGCTGCTGACCCGCGCGCTGGTGCGCGAACAGCTCGGCAACATCGACGGCGCGATGGCCGACTTCAGCAAGGCGATCGAGGCTGATCCGTCGCGGTCGGAGCCGTACCGCAATCGGGGCCGCCTGCACGGCAAGGCCGGCCGTGTCTCGGAGGCGCTGCGCGACTACACGGCCGCGGTCGAACGGCAAACCGACGATGCCACGCTGTGGGCGCTCTGTGGGCAGTACTGGCTGATGCAGCAGACCGAGCCCAACCCGGCGCAGGCCCGCGAGGCGGTGCGCTGCTTCAGCGAGGCGCTGGCGCGGATGCCGGACGACGCGACGTTCCTGGTCAACCGTGGCACCGCGCTGGCGCTGCTCCACGATCCGGTCGGCATTGCCGACCTGCGTCGCGTGGCCGAGCTTGCGCCGAACGACTGGAGTACGTTGCGCAGCGCTGCCGCCGGGCTGATCCGCCTGGAGCAGTGGGAGGACGCCGCGAGGATTGCCGATCGGGCCTTGCGCATCTGTCCGCCGGGCGAGCGCCCGGAGCTGGAGCGGTTGCGCGCGATCGCGGCGCGGAACAGATGAGTCGGACTCGGACCGGAATGCGATTCCTGGCGAGCCAGGGACGTAAGTCCCCGGAGGGGTACACCGACGAGTGCGTGACGAGTGCGTCGGGCCCTCCCCTCCGGGGACTCACGTCCCCGGCTCGCCCCGGAATCGGACGTAAGGACGGGGCGCTGACGCTCAGCGGCCTGCGTCCTCCAGCCGCACATACCGGCCGTGCGCCTTGCGCGCCAACCGCAGCAGCAACCCGGCCGCGGCTTCGCGATCGTCGCTGTCGTGCGACCCCATCAGGAACGCGATGGTGTGCAGCGTGCGCTTGCGCTCGCCTTCCCACATCTCCACGTTGGCCACAATCGCGTCGCCCTCGGTCACCACGCCGCACGCCGGCTTGCCCGACGACAGGAAGTAGATCGCCGACGCTTTCGGATCGGCGAACGCGGTCTGCAGCGCGCCGAACGTATTGGGCGTGCCCGACGCCTGCACGCCAGCCAGCATCTGCAGCGCGGCCGTGCGATTGGCCTCGGTGGCCGGGACGAGGCCATCGTGCCAGCTCGTGACCTCGTCGTTGAACAGGATGATGTTGAACGCCGTCTGCTCGGTCAGCTGGTGCTCGATCACGATCCGCAACTCGTTGCGCACGAAATCCAGCCGCGTCATCTTCTCGCCGCGGCTCGTCGTCACGGTCGCGCCCATCGCGGCCGAGTGATCGAGAATGAAGATCACGGCCGGCTCGCGCACCGCGCCGAACACGTGGCTGCGCGGGCGGGCGCGGTCGAGCAGCTTCTGCGCGCGCTCGCGGTCGCTGCTGAACGTGAACGCCGGCAACACCGTGAAGCGGCTCTCGGGGTCGGTGATCGTGTCGACCAGCACGTCGAGCACGGCCAGCCGGTCGCTGCTCGAATGGAAGCGCTCCAGCACCTTGATCACGTCGGCGCAGGTCAGGCCGAGCAGGCGCGCGTCGATCAGCTTCACCGCGGCCACCATGTCGGTCGAGAAGCTGAAGCGCTCGAGCAACTGGCAGACCTGCGCGGCCGTGAAGCCCTCGGGCTGCTCGATCGCGGTGCGCAGCGCGGCCATGCGGTCGGCCGAGAAGCTGGCGTCGTCGAGCTTCTTCAGCAGGCCGGCCATCGCGTCGGCCGACCAGGCACCGCAATGGTTGACGCGCAGCGGATTGCCGGCCGCCGTCGGGCGAGCCGCCACGGCCGGCCGGGCGTCTTCCAGCAACTTGCCGGCGCGCGCCTTGTCGGTGCTGAACGTGAACGCCTCGAGGATCGTGTCGCGCTTGTCGGGATCCTCGATGCGCGTCTTGAGCAGTTCGAGCGCCTTCATCTGATCCGCCGAGAAGTTGAGGGCGCCGAGCAACTTTGCCACCTGGTCGCACGTGAACGTCTGCACGCCGGCCGCCGACCTGATGGTGTTGAGCTTGTCGCTCGAGAAGCCCGCGTTCTCCACCTGGTCGAGCAGCGTGGCGAAGGCCGCGGCCTCCATCGCGTTGGCGGTGCGCGGCGCGAACATGGCCAGCGTGCTCAACGTGGCCACGGTGGCAATGGCGGCAGCAGCGGCAAGACGGTTCGCGGATCGCAGCATGGTTCGCGCGGGGCAGCTCGGGGTCGCCCACTTGAACACCCCTGGCCGTGCGATTCCCCACCGCGACTGTCGAATGCGCCGCACCCGTAGTCGCGCGGGGCCCGCTCCGGCTACAATGCCGTTGCCGCGCGCGGAGCCGGCGGGCCCGTCGACGTCCCTCGGGCCTTCTGGCCCGCGCGCTTCGCGTTGTTGTCCGCGCACCTCTATAATCGCCCGCCCGCGTCCCGACACTGCCCGACCATGACAGCTGCCAAGCCGATCGCGCCGGTCAAGTTCTGCACCGTCGCCCTGCACAAGGGCGCGCCGGTCACCGCACTGGCCATCGACGAGGAGCGCGGCATCGTCATCTCCGGCGACACCAGCGGGCACATCGTCGGCTGGCACCTGCCGCGCTTCGCCGAGGCGACCGGCCGCGTGCCGACGCCGACACCGATCTACGAGATCGACGAAGCCGGCGCGGTGTACGCGCTGGTCGCGGCGCGCAAGGGCAAGCAGGACCTGCTGGTCGCGGCCGGCGCATTCGGCCGACTGTCGGTGTACGCGCGCGAGACCGGTCAGCCGCGCACGCACTTGCCGCTGGCGAACGTGCCGGGGCCGGTGCGTGACCTGCAGTGGGTGCCGCAACGCGGCTGGCTCTACGCCGTCACGCAGGGCGCCACGCTCGTCGCGTTCGAGATTGAAACCGGCAAACGCCTGCTCGCCGAGAGCACCGACATGCCCGGCGCGTGGTCGGTGAGTTCGCGCGCCGAGGTGCCACCGAACACGGCGATGGTGGCGGTGGGCGGCAGCGACGGCACGGTGCGGATCTTCCAGCACGGGCCGACCGGGCTGATCCGCGTGCGCTCGCACAACGTCGGCCACCAGCTGATCTACGACACCAACTTTGTGTTCAGCAACGAGTTCGTCGCGCCGTACCTCACGCCGGGCATCGTGCTCGCGGGGTCCGACGGCGAGGTCTGGATCCAGGGCGAGCTCGATCCGTCGCCGCTGAAGGTCGGCAAGGACGACGGCCAGGTCTACGCGCTGGCCGTGACGCCCGACGGCCACTGGGTGCTGACCGGCGGCGAAGCGCCCGATGTGAGCATGCGCGACCTGAAGACCAGCAAGGTGGTGCACCGCCTGCGCGGCGTGGCCGGTGGCGGTGCGGTCTGGTCGCTGGCGATCACGTCCGACGGAAAAATCGGACTGATCGGGGATGCGAGCGGGCAGGTTCATGTGTTCGATCTGATGCCCGGCTGATGCCGGCGCAGCCTTCCGATTCCGACGTCCAGTCGTGTTGTTCAACCGGAGCGAGAAATGATGACGAGTCGTGCCCTGAAGCTGTGTCTGGCGGCAGTCGTGGTGACGCTGCTGGTGGCGGGTTGTTCGAACAACAAGGCCAGCGTGGCCAACAACGCCGACGGTGCGAGCAATGACGCCGCGAAGTGGATGAGCGAGCCCGATGCCAAGGGCAACCGCACGCCGCACAAGCAGGGCAGCCTCGGCCCGGACGGCACCGTCAAGGTCGGCAACGCGACGTGCTGCGTGAAGGGCTACCAGATCACGCCGGACTTCGGCTTCGTCTACAACGGCTGGTACATCAACTACTGCTGCATGGGCTGCGACCTCGAGTTCGAGGACAGCAAGGCCGGCTGCATCAAGCGCCTGAAGGAGATCAGCGGCATCGACGTCAGCGTCGCGCCGACCGCCGAGCAGATTGCGGCCGCGAAAGCGATGGGCGAGCAGACGGTCAAGCCGGCCGACAACAAGGACGACGGTGGCTTCCCGCGGCGACAACTGATCGATCGCCATGCACTGGCTCGCGCGGCGACAGAGACGCGCGCACGGCACGCGGCCCGCGAGTTGACTGCTCGCGGGCCACTTGCATTCCGCGACACGGATGTCGTGTGAGCACGCCGCGAGCGCCCGGTTGTTGTTTCGTCGCGGGCGATCCGGACCTACAATTTCGTGCCCGGGGCCAATCCGGCCGCGGGCCTGCTGCTGGCGGCATACGCAGCCATCGCTGCGGTCCGGTTCCGATCACGCCCGAGCTGTCCGTGCCACGAAAGGTGACGCCGTGACCTACGAATTCACTGTCGATCAGGTGCCCGACGCCCGGCTCAAGCCGCTCTTCACCGACACGAAGACGCTGGGCTTCGGCACGAAGTTCACCGACCACATGTTCACGGCGAAGTTCTCCGATGGCCAGTGGCACGACCTGCGCATCGGGCCGTACCAGAACTTCTCGTTCGACCCGGCTACGATGGTCTTCCATTACGGCCAGGAAATCTTCGAAGGCATGAAGGCCTACGTCGGCCCCAACGACGGCTCGATCCGCCTGTTCCGGCCCGACCGCAACTGCTGGCGCATGAACAACAGCGCGAAGCGCATGTGCATGCCGCAGATTCCCGACGACCTGATGGAGCAGGCGATCAGCGATCTGGTCCTGCTCGATCAGCGCTGGATCCCGCAGGACCCCGGCACCGCGCTGTACATCCGCCCCGCGATGATCGGCACCGCGCCGATGCTCGGCGTGAAGGCCAGCAGCAGCTACCTGTTCTTCATCATCCTCAGCCCGGTCGGCCCGTACTTCAGTGGCGGGTTCGCGCCCGTGCCGCTCTACGTCTCGAAGAAGTACGTGCGCGCCGTGGCCGGTGGCGTCGGCGAAGCCAAGACCGGCGGCAACTACGCGGCGAGCCTGCTGGCCGGCGAGGAGGCCCGCAAGAAGGGCTGCTCGCAGGTGCTGTGGCTCGACGGCAAGGAGCACAGGTACGTCGAGGAAGTCGGCGCGATGAACATCTTCTTTGTCTTCGAGGGCAAGAAGCTGGTCACGCCGGCGCTCAACGGCAGCATCCTGCCCGGCGTGACGCGCGCCTCGGTGGTCGAGCTGTCGCGCCATCTCGGCTACGAGTGCGAGGAGCGGGCGATTGCGATCGACGAGGTGCTCGACGGTGCCCGCAGCGGCAAGCTGACCGAGGCCTTCGGTGCCGGCACCGCGGCCGTGATCGCGCCGGTAGGCAAGTTCGTCACCGACGCCGAGAGCCTGGAAGTGGGCGGCAATCAGGTCGGGCCGGTTGCCCGGCAGATGTACGACCAGCTGACCGGCATCCAGCTCGGCACCGTCGAAGACACCTTCGGCTGGGTCAAGATCATCGGCCAGCTCGCGCCCACCGCGAACGCCTGATCTCTCACTCAGCGCGTACCGGCAATCGCCAGAACGCCGACCGTGATGGCGATGCAGTCGGCGAGTGCGACCGTGACCGCCAACACGATCCAGGCCGCGCCGGGGGCGTGCGCGCAGACGTCGCGGATGTCGCCGCGCAGCGCGATGGCGGCCGGGACGATCAGCACCACCAGGCCGAGCGCCAGTGGCGGCACCATCCACGTGAGGTTCTCGATCGCGTAGCGATGCACGACCGGCGGGATCGGCGTGGCGATCACGTTGAACGCGTGGCCCAGTTCGCTCGCCCAGCACAACGCCCACGCCAGGGACGCGACACTCCACAGGGCCACCGCGGCAATCTGCAGCCTGCTCGTTGCAGCGGTCCCGGCGAAGTGGAAGTCGTCGGCTGGTCGCGCGAACGAGGGGGAACGGCGACGGTGCATACGCGAACACACGATGGCGACGACGACCGCGAGCGCGAGCAGTGGCCCGAACGGACCGTGCGTCCACCAGCCCATCGACGCGCCGCGGTCGACGACCTGCAGTTCGTTGTGAATCGTGCGCAGGATCAGCGGCGTCCACACCCGTGCGGCGCCCGCCAGCACCACCGCCACCATCACCACGGCGATCGTCGAAGCGGTCACGAGTCGGCGCATGGGTCCTCCGCGCACTGCCGTGCGCAGGCGAGTACGCACGCGCGCCGGTCGGGTTGGCGTCGTTCGCGTTTGCACGAGACGGGCAGCGATCGGCTATCATGCAGGCGTACCGAGGCTC
>JBFWQT010000120.1:0-15123 GCA_050249295.1 Planctomycetota bacterium
GAACTGCAGAAGTAAGCAAGTAACCGACATCGCGTGACCGCCTGCTGACTGCCTGACTGACCGACCGCCAGAGAAGAACAGCGGAGTGCCGACCTTGAGCCACCACGACCACGAGCCGATCAACATCCTGAACGAGACCACGCGTTTCGAGAAGGGCAATGCGCTGTTCCGGGTGCTGACGGCTGCGGGCATCGCCGCCTGCGCCGGCAGCTTCGGTGCCGCCATGGCACTCGGCAACGGCATGCAGGACTTCCTGCAGAGCTGGGTCATCGCCGTGATGTTCTGGCTCAGCATTGCGCTGGGCAGCCTGTTTTTCGTGCTGATCCAGCACCTGACGCACGCCGGCTGGAGCGTGACGGTCCGCCGTCTGTTCGAGTTTGTGGCCTGCGCGCTGCCGCTGATCGGCGTGCTGCTGCTGCCGGTCGTGATCCTCTCGGGCAACCTCTACGAGTGGGTCAACCCGGACGACGCGATGTGGCACCACGAGGCGGGCGAGGTTGATCAGCATGCGATGGCCGCCGGCCTCAGTGACCAGTCCGGCCAGTCGGGCCAGTCCGGCCTGCACGGCGAGGAGTCGACCGACGGCGGCGCGAGCAAGATTGCCGACGCGCACACCCGCCATCACGAGCAGCACGTGCACCTCGTGAAGAGCAAGAGCTGGTACCTGTGGTGGCCCTACTTCCTCGCGCGCTACATCTTCGCGTTCGTCGTGCTCTCGCTGATCGCCTGGTGGCTGTTCCGCAAGAGCACCGACCAGGACCTGACCGGCGACCCCGCGATCACCAACAAGATGGAGAAGAGGAGCGCGCCGTCGATGTTCCTGTTCGCGCTGTGCCTCACGATCCTGGCGTTCGACTTCCTGATGTCGCTCGACCCGGCCTGGTACAGCACGATCTTCGGCGTCTACTACTTCGCCGGGTGCGTGGTCGGCAGCATGGGCTTCATGATCCTGCTCGCCAACTTCCTGAAGCAGAACGGCGTGCTCGCGAAGGCGATCCACACCGAGCACTACCACGACCTCGGCAAGCTGATGTTCGCCTTCACGATCTTCTGGGGCTACATCGCGTTCTCGCAGTACATGCTGATCTGGTACGGCGCGATTCCGGAAGAGACCGCCTGGTACTTCATGAAGGCCTCCGACGACCCGACCGCGTGGGCCTCGGGCTGGAACTACCTGACGCTGGTGCTGCTCTTCGGCCACCTGCTGATCCCGATCCTCGGCTTCATGAGCCGCTACGTGAAGCGCCACGGCCTCGGCCTGATCGCGTGGGCGGTGTGGATGCTCTGCTTCCACTACCTCGACCTGTACTGGCTCGTGCGCCCCAACTTCCATCCCGATGCGATCCCCACCGCGCTGCTGCCCGCCGACATCCTGGCGTGGCTTGGCGTGGGTGCGCTGGTCGTCGGTGTGGTCCTCAAGATGACCAGTGACTACCGCTCGTGCGCGATCGGCGATCCCCGCATCAACGAATCGCTCGCCTTCGAGAACCACTGATACCCGACTGATACCCGCCGAACTGGCGCAGGACGCAGGAGAGCAACCATGAGTGGACACGGACACGGCTACGCGCCGACCTCCGACGTTCAGATGCGCGACCCCGATCCGAAGATCGTGGCGCAGATCGGCATCGTCTCGGCGGTGCTGGTGGCGGCTACCGTGTTCGCCATCCAGGGTCTCTACTTCTTCTTCCAGCACGACGAGAACCAGCGCAAGGCGCAGGAGTTCCTCCCGGATCTTCCCGGCGTGCAGCAGCAGAAGGACGAACTCACCAGCACGAAGCTGATCGACAAGAAGTCGCACCGCGTGCAGTTGCAGATCAATGTGGCCCGCACGCTGGTGCAGAACGAACTGGCCGAGAAGCAGAAGTAAGCCGACGACATGACCGAGCTGACGACCATCATCATCAACGACCCTCGAGCCGGCCTCCGCCGTGCCGCCCGCTGCGCGCTCGCCGCGCTGGCGCTGGTCGTGCTGATGCCGCTGGCGTCGATGCTGCGCAGCGCGGACGCAGGCACGATTGATGGCCCGCCCCCGGCCGAGCGTGGCATCGACCAGTCCAGGCTCGGCACGCAGGTGCCGCTCGACCTCCACTTCGTGGACGAAGCCGGCAAGACGGTCCAGCTCTCGCAGTACATCAACGGGTCGCGCCCGCTGATCCTCAACCTGCTCTACTTCCGCTGCAAGCTGATGTGCTCGCCGTTGCTCAACTCGATGACCGAGACGCTGCGCGACGTGAAGGGCAAGATCGGCCGCGACTTCGACATCCTGACGGTCAGCATCGACCCGTCCGACACGCCCGACGTCGCGGCCGGCAAGAAGCAGACCTACCTCGAGTACCTGCACGACACCTCGGCCGCGCCCGGCTGGCACTTCCTCACCGGCGAGGAGCCGCAGATCCGCAAGCTCGCCACCACGGTCGGCTGGAACTACACGCCGCAGATGGTCGACGGCACGCAGGAGTTCGCGCACGGCGCCGCGCTGATCCTGCTCACGCCGGACGGCCGCGTCGCGCGGTTCCTCAATGGCACCCGCTTCGACGCGAATACGCTGTGGCTCTCGCTGGTCGAGGCCGGCGAAGGCACCGTCAGCACCTCGGTGTTCGAGCATCTGACGCTCTATTGCTTCCACTACGACCCGACGACCGGCACGTACTCCGCGCAGGCGTTCCGCATGATGCAGGTGGGCGGCATGCTCACCGTGCTCGTGCTGGGTCTGGTGATGGGCGGCTTCTGGTTGCGCGAGTGGCGCCGCCCGGATGTCGCGACCGCCACCACTGCCACAACTCACACAGCAACTCCTCCCGACGCGGCCTCGCCCGCGAACGGAGATCGGACTGACGAGAAGGTCGCCGGCGTCACCGGAGCCACCGAGGAACCACAGTCATGATTGACCTGAGCGGTTTGCCGTCCCTCCTGATGATGCAGTGGCTGCCCGAGGAGGCATCCAGTTTCGCGCCCGACGTGGACTGGGTCTTCTGGTTCATCATGTGGTTGTCGGTGTTCTTCTTCGTGCTGATCGTCGCGCTGATGGTCTGGTTCGCGCTGAAGTACCGCCGCGTCAACCCCGGCGATCCGTTCCCCGAGAACGTGAGCAGCCACAGCACCGCGCTCGAGCTGACGTGGAGCATCATCCCGTCGATCCTGATCCTGTTCATCTTCTGGTGGGGCTTCAAGGCGTGGATCGACATGTACACGCCGCCGACGAACGCCGAGCACATCGGCGTGCGCGCCTCGAAGTGGCAGTGGGAGTTCACCTATTCCAACGGCGCCACCAGCTCCACCGAGCTGTACGTGCCGTACGAGAAGCCGGTCGTGCTCACGATGCGCTCGGATGACGTGCTGCACGCCTTCTACGTCCCGGCCTTCCGCACCAAGCAGGACGTCGTGCCCGGCCGCTACACGCGCCTGTGGTTCAAGCCGACCAAGCTCACCGGCAACGGCCAGGACCCCTACCGCTTCTACTGCGCCGAGTACTGCGGCACCGGCCACTCGATCATGAAGGGCCACGTGCACGTGCTCGCGCCCGAGGCCTACAAGGAACAGCTCGCGATGCTCGCGTCGGATGTCACGCGCGTGCTCGTGGCCGGCAACGACGGCAGCATGCAGGTGCAGCGCGTGCAGGCCGGCAAGGCCGAGGTGCGCGGCAGCGGTGGTGGCGTCCACGGCGCCGCGCCCACTGCCATGCGCATGTCGCCCGACACCAGCTGGGCGCTGACCGGCGACGCCGAGGGCAAGATCGGCCTGTGGGCACTGACCGGCCTGTCCAAGGCCACCACGGCCGAACCGGCCACGCTCGGCCACGGCGATGCCAAAGCCGACAACGGCGTCACCGCCTTCGCGATCAGCGACCGCAGCGAGTACGCGTTCGTCGGTCACACCAACGGCTCGATCTCGGCATGGGGCCTCGCGGTCGCGGGTGCCGCGCCGATGATCAAGCAGGTGCTGGCCAACGCCGCGCAGCAGGGCGGGGCGATCCTCAACCTCGAGCTGCTGCGCAACGGCGGCAAGGACTACCTGCTCGCGATCAGCGCTGACGGCACGATCCGCATCTACCGCCTCGGCACCTCGACCGAAGTCAGCGGCATCTCGGCCCCGACGCTCGAGCAGGTCGCCGAGCTGAAGCACACCTCGGCGTTCTCGTGCGCGGGCACGCTCGGCAAGCAGTACATCCTCGCGGCCAGCGGCAACGCGGCGGCACTGTTCGGCATCTCGTGGCCGGTCAACAGCGGGGGCGGCGCGCCCGCCATCAGCCACGTCGCGGCCTGCAGCTTCGCCACGCACACCGGCCCGATCAACACCTGCCGCCTGCTGATGTCCAGCGGCGGCGCGATCTTCGGCGTCACCGCCTCGAACGACGGCACCTTCAAGGTCTGGCGCGTCGACGTGGATGCCAACGGCGCGATCACGGGCGCCACCGAGACCGACTCGGTCGTCGGCACCAGCCCCGGCCCGGTGCAGGTCGCCGAGCTGACCGTGGACAGCCGCTACGTGCTGGCGGTGACTGCTGGCAGCACCGACATTGCCGTCTACGAACTCGACTTCAGCAGCGGCAAGACCAGCGCCCGCGGCACGATCGTCGCCGCCGGTGCGATCGGCCGCCTGGCGGTCGGTCGCGGCAAGTCGCCGATCCAGAGCGGCTACGAGCTGTACCTGGCCAAGTGCTCGACCTGCCACTCGCTGGAAGGCAAGGCGATGGCCTGCCCGCCCTTCCACCGCGAAAGCGGCGGCCTGTGGGGCAGCACCCGCAACGTGCGCAACAAGGATGGCAGCACCGTCACGATCAACCCGGTCGGCGAGGACTACATCCGGCAGTCGATCCTGATGCCGGATTCGCAGATCTCCGACGGCGGTGGCGGCGGCCCCTGGCCCGGCACGATGAGCAACTTCAACGAACTCACTCCACGCGACATTGACGACCTGATTGCCTGGTTCCGTACGGGACCGGTGGTGCCGAACGCCGGCACTCCCGGCACCGACGCCACGGGCAAGTGACCTGAAGGAGACCGCGCACCATGACGCCTCCACCTGAATCCGCTGCTGCACTGCCCGCGCCCGGTTCGCCCGAAGCGTCCGGTTCGTCCGGGGCCACGGCACCCGCTGCCAGCGTCGCCGTCGGCGACCTGTCGCTGCCCGCGACGCCCTACGACGCCGTCACCGGCGCCGGCCCGAACTTCCTCAAGGCCGGCTCGGGCATCGGCTCGTGGCTGCTCACGCTCGACCACAAGCGCATCGGCATCATGTACCTCGTGTGCATCATGGCCGCGATGGCGCTCGGTGGCTTCTTCGCCATCATGTTCCGCACCGCCCACCTCTCGCCCGACCAGGGCCTGAAGGCCGGGCTCGTCACCGCCGACTTCTACAACCAGCTGTTCACGCTGCACGGCGCGGTGATGGTCTTCCTCGTGATCATCCCCGGCGTGCCCGCCTCGCTCGGCAACTTCGTGCTGCCGCTGATGGTCGGCGCGAAGGACGTCGCGTTCCCGCGGCTCAACCTCACCAGCTTCTACCTGTGGCTGGCCGGTGCGCTGTTCTTCGTCACCAGCATCATTGTCACCGGGCTTGATACCGGCTGGACGTTCTACACGCCGTACTCCACGCGAACGGCCAACACGCACGCGGCAGTCGTCGTTGTACTCGCCACCACCGGCGCGTTCATCCTCGGCTTCTCGTCGATCTTCACCGGCATGAACTTCATGGTGACGATCCACAAGCTGCGCGCGCCGGGCATGACGTGGTTCCGGATGCCGGCCTTCCTGTGGGGCATCTACGCCACCGCGCTGATCCAGGTGCTGGCCACGCCGGTGCTCGCGATCACGCTGCTCTTGCTGATCGCCGAGAACACGATGCAGATCGGCATATTCAACCCGGCGCTGGGCGGCGACCCCGTGCTCTTCCAGCACTTCTTCTGGTTCTACAGCCACCCGGCCGTCTACATCATGATCCTGCCGGCAATGGCCGTGATGAGCGAGCTGATCGCGGTGCACAGCCACAAGCACCTGTTCGGCTACAAGTTCATCGTGATGAGCTCGGTCGCGATCGCGATCCTCGGCTTCCTCGTGTGGGGCCACCACATGTTCACGAGCGGCCAGAGCAACCTGCTGAGCACGATCTTCTCGGCGCTGACCTTCCTGATCGCGATCCCCTCCGCGATCAAGGTCTTCAACTGGCTGACCACCATGTACAAGGGGTCGATCAGCCTGAACACGCCGTGTCTCTACGCGATCGCGTTCATGTTCATATTCACGATCGGCGGGCTCACCGGCCTGTTCCTGTCGACGCTGAACACGGACATCCACCTGCACGACACGTACTTCGTGGTGGCCCACTTCCACTACGTGATGGCCGGCACGATCTTCGCCCTCTTCGGCGGCATCTACCACTGGTGGCCGAAGATGACGGGCAAGATGTACCACGAGAATTCGGGCCGCCTGGCGTGCGCGCTGATGTTCATCGGGTTCAACCTGACGTTCCTGCCGCAGTTCGTGATGGGCAGCCAGGGCATGCCGCGCCGGTACTGGCAGTACGACGAAGTGTTCCAGATCTATCACGTGGCCTCGACGATCGGCTCGTGGATCATGGGTCTCGGCGTGCTGGTCATGTTCTGGTCGTTCTTCCGCTCGCTGACCGGCGGCAGGAAGGCGCCGGCCAACCCGTGGGGTGGTGCGAGCATGGAATGGCGCTGCGCCAGCCCGCCGCCGCACTTCAACTTCGACGAGACGCCGAAGGAGGCGGATCCGTACGCCTTCACGCAGCTCGTCTACGATCCGGTCGAGGGTGGCTACATTCACCGGGCCGACTTCAAGGCAGGCGCGAAGTACCGCAACAAGACTGTTGCCGTGACCCGCTCCGCCGTTGAAACGCCGTCCAGCACCGAGGGCAAGGAAGGCTGATCTCCAATGACCGACGCGACACCCGATACGCCGAAGCCCGAGGAAACGCCGGCCGCCGCTGCCCCCGCCGCAGGTGGTGGTAGCGATGCACCGGCCGCTGCGGCCGCAGCCGCGGCTGCTGACCACGGTCACGGTCACGGCCATGGCCATCCGGAGCCGGGCGAACCGAAGCCGTCGATCTCGCGCGCCACGCTCGGCGGCCTGCTGGCCGTGGGCGGCGGGCTGTGGGCAGCGCTGGCCGTGGGCCTCACGCTGTTCACGATCGGCTCCGACATTGCCGTCGCCGATCTGACGCCGGAGATCCAGACCGCGATCTTCGTCTCGCGCTTCGTCTTCATCCTCGCCGCGCTGCTCGGCCTTGCGGCCACCGCGCTCGGCACCCTCGCGGCCTTCGGCGGCGTCGGCAGCGCGCTGGGCGGCGCCATCTGCGCGGCCGGTTCCGCGCTGGTCACGATCAGCGTGCTCGGCACGCCCGGCGTCACCATGCCGATCCTGCTGATCATCAGCATCGCGGTCAACGGCGCCGCCGCGGGCATCCTGCTCAGCTCGATGCCGCAGGTGCTGGCCCGTTCGCGCTGGGAAGCGAAGTGGCACCACCACCACTACGTCGAGCACCACTTCGACGATCACGAGCAGCAGATCGAGACCGGCAAGCTCGGCATGTGGGTCTTCATCGCGACCGAAGTGCTGATGTTCTCCGGCCTGTTCTGCGCCTACTCGGTGCTGCGCCACCTGCACCCCGAGATGTTCCACTTCGGGCACTTCTTCCTCGACAAGAACCTCGGCGCGCTCAACACCGTGGTGCTGCTGACCAGCTCGCTGACCATGGCCTGGGCCGTGCGCGCGGCGATGCTCGGCAAGCGCAACGTGCTGCTCGCCAACCTCGCGCTGACCTTCATCTTCGGCGCGGTGTTCTTCGGCGTGAAGTTCCAGGAGTACACGCACAAGATCCACGCCGGCCTGCTCTGGGGCTACAGCTTCAACCCCAACGACCACGCCCTGCCCGAGGGCCACGGCAGCGAAGGCCACGGCGAAGAGAGCGCGCCCGTCTCGCACGACGAGAAGGCCGGTCATGACGAGCACGCTGCGCATGACGAGCACGCCGCCGGTCATGACGAGCACGCCGCTACGTCGCACGAGGTGCGTGTCTCCGACGTTCACGTCATCAAGTCGGACGTTCACTTCCGCGTCACCCTCACCGGCCCGGCCGGCGTGGTGCCGTTCGAGCTGGTCGCGTCGGTCGATGGCCGGCGCATTCCGCTCGCCCTCGACAACTGCCACCTCACGCTCGACGGCAAGAACCCCGCCGTCGGCGACTACTCGTGGCCGGCCGACGCAATCGGCCTTGGCTTCGACGAGGTCCACAGCCTCGTGATCGAAGCCACCACCGAAGGCAGCTCGGCGCATGCCGCGTCGCAGCTCATCTCCGTGCTGCGCCGTCGCACCCCGGCCGAGGCACCGGTCAGCGGTGTCGCCGCGCCGGCCGAGCCCCCCGCGGGCAGCCGTCGGATCGCGCCCGAGGACACGGCCGGTCACCACTTCGACTTCAGCAAGGAGCCGCCGAACCTGCACCTGTTCTTCGGCCTGTACTTCGTGATGACCGGTCTGCACGGTATCCACGTCGCGATCGGCATGCTCGTGATCCTCTGGCTGTTCTGGCGCTCGTACCGCAAGGACTTCTCGGCGGACTACAACGAGCCGGTCGACATCGGCGGCCTGTACTGGCACCTCGTCGACCTGATCTGGATCTTCCTCTTCCCGCTGCTCTACCTGATTGACTGACGCGTCGCGTCGGCCCGCCGCTCTGCGAGTGGCGCGCGCGACGCAGCAGGAGACAACCATGAGTGACGTCACGTATTCGCCAGCAGCGGCCGGTCATGCCGGACACGGCGACGACCACACGCATCACGCCACGCCGCCGTGGCTGCTGCTCGCGGTGTTCTTCGCGCTGATCACCCTGACCGGCGCGACCGTGGTCTGTGCCGACCCGACGCTGAAGGAGATGCTTCGCACGTATCTCAACCGGCAGTTCTTCCCGATGGACGCCGCGGCGATGAGCCGCATGTCGCTGTGGGTCGCGATGATCATCGCCACGGTCAAGGCCTCGCTGGTGGTGCTGTTCTTCATGCACCTCATCTGGGACAAGCCGTTCAACGCGATCGTCGCCGTCGGCTGCTTCATGTTTGTCGCGCTGTTCATCGGCTTCTCGATGACCGACAGCGTGCAGATGCGCGAGCACCCCGATCGCGCGCGCATCTACATCGACGAGTCGAAGCCGAAGGACGTGCAGCGCAACCCCGGCGAGCTCGCGCCCGCTCCGCATCACTGATCGATCGCGATGACACACAGCACTGGCGACCCGGCAGCTACGCCCGGCTCTGCGGACCACCTCCCGGCAGACCAGGCCGCCCCCGGCGTCGCCAGCGCCGTTCCGGAGACCGCGACGGCGAGTGCAGCGACTGCCACCACCGTCGACCCGGCCACCGCCGACCCCTCCATGCACCGCCTCGGCATGACGATCATGATCGTCTCGCTCTCGGTGCTCTTCGCCGCCTCGCTGCTCGTCTACTGGTTCCTCCGGCTGATCATCGTCAAGGACTGGCCGCCGGCCGGCTACCAGGCGCTCCCGGCCACGATCTGGCTCTCCACCGGCCTGCTCGCGCTCTCCAGCTTCACGATCGAACTCGGCCGCAAGCGCCTCCGCGCCGGCAGCGCAGGCAGCACTGACAGCACTGTCCGCCTCGCGCAGATGATGCTCGTCTCGTGCCTCCTCGGCTGGATGTTCCTCATCGCGCAGATCTTCAACTGGACCGAGCTCATCGACAGCTACCTCCGCGCCGGCATCCCGATGGATCGCGCGCACGGCATTCACGCGATGATGTTCATCCTGCTCACCGCCCTGCATGCCGCGCACGTTCTCGGCGGAGTCATTCCGCTCACGGTCATTGCGGTGCGCAGTCGCCGCGCCGCCTACGCGCCGCCGGTGCACGGCACCATCGAGGCGATGGCCACCTACTGGCACTTCCTCGGCATCGTCTGGCTCGTCATGTTCGTCACGATCTTCATCCCCGGCGGATGACCCTTGAAAGCCGCGGGCCGCTGCCCGTGGGTCACTCGCACCCGCATCGACCTCGCATCATGCCGGTTCCCTCCGCCCTGATCTTCGACCTCGACGGCACGCTCGTCGATTCGCGCGCCGATCTCACCGCCGCGGTCAACACGGTGCGCGCCTCGCTCGGCCTTCCGCCGCATTCCGACGTCGCCGTGGGTCGCATGATCGGGGACGGCGCCCGCCAGTTGCTCCACCGCGCGCTCGACGCCGACGTCGGCCCGGCCCGCGTCGACGAGGTCTTCCCGCAGTTCACCACCGCCTACGCCGCCGTCTGTACCGACCAGACGCAGCCCTACCCCGGCGTGCGCGACCTGCTCGCCTGGCTCGCGGCCGAGCACCCGACGCTGCCACTCGCGATTCTCACCAACAAGCCCGAGCCGATGTCGCGCCAGATCCTCGCGCACCTCGAGCTCGCGGCGTACTTCCGCGACGTGATCGGCGGCGAGACACTGCCCGTGCGCAAGCCCGACCCGGCCGGCATGCACGAGCTCGCCGCGCGCCTCGGCCTGGCCGCCACCGACCTGCCGCGCATGATGCTGGTCGGCGACAGCCCGGTGGATGCCCGCACCGCCGCCGCCGCATCGTGCCAGTGCGCACTCTGCTACTGGGGCTTCACCGATGCCGACGTGCTCGACGCCGAACCGGCCGACATCCGCGCGAAGTCGGTGCCCGGGCTGCAGCAAGCGCTGGCCGCGCGCTGGGCCGCCGCGGCTCACTGATTGACGCAACCGCATGCCAGGCGCACTGCGGGCTGCCGCCGGGTACTCTTGCAGCTCCCCTGCCAACCCGGGACCTGACATGTTGCCGCGCATCTACTTCGCCATCGTCGCCGCCATCGCCGCCCCCATCGTCGCCGCCATCGCTGGCTGCGGACAGACGGCGCCGCCGATCACCGTCGACACCGACGATCCGCGTTCCGTGATCACGGCACTGATGGAAGCGTACCGGCAGAAGGACGCCGCAATGGTGATCCGGTTGCATCACCCCGCCGACATCACGCCGGCGAAGGAAGCCGCGTTCCGCGAGTGGGCCAGCAGCGGCCCGAAGGCGGGCGGTTTCTATATGGAGCTGAAGTCGTACGAGCTTGTCGCGCAGTGGGTGGACGCTACCGCCGGCCGTGCTGTGTTCCGGGTTCGCCAGGTCATGGCCGGATCGAACGATCCGATCGCCGGCCCGTTCCCCGAAACGACTGTCGAGCAGGTCTTCGTGCTTCTCCGGACATCCAACGGCTGGCGCCCGCACGGCGGGTACGACACGGAACCACCCCGGCTGCTGGAGCGCGTGCTGTCGCAGATGACTCTGCCGTGCGCCGATCAGATGATGACGGGCGAGGCGCGCCCGACCGCCCTGGAGCGCACGAGCCTGCAGGCCCTCGCGCCGCGGTTCGCGGTCGAGTCGACCACGAACCCCGATGCCGACACGAGCGTGTTCAAGATGCCTTCCGATCGGGTGTGGCGCGGTCGCACGTTCACCATGCGCCGGGTCGATCGCGTGCTGCCGGCTGGTGAGGGGTTTGACGGACGCTCGTACGACCTGTGGCAGCTGGACTGGAGCGCGTGCACCGGCCCGGAGCCGGACGGCGATCACTGAACGCCATCGCAACCTCTGCTTCGGCCACGCGAGGCAATCGCTGCCGCGCATCGCTCTCTGACAGTCGCTGTATCCAGACGGGTGGAGGGACGGGCCCTGCGAAACCCGGGCAACCGGCATCGCGCGCAAGCGTGGTGGCCACGGTGCCAATTCCTGCCCCGCGTTGAGCGCATCTGAAAGCGCTCCGACGCGCAGGGGAGATACACCAATGAACCGCGCCGGCGCGCAGCCTCGCTGTCCGCCGCGGGGAAGTTGCTCCGGCGGCATTCTTGTCGTTTCATTCGCGGCCGTGCTTCTTCCTCGCACGTGGCGCCTTCCATGCATCTCACGTCGATCCTGTGTCCCGACTGCCGGGAGCCACTATACGCTGGCGACACCGCATGCCCGTCCTGCAAGCGCAACCTGTCAAGCCAGACCCGTGAGGTGCTGCGCCGTATCGAGGTGCGCGGCGGTGCAGACAGCCGCGAGGCCGGCGGCGCACAGGGCCACTGTGCGATGGGCTCGCGCGACGGCTGGCTGCGTGTGCGCGATGGCATCCACCTGGTGTGGTGCGGGGAGCTGGCGACCTGCATCGTCCTTGGCGTGATGGTTGTCGCCGACCTGCTGGGGAGTCCCACGGGTGGCGTGCTGGATCAGTTCATCAAGTTGGTCTGGGTCGTCGCCACATTGATCTGCATCGTGGGCATGTACCGCTGTCTGGCTACGCCGGAGGAGTCTGGTTTGCGCCCGACAATCATCGGAGCGATGGTGTGCCTGTCGCTGTCCTCGCTCTTCTGGACTGCGACCTTGTTCACGAACGCCATCTGGCCAGACAGCTCCACCGGTTTTGGTCTGTTCGTGATTGTCTTCCATACGATGAGCTTGGTCGGGCAGTTCCTGTTCATGGTGTTCGTAGCGGACATCATTGACTACTTCGGTGCCTACCGGATCGCCGATTCAGCGAGATACCTCAACATGACGTTGCAGGCGTTTGCGGTGGCGTCGTTGTTGTGGTTCGTGTTCGGTCTCTTTGGCGGCCTTACAGGCCCCAACATCATGTTCTGGGGCTCGTTTGCCGTGCACATCTGGTACCTGCGCGTCGTCAGCCAGACGCGCGACCTGCTGACCGCGAAGGTCAACGTGGTCCGCTTTGCACGCGCGGTGATGGCCGAGCGCTGAGCGGACGCCGCCGCGCGGGTGTCCGTCGGAAACCGTTGACAACATCGGGGCGCGACCTATGCTTCGGCCACGCGAGGCAGCAATCGCTGCCGCGCATCGCTCTCTGACAGTCGCTGTTATCCAGACGGGTGGAGGGACGGGCCCTGCGAAACCCGGGCAACCGGCATCGCGCGCAAGCGTGGTGGCCACGGTGCCAATTCCTGCCCCGCGTTGAACGCATCTCAGTGCGACCGACGCGCGGGGGAGATACACCATGGACCGCGCCGGCGCTCAGCCTCGCTGTCCGCCACCCGGAAGTCCGCATGCAGAGCCCCTCGATCATCCACGCTTGATCGTCGGGCCGTTTTCGTTTCGGCCCGCGAGAGGGGAGACGCGGCGGCCGGGAACAAAGAAGGATTCACCACAGAGACACAGAGAACACAGAGAAGAGGGAACCGGAGCAGGAGAGCGTCCACGCGAAGCCGGAAACCGCCTGCCGATCACCGATCACCGATCACACTTCCACCTCTCTCTCTTTGTCTTTCTCTGTGTTCTCTGTGTCTCTGTGTTTCAAACCGCATTCGCATTCGCATTCGCATTCGACCGACAACGACAACGCCCCCGAACGAAAGGACGCCGATGGCCCGCATCATCAATCCCAACAACACCACCGGCGACATCGCGCAGAACGACTACCAGTTCCAGACCGTCGACGCCGGCACGCACCCGGTCCTCGGCTGGAAGGACCGCGCCGAGCTGATCCCCGGCGCCGAGCTCGCCACGCAGTGCGTGCACGCCGGCGTGCAGCCCGACCCGGCCCACGGCGCCGTGATGCAGCCGATCTACCAGAGCAGCACGTTCGCGTTCCGCGACATCTGCACCAACAGCGGCTACGACTACACGCGCAGCAGCAACCCCACGCGCAACGCGCTCGAAGACGCGATCAACACGCTGGAAGGCGGCGCCGGCGCGGTCTGCACCAGCACCGGCATGAGCGCGATCCTCGTCGCGATGCAGCTGCTCGACCACCCGGCCCACATCATCTGCACCAACGACTGCTACGGCGGCACGTTCCGCCTGCTCAACCACCTCGGCCTCGTCAGCGGCCTCGAGATCAGCTACCTCGACCTGAACGACCTCGACGCCGTGAAGGCCGCGATCAAGCCTTCGACGAAGGCGATCTGGATCGAGACGCCGAGCAACCCGCTGCTCAACATCGTGGATATCGCCGCGCTGGTGAAGATCGCGAAGGAGCACAAGCTGCTGACGTACGTGGACAACACGTTCATGTCGCCGATCCTGCAGAAGCCCTTCGAGTTCGGCGTCGATGTCGTCGTGCACTCCACCACGAAGTACCTCAACGGCCACTCCGACGTCGTCGGCGGCTGCGTGGTGGCCAACCCGAACGACCAGGTGCTGGCCGACCGCGTGTTCGCGATGGCCAACGTGCTCGGCGTGAGTCAGGCGCCGATGGACTGCTTCTTCGTGCTGCGCGGCATCAAGACGCTGGAGCTGCGCATGAACGCCCACGAGGCCAACGCGCGCAAGATCGCCGCGTTCCTCGATGCGCACGACGAGGTCCAGCACGTCTACTACCCCGGCCTGCCCACGCACCCGCAGCACGAGCTGGCGAAGAAGCAGCAGCGCGGCTTCGGCGGCATGATCTCGTTCAAGTTGCGCAGCGGCACGATCGACCGCGTCAACCGCGTGCTGCGCGCGACGAAGCTGTTCACGGTGGCCGAGTCGCTCGGCGGCGTCGAGTCGCTGATCTGCCACCCGGCGAGCATGACGCACGCCAGCATGACCAAGGAAGCCCGCCTCGCGGCCGGCATCACCGACGACATCATCCGTCTCAGCATCGGCATCGAAGGCGCGACCGACCTGCTGGCCGACCTGCAGCAGGCGCTCGAGCGCGTGGCCGACACCAGCCTCGACTTCCAGCCGCTGGTCGAGACGGTCGCTGCCGGCGCGAAGTGACGTCGAGCCCGTCTTGTTGCCGGGACACCGCGTCGAGGGTGGATTGCATGCCACGAAGGCACGAAGGACTCGAAGGACCAAAAAAGGCACTGAAGTCACCACCGCCAACAGGCGAGCGCAATCAATCCACCAGGCGAGCCGGGGACGTCAGTCCCCGGAGGGGCAACGCATGGTCACGCCAGGACACGTGCCGGGGACTGCGCGCGCTGCGCAGGACGTGAAAAGAGACTCAACACAGAGAACACAGAGAAGACGCGGCGAGGCAAGACGCGCCTCGGACCTCCTCTCTGTGATCTCTGTGTTCTCTGTGTTGAACCTGGTCTACGGGCCGGGGACATCAGTCACCGGACAGGTGCCGTCGGGGCGAGCGAGCGGGCGAGTGGAGTAAGTACAGCGAATCACAAGTCCTCGTCCCAT
>JBFWQT010000121.1:0-15098 GCA_050249295.1 Planctomycetota bacterium
CCCCGGCCTACGGATCAACCGTCGGTGTTTCGTGACCGCGCTCATCAGCGTTCACAGGGTGGGCTTGCAGGCGTGACCCCAACGGGGCCCGCTCGCTCGCGCTCGCGGCTCTTGTGTCAGCGCCCATCGGGCTTACACCCCGCTCGCCCGGGATCGGAATTCCCGGACAGGCGTGCACTCCTCACGCCTCAGGCCGCGACATCGTCACCCGGTCCGAACGCAGCCGGCGGCTCGGTCGGCGGGTACCACGTGCCGAACACCCAGTCCATCAACGAGAACATGCCCGCAAAGTTGTGGTGCTGTCCCGTGCCGCCGGCGTCGTGATGCCAGTGGTGGAACCGCGGCGACGCGATGATCCGGTCGAACCAGCCGAAGCTGAAGTCCAGGTTGGTGTGCAACAGCACCGTGTACAGCCGCTCGATCACAATGAACCCGGCCAGCGGCCGCAGGTCCACGCCGAGCACGAAGGCGGGGAGGTTCGCGCCGGCGATCATCAGCAGCACGTCGACCGGGTGCTGGCGGTGCGCCGAGATCCAGCGCATCTGCTCGATGGTGTGGTGCAGCCGGTGGAAGCGCCAGAGCAGGTTGAAGCGATGCGAGAGGCGATGCACCCAGTAGGTCCAGAGTTGCGCGAGCAGCACCACCAGCGCCAGCTGCACCGCGATCGGCGCCCCGCTCGTGAACGCGCGCACGTCGGCCGGCAGCGTCTCGCGGATGCTCGCGGCGAGCACGGTCAGCACAGCCAGCGCGAACCACGCGGCCAGCGCCGGGTTGAGCACAAACATCAGCCAGTCGGATAGCGGCGCGCGCTCGCGCATCACGCGCGCCGGCAGCAGCGCCTCCAGCGGCGCGAACAGCAGCGCGGAGAAGCCGAGGAACACCGCGCTGGAGACGAGGATGCTGCCGGCGAGTTCCACTGGTCAGTACCCGCTCATCGGCATGAACTGTCGCACAGGGCCCGCGAGCACCACGCCGATCATCAGCAGCAGCGTGAAGCCGGCGAGCCAGAAGCAGGCGCAGGCGATCGCGACGGGCGAGTAATCGCGCACGGGCCGGATCCGCGTGACGTCGTCGAACGGATAGATGCGCGAGCCGGGCGGCCGCGAAGGTGGCGGCTGCGATGTCGTCGTCGGCTGGTAGCTGAGGTACGAATTGCCCGAAGGCTGGTGATGGTTCGTCATGCGCGGCCTCGCCGATCAGTAGCCGTGCATCGTCGGCGGCGACGCCGCCTTGATGGCGTACAGCACGCCGACGAGCGCCACTGCGCCGAGCAGCACGGCGATCGCGACGCGCTTGATCGAGAAGCTCGAGGCCGGGCGCACGGTGTCGACGATGCTCGACGCCTCCGGCGGTCGCAGCGTCTCCGGCAGATAGCTGAGGTGAGTGGATGCCGCCTTGTCGTCTTTCGGGATCGTCATCGCCAGTCTCCTCGTTTGATACGCAACCGCTCAGTATCCGGCGAACACCGGCAACACCATCAAGCCGCCGAGCAGCACCACGCCGGTGATCACCACCGCCCACAGCACACCGAAGATGATCCGCCGTTGCGAACGCTTCCGCTGTGTCCCGAGTGCGCGCGTGCGAGCTTGCTGCCAACACGGGATCGCGGTCTCGTGGTCGACTTCATGGATGGTGGGATCTGCCGCCATGTCACTTGCTCCGCTCGGGTGCCATCGGCGCCGGGAGGGCGTGCCGTCACGCCTGATACATAGTAACGCACAAAACCGCTCGACGGGTGACGCAAAACACCGCGCGTGCGCAACCGTCTGCGCTGCCTTGCATTGTCGCCGCGCGCGATGCGGAGGCGATATCGAGCTGGCGGGCTGGTGAATCCGCCGACCACTGGTTGGAGGCGCAGGAAGGTTGATGAACCACGCCGGGGGCAGCGACAGCTCTGCGTGCCGGCCGCAGTGGCGCCATGAGGTGACCAACAAGAAGCAAGAAGATTGACCACGGAGAACACGGAGGACACGGAGTGGAAGGGAGAATTACTCGCCGTCTCCTCCTCCGTGTGCTCCGCACCCTCCGTGGTCGATCTCTTCATTCCGTCGCAGCGTGCGGTCGATTCCCCATCGCCGATGGCGGATTCGTGATCGCAACGCCCATAGTTCGCCCGAACCGGAACGGGCACTCCGACACTCGTTCGCGGTCGCGCTCTTGCAGCTCACGGCGCGGTACTCTTCGGGTCCACCGTGCCGTCGGTGTTGAGGATGTACACGCCGGTCAGCCGGCCGTTGGTGGCCGTCACCATCACCTGCCATCGGGCAGGTTCGCCGGGCTTGCTGAGAATCACCACGCGGTAGTCCGAGGCCTTGAAGTTGGTGCCGTTGTAGTCGTCTTCGGTCAGCGTGAGGAACTTCCAGTCGACGTTGAGGCTCTGGTCGTAGCCGGGCGGGATCATGCCGTTGTGGGTCGCCACCTCGACCTTCATCGGCGCCATGATCGACGACACGTTCGCCTTGCCCTCACTCCACCCGTGCCCGGTGGGCCGCTGAGGGACCAGCTGGTAGATCAGCACCAACGCCAACATCGGGAGCACGAAGACCAAAAGCAGCAGCCCCTTCAGATTGAAGACCGGCACCCTGGAGGTTGACTTCCCGGGCGCAGGCCCGGGCGGAGACAGCGGCAAGTCCATCTTGCTGCTCGTGGATTGCACTTCACGCATCGCAACTCCTCCCGGCCGGCCTGCAACCGCATCCTTGTACGCCACGTTGAATCGGCATATCGTCAGTGCTGGAGCAGCGCTGAAAGATCTTGCGCGCACAGGACGCACCGATGCAACACCACATTCGTCTCCTTGCGATCGCGCTGATCATTTTTGCCATCACCCTGCCGGCGGGCATCGCCACGGCCGACGACGGCGACCGCATCGAACAGGCGCTGGAGCAGGCCCGCATCGCGGCCGGCAAGCGCATCGCGCCCAGCGTCGTGATGATCGACGTCGACCGCTCGGCCGATGAGGACGCGCCCTCCGAAGGCTTCTTCCGTAACCCCGGCGAGAACCCCGAATACCGCAAGCGGCCCGACGGCGCGGTCAGCGGCGTGGTGATCAGCCGCGACGGCTACATTCTCACCTCCAACTTCAACGTCAGCGGCACGATCCGCAAGCTGACCGTCACGCTGGCCGACGGCCGGCAGCTCGTCGGCAAGGTACTCGGCCGGCACGAGGTCAACGACATCGCGCTGATCAAGGTGGACGCGACCGATCTGCCGGTGCCGGACATCCGCAACACGCACGACAACGCGCTCGAGGTCGGGCGGTTCTGCGCCGTGGTCGGCCGGGCGATGACGCCGACCGAACACACCATGACCTGCGGCATCATCTCGGCGCTCGAACGCGACCGCAAAGGCGCGATCCAGTTCGACGCACAGGCCAACTTCGGCAACACCGGCGGCCCGCTGATCGACCTGCGCGGCCGGCTGATCGGCATCGTCTACTCGATCCGGCCGGGCGTGACGCACGGCATCAACTCGGGCGTGTGCTATGCGATGCCGATCCACCTCGTGCTCAACGACCTCGACGCGCTGAAGTCCGGCCGCGTGATCGTCAAGCCGCGCACGCCGTTCTTCGGCATCAAGCCCGACTCCGACGTGCAGGGCGTCCGCGGCGTGCGCATCGCGCAGGTGATCCCCGGCTCGGGCGCCGATGGTGGCGGCCTGCAGGACGGCGACGTGATCATCCAGGTGGACGACAAGGTGTTGACCACCGTGACCGATCTGCGCGCGTTCCTGCGCGACATGAAGATCGGCGATCGCGTGCGTGTGAAGTACACGCGCGGCGGTCGCGAGTACCAGACGACCGTGATTCTCGGCGAGCAGAGCTAGCGAGTGAGTGCAGGGCCGTTCGCGGCCGATACATTTTCCAGTGGTTCTGTCATCGATCGTCCCCCGATGCCGCACACCAGCGAACTGTTTCTGGCGATACGCGAGGCTGTCCTGCAGCACGTGTTCGAACGGCAGGTGAAGGGCCGGAAGTGGGGCGTGGATTACTTCTGGGCGCGCAAGGACGTCGCGCAGCAACTGGCGCGGCCGAGCAGCAGCAAGGCGCAGCGCCCGCCGAAGCCTCCGGGGCAGCAGGGGCGGGCCGGGTCGTCGGCCTCGTCGCGGCGGTTCGACTGGGGCTTCGAGATGACGTTCATGACGGTGATCGAGAAGCTGGCCGAGGAAGGGCTGCTCGAGGTGCGTGTGGTCGCGCCGCTGGCCGGTGGTCGCAGCAACTCGGTGCGGATCCGCGACTACAAGCTGACTGAAGACGGCATCCGCCTCTGCGAGCTGCGCTACGGCGCGCCGCTGCCCGGCGAGGACAGCACGGAGCGCACGCCGGCCGGCCTGCGGACCGCGTCGTCATTGTCGGCAACGTCGAGCGACGAGATTGCCGGCGACGGCATGGTCTCCGACGATGAGGTGACCTCGGCCTCGTCGTCCGACGCGGTTCCGCCGACGCGACCGATGTTGCCGGAAGAGGCGGTGAGCGCCGCGCAGGATGCGCTCGAAACGCTCGAGTTGGCCGCGGCCGGCTCGACGTCGGGTTCGGCGTCTGCGTCGGGCTCGTCGTCCGGCATCTACCCGGCGAGTCGTCCGTCCGATCGGCGGCCCGCGGTTCCGCCCCGTCGCGACACACCGTCCGGCCGTCAGTCGGCGATCTGAGAATCCTGCGGCACACCTACGGGAAACCCGGGACGCGCATGCCGTGTATCGTCGGCAGCCCGGTACGCGCGTTCGTTGACGGTTCTGCGGCCCCGAAGTAGGCTCCGGGGCCCATTGGCGCGGCCCCCGCACGACACACGCCCACACGCCCGACGGAGCTAGCAGCGCATGTTCGACGGCCTGACTTCATCATTCCGCAAGGTCATCGAGAAGATCCGCGGCGGCGGTCGGCTGACCGAGGAAAACCTCACCGACGCGGTGCGCATGATCCGCCAGGCGCTGCTCGAGGCCGACGTCAACCTCAAGGTGGCGCGCGCGTTCTGCGAGCGCGTGAAGCAGGCGGCGATCGGCCAGGAGCTGATCCAGCGCATCAGCCCCGACCAGCAGTTCGTGCACATCGTGCACCACGAGCTCGTCGCGCTGATGTCACCGCCGCCCGATGACGACAAGCCGGTGACCTTCGTGTCCGGCCGGCCGACGGTGATCATGGTCGTCGGCCTGAACGGTGCGGGCAAGACCACCACCACCGGCAAGCTCGGCCTGCTGCTGCGCAAGCAGTACAAGAAGGACCCGCTGCTGGTCGCCGCCGACCTCGCACGCCCGGCCGCGATCGAGCAGCTCGAGATCATCGGTCAGCGCCTGGAGATCCCGGTCTTCAAGGCCGCCGATCCGAAGAAGTCCAACCCGGTCAAGGTCTGCCAGGACGCGATCGTTGAAGCGAAGAAGACCGCGCGCGACGTCGTGATCCTCGACACGGCCGGCCGAATCCAGATCGACGAACTCCTGATGAAGGAGCTCGAGGAGATCAAGAGCAAGGTCAAGCCCGACCACATCCTGCTGGTCGTCGACGGCATGACCGGCCAGGACGCCGCCAACTCGGCGAAGGTATTCAACGATCGGCTCGACGCGCACGGCGTGATCCTCACCAAGCTCGACGGCGACACGCGCGGTGGCGCGGCGCTCTCCGTGCGCGAGGTGACCGGCAAGCCGATCCGCTTCATCGGCACCGGCGAGCACAGCGAGAACTTCGAGGCGTTCCGGCCGGAGGGCATGGCCGAGCGCATCCTCGGCATGGGCGACATCGTCTCGCTGATCGACGAGGTGCAGGGCAAGATCGACCAGGAGAAGGCCGAAGAGCAGATGACGAAGATCTTCATGAGCGAGTTCTCGCTCGAAGACTTCCTCAGCCAGCTCGAGATGATCCAGTCGCTCGGCCCGCTGAAGGGTCTGCTGGGCAAGCTTCCGGCCGGTGCGCTGGGCCTGCCCGAAGGCGCGATGGACGACTTCGACGAGCGCGAGATCCTGAAGATCAAGGCGATCATCCAGAGCATGACGCCGAAGGAGCGTTTCAAGGCGGACCTGATCGACGCGAGCCGCAAGCGGCGCATCGCGATCGGCTCGGGCACGTCGGTCGAGCAGGTCAACGAACTGCTGAAGTCGTTCAAGACGATGCAGAAGCAGTTCAAGGAGATGACGAAGAGTGGCGGCATCATGGGCAAGATCGCCCGCAGCCACATTACGCGTCAGAAGAAGAAGACGCTGAAAGACGAGGCCAAAGGCAAGAAGCGCAAACCGAAGCGCTGGTAGAGCTGCGTCTCGTGCCCGACATCATCGATTTCGACACGCTGCTCCACGATCACGCCGGCATCGCGCTGCACCGGCAGTACGTGCTGCTCGACCATGGCGTCGGCGAGTACGCCCAGTGGGGCGCCGACCTTGCCGCCGGTGAGCTGACGTTCGGCGAGCACCCCGACGGTCGCGCCGACCTGACGACGCGCGTGGGCCTGCTGGGCTCGGCGGCCGAGCGCGCGGATACGTGGCTATGGGTTTGGGGCAACCGGCAGATGGCGGACTCGCTGCCGGAAACCGTGACGGCCGCCGCGCGACAGGTGCGCGCGGTCGGCGAGCAGCATGGCATCGCGCAGCTGACGCAGGCCGAGTGGCCGCTCGACGAGGTGGACCCGCATGCGCTGGCCACCATCGCGACCGGCATCGTCGACTGCGCCGGCTACTACCGCGGGCCGTACGACGGCGGGTATGCGCTGCTGCTGATTCTCGACGATGCCCTCAAGGCCGACGACCGGCCATCGTTGCTGCGCGTGCCAACGGTGTTCCACGACGCGCTCAATATTTTCGAGCTGGCCGATCATCGCCGCGCGTTGCGCAGCTACGTCACACGGCTCGGCATGGTCGTCAGCAAGACCGACGGCGGCGGGTTGCGCATCAATGACCCGGCAACCGACTCGTTCCTGGAGGCGGAGTTCGACGCGATGAACCGGCTGACGAAGCTGGGCGGCAAGCTACAGGGCCACGGCGACGGCGAGTGACTCGCGGCGGTATCATGCCGCATCGCGCGACCATTCCGGACGGAGCTGGCACATGCAGGGCGAGTCTCGCCGTCTCGTTCGGGCCGTCGTCGGCGTGCTGCTGCTGGTCGGCGTGGTCGCGGTGTTGCTGACCACCCCGGACAGCGCGATCGACGACCTGCGCCGTGCAGTGGCCGACGCCGGCGCGTGGGGGCCGCTGCTGTTCATCGCAACGTACGTGGTGGCAACGGTGCTGATGGCGCCCGGCACACCGCTGACTATCGCGGCCGGCGTGATGTTCGACATCGTCACTGGCACCGTGCTGGTCTCGATCGCCTCTACGCTCGGCGCGTCGCTGGCCTTCCTGATCAGCCGCTACGTGGCGCACGACACCGTGCAGCGCATCATCGAGACACGACCGCGCGTCGCCGCTGTCGACGCCGCAATCCGGCGCGGCGGGTGGAAGGTGCTGGCGCTGATGCGCCTGTCGCCGGTGATTCCGTTCAACCTGCAGAACTACCTGCTCGGCCTCACGTCGCTGCGCGTCGTCACGTTCGTGCTGACGAGCTGGGCGACGATGTTGCCGGCCACGCTGCTCTACGTGTACCTCGGCCACATGGCCACGCAGCACGGCGAAGCCGCGCACATTGCGCTGATCGTTGGCCTCGTGGCGACCGTTATTGTGGTGCTCTACACCGCGCACCTGGCGCGGCGCGAACTGGCGCGCACAATGGCGAATGCCGATCACGCCGATCCCTGATCAGCGCGTGAGCCGCTCGATGACCTCGGCATACCGCGCGGCCGTGCGGTCGATGATCTCGGCGGGCAACTCCGGCGCGGGCGCCTTCTTGTTCCAGCCAGAGCCCTCGGCCCAGTTGCGCACGATCTGCTTGTCGAACGACGCCTGGTCGCGACCCGCCGCGTAGTCGTCGGCCGGCCAGAACCGGCTGCTGTCGGGCGTCATCACCTCGTCGGCCAGCACCAGCTGGCCGGCTGCGTCACGGCCGAACTCGAACTTGGTGTCGGCAATGATCACGCCGCAGCTGCGGGCATGCGCCGAGCACGCGCTGTAGACCTTCAGCGAGGCGTCGCGCAGCTCGGCCGCGGTGTTGGCACCGACGATGCCAACGAGCTGGTCGAACGAGATGTTCTCGTCGTGCTGGCCCTGCTCGGCCTTGGTGCTCGGCGTGAACAGCGGCTGCTCGAGCTGGCTACAGAGCTGCAGGCCGGCCGGCAGCTTGATGCCGCAGATCGTGCCCTGCTTCTGGTACTCCTTCCATCCGCTGCCGGCGACGTATCCGCGTACGATGCACTCGGCGGGCACGATGGTCAGCTTCTCGACGAGCATGCTGCGGCCGCGCAGGACATCGGTGTGGCCGCTGAGGTCGGCGCCCACGGCCTTCGCGTCGGCCACAATGCGATCCACGTCGTCGCTGATGAAGTGGTGGCGGATGCCCTGCTTGCCGAGGAAGTTGAACCAGAAGGTCGAGAGCTTCGTCAGCGCCGTGCCCTTGCCCGGAATGCCCTGGCCGAAGACCACGTCGAAAGCCGAGAGGCGGTCAGAGGCGACGAGCAGCAGGCGGTCACCCAGTTCGTAGAGTTCGCGCACCTTGCCACTGGCGATGCGGCGGAGTCCGGGAAGCTCGATGCGGGTGACGGGGGCGGTGCTGGCGGTATCAGCCATGGCCAGGTCGTTGGGTGCGGAGTGGCTGTGGAGGCGGGTTGGAAGGCACGCAATACCACGGCACGGCCGCAGGCGACAATGCGTCGGCGGGTCCGGGCCGCGACCGTGAGCGAGCGGGACCCGCGGGAAACTGCGTGTTTGCCGGCCCCGGCTCGCCTCACTCCAGCCATCCAGGGGCATCCGCTCAAGTTGGCGCCAACAGGCATGCCATGCCCCGGACCCGCCGCTCCAGCGGCTGATTGCTTGTCTGCTTCCGGCAAGGCGAGGCCGCGGTACGATGCCAGGGCGCGCTCCAACCTTCAGCCCCGTGACCGACCGACAATCCGAACCGATGCCACACGGCGACCACGACCCGCGAACCCTGCGCGGATCGCCGACCCGCCGACGTCCTCCGCCGCCACAGCCGCCACAGCCGACCCAGCCGACCCAGCCGACCCAGCCGGGGCGGCCGACCCGGTCGGGGCGGACGGTGGCCGGCAGCCGTCCGCCGACGCGGCAGACGGAAGGCCCGCCGGTCGCATTCACCGACGGCATGACTCGCGTCCCGGTTTCCGAACTGCTCGATCTGGCGCCGGCCGACACCAGTTCCGGCGATGGCGAGGAACGCCCGGCAGACCGCCCCGGCCAGCTCGGCCGCTATCACGTGCGTGGCGAGCTCGGTCGCGGCGGCATGGGGGCGGTGTTGCGTGCCTTTGACCGCGACATTCGCCGCGAGGTGGCGGTGAAGGTGATGTTGCCGGGCACCGGCGACCGCGTTGCGCGCGCACGGTTCCTCACCGAGGGACAGGTGACCGGTCAGCTGGAGCACCCGAACATCGTGCCGGTGCACGAGCTGGGCCTGGACGCCGACGGCCGGATGTTCATCGCCATGCGGCTGGTGCGCGGCCGCTCGCTGCGGCAGGTGCTGAAGGCTGCCGCGGCCGATCCGGGGACATTCCCGCTGGTTCAGCGGCTGGATGTGTTCCGCAAGGTCTGCGATGCGGTGGCATTCGCCCACTCGCGGGGCGTGATCCACCGCGACCTCAAGCCGGACAACGTCATGGTCGGGCACTTCGGCGAGGTGCAGGTGATGGACTGGGGCCTGGCGCGACTGCTGGACGCACCCGACCCGGCCGATCGTGCCGGGCTCGCGCCGAAGGACATGGCGCCCGACGGGGTGGAAGTGGACGACGATGGCACGGCGCGCACGCTCGACGGCCAGATCGTGGGCACGCCCGCCTACATGCCGCCCGAACAGGTGGAAGGAGATCGCGACGCGGTGGATCAGCGCGCGGACATCTATGCGCTGGGGGCCTGCCTCTACGAGCTGTTGACGCTCACGCCGCCGTACCAGCGGATGACGCCGGTGCAGGTGTTCGCCGCGATCTACCACGGCCGGCTCGACCCGCCGTCGCGCCGGGCCAGCGTGCCGCGGGACCTGGAGGCAATCGTGTTGCGCGCGATGGCTCACGAACCGCGCCGTCGCTACTCCAGTGTGGAAGCGTTGCGCGCCGACGTGGATGCGTGGCTGGCGCACGAGCCCGTCACCGCGCGGCGGGCCGGCCCGGTCGAACGGCTCGCGCGCTTCGTCCGTCGTCGCCCCAGTGTGGCGCTCTCGACCGGTTTTGTGTTGCTGGTCGGCGTGATCGCTGCGGGCTCGTTCGCTGCGCTCGCGGCGGCCGACGCCGAAACGCAACGGCTGGCCGCCAGCCGGGCCGATGCGGAGCGCGAGAAGCTACAGGCCGAGGTCCAGGCCACGCAACTCGGCCGCAACCTGCAGATCGAGCAACTCGCGCACCAACGCTCGATCGTGGCGCGCGACTTCGAGGCCCAGCTGTCGGTTGCGCATCACCAGGGCATTCGCGACGAGGACTTCATCAAGGGCATCCCGCAAGCCCAGCAGGACCACGCGATCGACGCGTTCCGTTCCTTCATCGACGCGTGCGACGAGCAGGGTACCCCTGGCTACACCGCCGACGACTGCTTCTACCTGGCCGTGTTCCACACGCTCGGTCGCGACGACCGGGAGGCCGGCTTCCACTGGCTGGAGCGCGCACTGAAGGTCGATCCGCAGCACCGCAACTCGCGCAACATGCGTGCCCAGCTGCTGCGCGGGCTCGGCCGGCGTGACGAGGCGCTGGCGCAGTTCCAGCAACTGGCGGCCGAGGCGCCGCACTACTTCGAGGGCCAGCGTGGGCTTGGCCAGGTGCTGCAGGATCTCGGGCGCGACCGCGAGGCGATCGCTGCCTTCAGCGACGCAATTGCCGCCGATCCGGCGCGGCCCGACGCGTGGAACGATCGCGCGATCTCGCACGTGAACCTTGGCGAGTACGCCGATGCGATCGCCGACGCGCAGGAGGCACTGCGGCGCTTCCGCGACAACGTGCATGCCCTGAACACGCTGGGAGCCGCACAGCTGGCCAGCGGCGATGTCGAGGCCGCGGCGGTCACGGCCGATCGCATGGTGGCGACGTCTCCGGACTCGGTGCGCGCGTGGTCGCTGCGCGCCGCGGTCCGCCGCGCACGAAGCGACGCCAGCGGCGCGCTGGCCGATGCGACCCGTGCCACGCAGGTTGGCGCCACCGACGCCGCCGCGTGGGTCGAACTGGGCCTGGCCCATGCGATGGCCGGCCGACAGAACGACGCGATTGCCGCGTACTCTCGCGCGCTGGCGGTGAATCGCGACATGTTCGAGGCGTGGTTCGATCGCGGCCTTGCGCGCTTCAATGCCGGCCAGTACGCCGACGCGATTGCCGACCTGGGCGAGGCGATCCGTCTGCGGCCTCGCGATTTCCGGCCGTGGAACTCGCGTGGCGCGGTGCGCGCCACCACCGGCGACTTCGCCGGCGCGCGGGACGACATCCGTGCGGCGCTGGAGCGCAACCCGACCGAGTGGACGGCATGGCAGAACCTCGCCGGCATCGAGCAGCGGCTGGGTCATCAGACCGAACTACTGGACGCGCTCGAGCAGGCGTGGCGCCACTGTCCCGATGCCGCCGAGAAGGCCCGCCTGGCCGGCCAACTGCGGCAACTCGGTCGCGAGCCGCATTAGTGGTGGTGTCGCCATTGTGTTGAGAATCCGGTCCGGCGCCGCGCGGCGTGACCCGGCGCAGATGCACCGACGCACCCGATCCGGAAAATCGCACGTACAACGGCTTTCCTGGCAATCGGCTGGCCGGTACATTGTGTGTTCTCCTGGTGTTGATCCGATCCAATGCCGACCTCGCTCGCTCCCCGGTGACCTATGTGGCAACACACCCGGCCTGCCCTGTTTTCGGCTCTGCTTCTGGCTTTGGCGTTTTTTGCGTCAGCCCGCGCATCCGACCCGGCTCCGGTACTCATCAAGGCGTTGGCGACGACGCCAACGGTGTCGATCGGTGCTGACACCAGTTGGGACGAGGACGACCCGGCGATGTCGCTCGGCACGGTGAGCGTCACCGACGACAACGCCAACTTCAACGGTGGCTCGCTGAGCGTCAGCGTGACCAGCGGTGGCGCGGCGACGGATCAGTTCTTCATCGTCGACGGCAACGGCATCGTGTGCCTTGGCTACGGCGGTGGCATCGGGGAGCGCGTGTACTTCAACGGCACGCTGATGGGTACGTTCAGCGCCCACGGCGGCGACGGCACCGCGCTGACCGTGAGCCTCAATGCGCAGGCCACGCCGGCACGCGTCCAGACGCTGCTCGGCCAGGTGCGCTACATGCGTGCGGGTGCAACTGCCGGTGCTGCCATCACCATCACCGCCACCGTCAACGACGGCAGCGACGGGTCGAGCAACGACTCGATGGACGTGACGATCACGGCTGACAACGACGCGCAATCGATCAGCCTGGCGGCCGGTATGGCGCTCGACGAAAACGACGCGCCGACGATCCTCGACCCGGCGGCCGTGTTCCGCGACGACGCCACGGCCGACTACGACGGCGGCACGCTCACCGTCTCGATCCAGGGCGGCGAGGTGGCCGGCGACCGGCTGTACGTCAAGCGCGGCGGCCTGATCCTCGTGTGGGGCAACGAGGTCCGGTTCCGCAACCAGCCAATCGCCTGGATGACCAGCTACGGCCAGGGCGCCTCGCTGGATTTCGACCTGTCGTCGGCCTACAGCACGCCGTTCGCCATCGAGTGCATGCTGCGCCAGCTCACCTACGAGAACCTCGACGAGTCACCAGCCTCCACGCGTACGCTCGACATCAGCGTGACCGAGCCGACACCGAACAATGTGTCGGACAGCATTGTGGTCACGATCAACCCGACCAACGACGCGCCGCGTCTGCGCAACGGTGCGCGCACGGTGAGGATGCTGTTCATCGGCAACAGTTTCTCCTACCAGGGCGCGGGCGAGAGCGTGGCGCACTTCATGCGTGACATTGCGTCGTCGGACGGCGCGCGTGGCCACACGTTCAACCTGAACGCGGGTACCGACATCCAGTGCCCCGGCGGGATGACGATGGAGGGCCACTACTTCACACCGGCCGAGCGCACCCTGATTCTCACCGGGGGGTACGACTACGTGAGCCTGCAGGGGCAGAGCATGGAAGCGCTGGAGATGCCGCCCTACTACGAGGGACTGGGCATCTACGGGCGCACGCCGAGTTCGGCCCCGTACAACAGCCTCCTCTGTGACGACTGCCAGACCGGCGGCGCCATCGCTGTGGAGTTCGAGACGTGGCCGTGGAAGAGCACCCACTACTTCTACCAGTACAAGCGCTACAACGGCGGAACGCCCGGCGTGGACGAGGAGCCATGGTCGGGCGGGACCACGCGCCGCTGGCAGGACCAGGTCAACGAGGGCTACCGCGTCGGTCGCGGCGGCCGGCACCGCGTGATGGCCGCGCACTGTGGCGAGGCATTCCTGGCGTACGAGATCGCCCACCCCGGCAAGAACCTCTACAAGTCCGACAGCTACCATCCCAATTTCGTCGGCCGGTATCTCGCCGCGTGCGTGTTCTACGAGACGGTCTTCGGCGTCAGTTCGGTGGGTGCCCCGTACTTCCCCGGCACGATCACCGACACCGACCGCCAGGAGTGCCAGGCGATCGCGACGCAGGTCACCGGCGCGCCGCCGTCCGACCCCACGGGCCTGACACTGACGACGATCCAGGAAGATGAGGTCGGCAGCGGCACGACGATCACCACGCTGCTGACCAGCGCCGGCGGCGCGGTCGTGCTCACCGACGACGACGACTCACCCCTGCAGGGTGTGGCGATCACCGCGGCCGACACCACCAACGGCAGCTGGGAGTACACCACCAACGGCAGCAGCTGGAACGCGCTCGGAAGCGTCAGCAGCAGCAGCGCGCGACTGCTCGCCGACGACGGCACCACGGCGATCCGCTTCGTGCCCACCGCCGAGTACAGCGGCACGCTGACCACCGCCATCACCTTCCGCGCATGGGACCAGACCAGCGGCAGCAACGGCGGCACCGCCGACACCAGTGGCGTGCTCAACGGCGGCAGCAGTGCGTTCAGTACCGAGACGCGCACCGCCTCGCTGACCGTCACCAACTACCAGGACCCGCCGGCCGTCACCACCAACACCGGCCTGACGATCACGCAGAGCGACCCGGCCACCACCATCACGCAGGCGATGCTGGAAGCCACCGACCCGGACAACAGCGCCAACCAGCTGACCTACACCGTCACGGCGGTGCCGACGCACGGCACGCTGCGCAACAACACCACGCCGCTGGTGGTCAGCAGCACGTTCACGCAGACCCAGCTCAACTCCGGCCTGATCAACTACCTGCACGGCGGCAGCGCCAATCCGTCGGACAGCTTCAGCTTCAGCGTCGCCGACCTCGAACCGAAGTCGGTCGCCGACACGTTCACAATCACCATCGATCCGCTCAATCCGCCGAGCGTCACGACCAACACCGGCATGACCGTGCTCGAGGGTGCCGTGCTCTCGACGATCAACAACTCGATGCTGGAGACCACCGACGCCGACAATGCCGCTGACCAGTTGACCTACACGCTGACTGACCTGCCGGACAACGGCACCGTCAACCTCAGCGGCTCGCCGCTCGGCCTCGGCGGCATGTTCACGCAGGACGACATCGACACCAGCAAGGTCACGTACACCCATAACGGTGGCGAAAGCACCTCCGACAGTTTCAGCTTCGATGTGGCAGATCCCGACCTTTCGACCGATTCCGGCACGTTCAGCATCACGGTCACGGGGGTCAACGACCAGCCCACCGCCAGCAACACGACGCAGGCCAAGGGCTGGACCGAGGGCGCGGCCAGCGTCGCGCTCGACGACATCGTCACCAGCGACGGCGACATCGGCGAGCTGCTCATCGCCACGCTCACGCTGGCCGACACCGCGGCCGGCTCGCTGAGCACCGGCGGCGGAGGCAGCAACACGCCCGGCACCGGCGTCTGGACGATCACCGACACGGTCGCCAATGTGAATGCCGCGCTCGCGGCGGTGACGTTCGTGCCGCTGACCGATCGTGACACCGGCACGTCGATCAGCG
>JBFWQT010000122.1:0-14979 GCA_050249295.1 Planctomycetota bacterium
GATCACGGTCTACGACCTGCCGATCATCAACTCGCCGGCCGCCGGGGCGCTGACGCCCGAGGCCTACAACGGCAGCCCCTACAACACGACGTTCACGGTGGTCGGCGGCATCCCGACGTACGTGTGGTCGCAGCCGATCGGCACGCTGCCGCCGGGCCTGTCGCTGAACACCAGCACGGGCGTACTCTCCGGCACGCCCTCGGCAACGGGCAACTTCTCGTTCAGCATCCGCGTCACCGACGGTAACAGCGACGTCGACACGAAGGCGTACACGCTACAGGTGCTCGATGCGCCGGCGATCAGTTCGCCCGCCCCCGGCGCGCTGCCGCCCGCCACGCGCAACGCGCCCAACTGGCAGCAGGCCTTCAGCGCCACCGGCGGCAAGACGCCCTACGCCTGGAGCGCCACCGGCCTGCCAACCGGCATGACGATCAACACCAGCACCGGCCTGATCAGCGGCACGCCCACCGCCTCCGGCAACTTCAACATCAACGTCACGCTGACCGACGCCAACAGCCAGACTGACGTCAACGCGTACACGCTGGTCGTCAACGCGGCGGTCACGATCGTCGGCACATCGTTGCCCGATGCCGAGGAGGAGGTGGCGTACAGCCAGACGCCGACCGTCACCGGCGGCACGGCGCCGTTCACCTGGTCGATGCTGGTCAACCCGGCTAACGCCGACCTGACCATGGATCCTTCGACTGGCCTGATCAGCGGTACGCCAGCCGCCAACTCGGGTGGCAACTACACGGTCACGGTGACGGTGACCGACACTCACGGCGGCACCGCCAACAAGGCGTTGACGTTGCTGATCACGCTGCCCGGTGGTGGTACCGCGGCCAACTGCGGCTGCAACAGCCGGGCGACGACAACCGACGTGGCGTTCGGCGGATGGCTCTGGTTGCTGCTGCCGCTGGTGCTGCTGGCGGTCCGCCGTCGCGCCGTCGTGTGACGGTTGATGGCCGGAACGTGCAATCAAGAGCCGCGACCGTCAGGGGGCGGATGCACCGCGAGAGCCTCTCGCCTGCATCCGCTGCCTGGCGGCGCGCGTTTCGGCGCGCACCGCTTGCATCGCCTCGTGGCACGCTCGAACCGGGCGGTTGCCGCACTGGCGGATTGATGTAAAATCCACGCCACCTGTCCATTAACTCGCGCCGGCCTTGGCCACCAACGGGTCGCCGTGCGGAGACATCGATGAAGCGTCTGACGCCCGTCCTGACAGCTGTGTGGTTGATTGCGGCGACGGCCCTGCTGATGGCGGCCACGCTGCCCGCTTCGTGGGTGCTCGCCCAGGATCCCCCGGCCCAGCCGGATCCGGAACCCATGCCCGAACCACAGCCGGAGCCGGACCCGCAGCCCATGCCGGAACCGGAACCGCAGCCGGAGCCGGAACCGCAGCCGGAGCCCGATCCGCAGCCGATGCCAGAGCCCGACCCGCAGCCCGAGCCGGCGCCGACGATCGACGAGGCCGTTGCGGCCGACGTGTCGGTGCACTTCGAAGGCGCGCCGCTGGCGGATGTCGTGAGCTACCTCTCCGAGCGCGTCGGCATCGAGATCACCCTCTCCAAAGAGGTGCAGGACATGATGGAGGAGGATCTCGAGGTCACCCTCGACCTGCCGAAGGCCACGCTCGGCGAAGCGCTGACAGTGATCGGCGAGATGCTCGAGCTCACCTGCTACATCGAGGGCAACGGCCTGGTGATCGGCACCGAGGACGAAGCCGAGGGCAAGATGCTGCTGCCGGCCGCCACGCCGCCCGATCCGCAACCGACGCCGCCCGATCCGCAGCCCACGCCGCCCGACCCGCAGCCCACGCCGCCCGACAGCAACTGGCCGGCTCCGCCCACGGCGGGCACGCCGTTCATGCGCATCGCCGTGCTGCCGGTCACGCTGCTGCACCCGCCGGGCAACGACAGTGTCGTCCTCGCTCAGGCACTTGAAGACGTCGTGCGCTTCTACCTGTCGGCGCGCTTCGACACCGAAGTGATCTCGCCGGCCGACACGATGATGGCGCTGGCGAACGAAGACCTGACCGGCGGCCCCGGCCCCGAGCTGGCGCGTCGCGTGGCCAGCGCGCTGGAAGCCGACCTCGTGCTCTACAGCACGATGCGCTACGGCAGGCCGAACAGCACCGCCACTGGCTGGTGGTACGACGCGCGCAGCAACGCGGTGACCGAGTCGCGCACCTACCACAACATCGCGGTGTTCAACCCGATGCCGGGCATCACGCTGCTCGCGCGTGCGCTGGCGTTTGCCAACGGCCAGCCGACCACCGACGCCGGCAAGGCGATGGCGGCCCGCCATTTCTGCACCGACCCGCGGGCGATGCGCGCCTACTCGCGCGCCTGCCTGCTATGGCAGGAGAACAACCTCGACGCCGCGCAGGCATCGGCACGCGAAGCGATCGAGTTCACGGCCTTCCCGCGCGGCACCGGCCTGCGTGCCGAGATCCTGCTCGCCACGCCGAAGGTCAGCACGGCCGACCTCGAAGCGATCAACAATGTGCTCGCCGACGAGATCAGCCGTGGCGCGAACCGCACCGACGTCGTGCTGCACCTGACCCAGGCGCGGCTGTCGGTCGAGCTGGCGAAGCGCGCTGGCGAGGCTGGCAACAGCGACTCGCAAACGCAGTTGCTCGACGAGGCGCGCGAGGCGCTTCAGTATGTGCTCAAGGTCAACCCGCTGAACCTGGCGGCGTGGCGCTTCTTCCTCGAGGTGGTGTCGCCGGCCGTGGACGGTGCGGACGGCGCCGCGCAGCGCATGGAGCTGGCCGACAAGGTGGTGGCCGCGCTGCCCGGCAGCACGACCGCGCGCATCACCGCCGCGACGATGCACCGCGCCGCCGGCGAGTCGCGCCAGGCGATGGCCCTGCTCTACCCGCGCGTGGGCGCCGGTTCGATGCGCGCGGCCCACACCCTGGCCGGCTGGTTCGAGGCCGACAACGACTACCGCGACGCTTCCACGGTGTGGCGCCAGTACAACTACCGCCGGCCCGACGATGCCGCGGCGTGGGCGCACCTGTTTGTCGCCGACTGCCACGCGCTGATCGGCCGGATGGACGACAACCACGACGGCGTGCTGCAGAAGGACGAGCTGCCGCAGGGCGCGATGTACGAAGCCGCCTTCGCCTCGGCCGACCGCGACTCGAGCGGCAGCGTGGACGCCAACGAGTTCCCGCTGATGGCGCCGGTGTTCGGCGATGGCCCCTTCGGGCTGATTGCCTCGGCGCCGAACCGCACCGCGTACGACGTGGAAGGCACGCGCATCTGGCACTACGCCGCGGTCGCGTCGGCGATGGGCGCCAACGGCGCGAACGGTGACAAGGCCGGCGAGGCGGTGTCGCGCTTCTTCAGCGCGTCCGACGCGCAGACCCGCGCCGCGAAGATGCTCGATTCGTACGAGCGCTGGATCGAGGTCAACCTGGCGGACACGCGCCCGGCCTCGCTGATGCCGTACGTGCTCGGCTCGTACCGCCTCGCGCAGCTTGCCGGCGACACGATGCTGGCCCGCCGTCGCGCGCAGCAGGCGCGGGGCTACATGTACATGCCGTCGCTGGCGCAGTTCCTCAATCCGGATTCGCGGCCCCGCCCGCGCAAGCCGCTGGCCGAGCTGCCGGAAGACAGCGACTGACCGCCGTCGATCGCACCGCTACCGGATCACACCATGTCGATTTCCCTGCGCGAGGTTGCCGAGCTTGTCGGCGGCCACCTGCTGGACCCTGCCCGCGACGGCTCCGTTGCAATCAGTGGTGTCAGCGCCATCAACGAAGGCCAGCCCGGCACGATCACCTTCTGCGCCGCCGAGCGGTACCAGGAGCTGATCAGCTCGACCGCCGCGTCGGCCGTGCTGGTCAACGAGCAACTCGCCGGTGCGCTCGGCGATGCGGCGCGGGCCCGTCCGCTGGTCGTCTGCAAGATCGCCGACTACGCGTTCGCGCTGGTCGCCGAGAAGCTGCTGGCCGACTATCCGCCGCGCGACCCCGGCGTGCATCCCACGGCCGTCGTGCATCCCGACGCGATCATCGGTGACGGCGTGCACGTCGCGGCGTACGCAGTGGTCGATGCGCACGCGAGCGTGGGCGACGGCTGCGTGCTCGAGGCCTTCAGCTACGTCGGCTACAAGGCGCGCCTCGGCAAGAACTGCCACCTCTACCAGCACAGCATCGTCCGCGAGCACTGCCACCTCGGCAACGGCGTGATCCTCCAGCCGGGGGCGATCATCGGCTCCGACGGGTTCGGCTACGTGCCCGTGAACGGCCGCGTCGAGCGCATCCCGCAGCTCGGCAACGTGATCGTGCGCGACGGTGCCGAGATCGGCGCGAACACCACGGTCGATCGCGCGCGCTTCCGTCACACCATCATCGGCCCGATGGTCAAGCTCGACAACCTGGTGCAGATCGCGCACAACTGCGAGGTCGGTGCCGGCACGATGATGGCCGCGCAGGTCGGCCTGGCAGGCACGACGGTGATCGGGGCCGGCTGCCTCGTCGGTGGTCAGGCCGGGTTCAGCGGTCACGTCACGGTGACCGACAACGTGCGCATCGGTGCGCGCGCGGCCGTGGTGAAGGACGTGGACGTGGCCGGCGATTACCTCGGCGAGCCGGCGGTCAGTGGTCACGAGTACAAGCGCTACCTGGCGGCGCGTCGCAAGCTGCCCGACCTGATCAAGCGCGTGAAGGAACTCGAGACGCGGCTCGCGCAGATCGAGAAGCGCGGCGAGCCGGGCGCCTGAGCGACGCGGTCGACGGTCGGGCCGTACGCGAAGCTCGCACGACTCTTGCGCCTGGCCAGTGTCGCGCGTGACGATGGGTCGCCGCCATCGCCGCCATCGCAGACCGGGCAGCCGCATCGCCGCATGAACCACCCGCACGCACCGCTCGACGCGCCCGAGGCATCGTCCCTGCAGGACAGTCTCCGCCGGTCGCACCTTTCGGAGAGCCTGACGACTGGCTCGCTGATGTCCGGCAGTCAGCGCCTGCCGTTCGACGAGCAGGTGGAGTTCGACCGCGCCGCCGAGGCCGAGCCGGTGCCGGTGGATCTGCCGCGCTTCCCGCTTGGCACCGTGCCGGTCTTCTTCGTCGGCGTGTTGGTCGTCTGCATCGCTGTCATCGTCAACTTTCTGCCGGCGATGCGAGAGGCCTCGCGCCTGAACGCCAGCTGGGTGTTGCTGCTCGTGCCCGGGTGCATCGCACTGCTGGCCCTGATGATGGCGTGGAGGTACGTCTACCGGCGCGTGTGGTTCAATCGCTGCACCATCGTGCGCGATAGCCGGCGACGGATCATCGTCAACTCCCCGGCCGGGCAGGCCACGCTGAATCCGGTCAACGCGCGCGTCGAGGTGCAGCTGCTCGGCACCGCCAATGACGGGACACTCGGCCTGCTGAGGTCGTTCGCGCTGGTGTGGACCGCCCAGAACCGCGCGGGCAAATGGCGCACCCACCGGCACAGCTACTCGCTCGAAACGGCCTACACCGTCCACCTGCATCGCACGATCCGCGCCTTTGCCGACGAACTTGGCGTGCCGCTGGACGAGGGGATCCTGGCAGGTGCCGGTTGGAGGAATCTGTGGCGGCGGCATGGCGGGCACGCCGAGGTGGACGACGGATCGTCGCGCGTCGGCCTGCTGGGCAAGCTGCAGGTGTTCGGCCGCAAGATCGGCGGCATGGGCGTCGTGTACTTCTGCCAGTCGCTGGCTGACGAGGTGAAGCGCGCAGCCGGGGTCGGCGGGGCCGATCGCCGGTTCGTGCTGAAGACCAGCCAGGCATTCCTGCGGCGCGGCGAACGATCGTCGCGGACGGTGCAGCAGTTCGAACACGAGGCCGCGATGTGGCTGCAACTGCCGCCGCACCGGCACATCGTCGAGGCCTTCGGCGTGCAGCGCATCGAGGACGTGCCGTACCTCGTGCTCGACTACGTGCCCGGCGGCAGCCTCAGCGAGTTGCTGCGTGCGCGTGCCGGTGTCGGGCCCGGTGTGGCGGCGCCGCATGTGGCCGCGTATGACGACAGCGCGCCGATGCTCGCGTCGACGCCATCATTCGATCAACCCGCCGATGCGCGCATGCCGTCGGCGCAGCATGGTCGACTCACGGCGCACGAGGTCTGCGTCGTCGGCGCGCAGGTGGCGCTCGCCCTGCAGGCAGCCGGGGTGGCGGTTCCGGGGCTGGTGCATGGCGACGTGAAGCCGGGCAACATCCTCGTTGGCGACGACACGCTCGCGAACGTGAAGCTGACCGACTTCGGGTTGTCGGCGGTGGCCGGGCTGAGCGGCAACGCGGCGACGCTGCACGGCGGCACGCCGGGTTACCTGGCGCCCGAGGCGTGGGAGCGTGATGCGATGCCGACGCCCGCGCACGACGTGTATGCGCTGGGCGTGACGCTGTTCGAGTGTGCGACCGGCCGGCTGCCGTTCGTGGCAAGCACGCTGGCGGCAATGGCCGAGGCGCATCGCACGCAGCCGGTGCCGGCGCTCCACGCCGACCTGCCGTTGGAGCTGGAGCAGCTGATCGTCGACTGCATGGCCAGCCACCCGGCGGATCGGCCCGACATCGGGGAGGTCGCCGGTCTCTGTCTCGACATCCTGGCGCAGCACTTCGGCGAGCAACTGGCGCATGCCGTTGCGCCGCGCATCGCCGAGTCCGACGCGGTCGATCGCGTGGCCAGTCTGCTCGAGTTGTCACGCGCCGACGGCGCGGCGCGGATCCTGCAGCACGTGCCGGCCGCCGAGCGTCGTGTCGCCTGGCACTACTGGCAGGCCGTGGTTGCGCTCGCGCTGGGCAACGTGGTCGAGGCTGAAGACTGGCAGCGCCGCGCCGGGTCGCTGAACGCGGCGTACGTGAAGGCGATGGGATCGCTAAACCGGCACGTGCCGACGCGGCCGGCCGGATCGTCGTGACTCGCCAGCGAGTTGCTTCGGGTCCGGAAGTGCCGCGACCGACAGGGTGCGGATGCAGTCGATTGCAGACAACCGTTCAATCCGTTCGCGCGCGGTCTTGCGCCCTCACCCCGCCGCGGCGGCCACCACATGCGGATGCACCAGCAGCACGTACACGTCGTAGAGCGTGTGCGTGTACACCGCCACCGCCAGGCCGCGCAGCAGGAACACCACGCCGAGGAAGAAGCCGCACACCGTGCGGAAAATCATCGGGTCCAGCGCGATCGCCTTCTGCGGCGGAATGTGGTGCGCCAGCGCGAACAGCAGCGCCGAGATCATCAAGCCCATGAACACCGCCGTGAACGGCGTGCGCGGCTTCTCGTCGCTCTTGCCGTCCGACTCCTTGCCAAGCAGCTTGCCGAACAGCCACACAAAGAAGGTGCAGAGGAACAGCCGGAAGATCAGCTCCTCGTACACGCCGGCGCCGCACGAGTGCGCGAGTCGCGTGGCCACGCTGTAGACCTGCGGATCGAATCCGGCCGCGCCTCCGTGGCTGGCACCGCTTGCAAGGTGCGTGACGACGGGCAGGTTCTGGCGCGCCAGCGACACGAACACGACCGCGAAGATCATCATGCAGGCCGCCCAGAACACGGCCTCCAGGCACACGAAGATCAGGTAGTGCGGGGCCACGCCGCCGGCCTTGTTGGTGCGCGCCCACGCGATCGCCAGCGACAGCAGCAGCACCACATTGAAGACCAGCACGCCGTCGCCGAAGTAGCTGAACAGCAGGTGCACCACCGCGCCGGCCGCGTTCTGCGAGTCCGGCCGCAGGATCACCAGGCCGACCTCGTAGATCACGAGCAACGGCAGGATGTAGAGCAGCGACAGCGACAGCGCTCGCGTGCGGCGGAAGTAGCCGCCGTCGTTGAAGCTGGCGCGTTCCTTCTTGTGTCCCATGAGCAAGCGACGTGGGAGCGACGTGGCGGGGCCTGCACGACGACGAAGGTACCGGCCCGACGTGACGGCAACAACTGCGGGAACCTGCCGCGCGGGATTGGCCGGCGCGCGGTGGGCAGGGCTGGCGCTTGAGCCGGCGGCGGGCCGACGTCACAATGCGCACGGCCCGCCGCACCCCGATGCACGCCGTGAAACCAGCCGGAGTCCACACGCACACGCCCACGCCGTCGCCCACGCGATCCGGCCCCGCCGTGCGGCTGCTGGTGATCGTGCTGCTCGCCATGGTCGCGGCCAGCGGGTGCACCGCGCCGGCATTCCACGAGCGTGCAAAGCTGGTGCGACGCGCCATGACACTCGACGCGGACGAGAGCCTCACCTACATCCGCAACAAGGCCGAGGCGGCCCGCGAAGGCGCGTTCGGCGGATTCGGCGGCGCGTCGGCCGGCGGGTGCGGATGCCAGTGATCCACCCCGGCCCCGTCGCGCGTGCCTGGTTGCCGTTGCTCATCCTCGCGGCGATGCTCATCGCTCGCCCGGCCAGCGCCACCGCGCAGGAGGCGGCCGGATCGCCGGGGCCCGCGCCTGCCGACTCCCCCGCCGACCAGAGCCCCGACCAGAGCGCCGACCAGAGCCCCGATGTCGAGCCGAAAGACCCGGCCCCGGCCGACCATCGCGTCGCGCTCGACCTCTACGCCTTCTCCCAGTCCGACAACGGCAACGGCAACATCTACGCGCAGGAAGGCTTCAACTACATCGGCGCCCGCGCATCGATCGACCTGCACGTCGAGTCGGCCGTCGACTTCAAGGCGCGCATCGCCACCTCCTACATCAACAACGCCGACCTGCTGAACCTCCCGCTCTCGATCATCAACGCCGCCACCACCTCGGCATCGGCCGACCTCGTGACGCTGACCATCTCCGCGGCCGTCGACGTGAAGGTGCCCGACACGCCCGTGCGCGGCAGCTTCGGCCTCTACTATCACCATCAGCTCGACCTGATCTCCGGCGGGTTCGACCTGGCGGTCCTGCTCGACCTGTTCGACGACACCACCACGCTCTCGCTGACCTACAACTTCCGCGGCGACTACCACGAACTCGACTACTGGGACGGCACGTTCCGCGAATCCGACGAGACGTTCTCGCACAACTTCATGCTCGGCTGGGATCAGGTCGTATCCGACAGCGTGCGCACCCGCCTCGTGCTGCAGTACACCAACCAGCACGGCTTCCTCTCCGACCAGCTCAACTACGTCACGCTGTTCAATGCGGGCGGCCAGCCGTTCTTCCTGATCGACGAGATCCTGCCGGAGCAGCGCAATCGCCTCCAGGTCAGCGGCCGGGTGCGCTGGTCGCCGTGGGCCGGTGGCAGCCTCGGCCTGGATGCGAGCTACTACCAGGACGACTGGGACATCCGGCATGTGGCGGTCGAGTGGTCGCTGGAGTTCCCGTTCGGCGAGGGCGTGCAGGTGCGCCTGTGGCACCGCGTTGCCGACCAGCAGGGCACGAAATACCTTGTGCTGATGCCGCGCTCGCCGGGTCTGCCGTTGCGCACGCAGGACTCCGACCTCGCGACGTTCAGCCTGAACACCGGCGGCCTGCTGGTACGCGTGAACCTGCAGGACGCGGTTCGCGGAAGTGTGGGATGGGAACTCTCCGTCTCGCTGTTCGGGTTTGTGCGCAGCGACGGCATCGACGCCCTTGGCGGGACTCTGGGAGTGATTGCGACATGGTGATTCACACGCACGCCTCGCAGGTGGTCCGCGGGCTGGTTCTTATCGCGCTGCTCGCGCCGATGATGGGGTTGCTGCCGGCCTGCAAGACCGCCGACCCCGGCGCCACCAACGAGGCCCCGCCCGGCTCCACCGGGGCTCCGCGCTGGCTCGCGCTCGACGGCACCGAACACGACTGGTCGCCACGCCGCACCGATGGCCGGACCAGCCTGCTGGTGTTCTCCACCACGTGGTGCGACGAATGCCGGCGCGAACAGCCCGAGCTCGAGGCGTGGTCGCTGACGCACGCCGACGACGAGCAGCTGATGATGGTGGTCAGCGGCAGCGGCACGAAGGACGTCGCGCGGATGATCGCCGAGCGCCAGCTTGACGCGCGCGCGATGGACATCGTGGTGGACCCCACCGGCAGCCTGGCCGCGCACTACAACGTGCGCGCCACGCCCACGCTGATCCGCCTCAAGGCCGACGGCACGCCCGACGGCACCTGGACGCGGATCACGTTCGTGCCGCCGCCCGGCCATGCGAGCCGCACGGAAGGAACCGGCCGCACGGGCGGCAACCACTCGCCGCCGGAGTCGGGTGGCCTGCCGCCGTCGTCGCCCGGCAGCACGATCGACGGCCTTCGCCCGGTCGCCGACAGCGGCCGCGAGCTTGGCACCACCTACGACATCGTGGTGCTTGCCGACGACCCGGCCGCCGCGGCGCGCGACCTCGCGATGGCGCGCGAGATGTGCCACACCTACGAGGCCTCGCTCTCCGAGTGGCGCGCCGACAGCGAGATCTCGCAGATCAACGCGCACGCCGCCGAACGCGAGATGCCGCTGACGCTGCCCGGCGGACTCGAGATGCTGCGTGCCGCGCTGTCGGTCAGCGCCGCGACCGGCGGTGCGTTCGACATCACCTGGAAGCCGCTCGGCGAGCTGTGGGACCGCGCCGCGAAAGCCGGCAAGGCGCCCGAACCAGCCGACCTGCTGAAGGTGATGGAAGGCGTCGGCTACAAGCACGTCGTCGTCAGCGACACCGGCGTGCGCTTCACGCACCCCGGCACGAAGATCGGCATCGCCGGCTTCGCCAAGGGCTGGATCATCGACCGCCTGTTCATGTTCCTGCGCGGCAAGGGCTACACCGACATCATCGTCAACATCGGCGGCGACCTGCGCGCCTGCGGCCGCGCCGCCGACGGCCGGTTGCACAGGCTGCGCATCATCGACCCCTACCATCCGGACCGCTCGATCGGTGAGCTCGGCTTCGGCCTGGCCGCGTCGGTTGCGACGTCAGGCAACTACCTGCGCTACCGCGAGATTGACGGCCAACGCGTCGGCCACATCGTCGACCCGCGGCTCGGCTTTGCTCCGCTGTTCGACGGTTCGGTGACGGTGCTGACGCGCGACTGTGCGATGGCCGACGCGCTGGCCACGGCCCTGTTTGTGATGGGCCCCGACGATGGCCTCGAGTTCATCAAGCAGTTCGACAACGCCGACGCGGTGTTTGTGACCAGTGACGGCGTGCGCAGCAGCCTGCCCGACGCCGACCTGCGCCACGATTGACGGCGGCACGAGTCTGTTCGGGGCGAGCCGCGACCATCAGGGAGCGGGAGCCTCCAGCCCGAACCCGACATGCAGCCGCCGTCTGATGTCGCCTGCGCCGCTATACTGTTCCGTGCTTGTTGGTCCCGCTCCCCACGGTCGCGGCCCGGACCGGAATGCAACACCAACTGGCAGTGCGCGTCCAGGCTGTCGTCGCGCGCCGCCGCCACTGCCCCGCGACACACCATGCCGATCCTCACCCTGCGCGACCTGAAGAAGTCGTGGCGCGCGCCCGACGGCGAGATCACCAACGTCATCCACGTGCCGGAGTTCTCGCTCGACGCCGGCGAGCAGATCGCCATGCGCGGCGAGAGCGGCACCGGCAAGACCACGCTGCTGCATCTCATTGCCGGCATCCTCGTGCCCGATTCCGGCGAGATCATCGTCGACGGCCAGACCGTGTCGGCCCTCAGCGAGGCCGGGCGCGACCAGCTGCGCGCGAAGCGCATCGGCTACATATTCCAGACCTTCAACCTGCTGCACGCGTACTCGGCCCTCGAGAACGTCACGCTCGCGATGTCGTTCGGCGGCAAGGTGGACACCGCGTACGCGCGCGAACTGCTCGTCAAGGTCGGCCTTGGCGAGCGCCTGCACCACCGGCCGCCGCAGCTCTCGGTTGGCCAGCAGCAGCGCGTGGCCGTGGCGCGCGCGCTGGCCAATCGCCCCTCGCTGGTGCTGGCCGACGAGCCCACCGGCAACCTCGACCATCACCGTGCCGGCGAGGCGATGACGCTGATCCGCGAGCTGTGCAGCGAGAACAACGCGGCGCTGCTGCTGGTCACGCACGACCGCACGATGCTTGACCGCTTCGAGCGTGTCGTCGACCTCGCGGCGATCAACGTGGCGGCACGCGAGGCCGGCGCGCCCAGCGCGTGACCCCATGACCATGGAACGAACCATCCGGCTCTACCCGGCCTGAGCCATGATGCCGCGGGCGCGTTGGTCGTTGCGTGTCGCTTCGTCGAGCCGGCGACGCGGGTCGCGGCGCTTCTCATCACACTCCGGGACGGCTTGCGCTGAGCGCGCGCAACATCGCCACGGAGGCGTCCATGCCGCGCAACGCCTCCAGCGAGTGGGCGCAGCGGCGCTGCCAGTTAGGACGCTCGCGCCAGGTGCCGGGGACATTCTGCGGTTCGGCCTCGAGCCACAGGTCCTCCAGCGTCACCATCACCAATGGCGACGGCGACAACGCAAGGTACTCGAAGCAGCCACGCAACACGCAGGCCGGGGTGCCGTCACCCTGCATGCGGCCGTTGCGACGCAGGAACTCGGCGAGCGCACCCAGCGACCACTCGCGCTGCTGCTTCTCGTGAGCTGCACCCTCGGGCGTCTGCCAGCCGAGCACCACGCGGTCGTCGATGTCACGGCCGTGCCAGAAGCCGGCCCAGGTCGGCGTGTCGTGCGTGTTCACACTCGCCACCTTTGTGGCCGGCGGCGGCCGCAGCGCACGATCGGCGTCGTTCCAGATCTCGAACTGCATCACCGACATGCCGCTCACGCCGTTGGCCGCCATCGCATTGCGCACCTCGTCGGGCACGGTGCCAAGGTCCTCGCCGATCACCTCGCACTTCCGGCGATGCGACTCGAGGCGGATGATCGCCCACAACTCGTCGTGCGGATAGTTGAGGTAGACGCCCTTGTCACCCTTCTCGCCGGACGGAATGGTGAAGATGCGGTGCAGCTGCATGATGTGGTCGATGCGCAGGATGCCGGCGACATCCATCACGTGGCGCAACGAATCGATCACGTAGTCGTAGCCGGCCTCGCGGTTCTTCATCGGGTGCAACGGCGGGATGCCCCAATCCTGCCCGGCCGTGGCCAGCGGGTCGGGCGGCGCGCCACACGAGAGGCCCGGCACGAAGCGGTCGCGCCAGCGGTAGAGGTCGAAGCTGTCGGGATGGATGCCGAGCGGCTGGTCGACGTACAGCGCCGTGCCGCTGGCGCGCGATTTCTCCGCCAGTGCGCGCATCTGCCGGCGCATGCTGACCTGCACGAACGTGTGGTAGCGCTTCGCGGCGAACACGCGCGGGTCGGCGTCCGGGTCGCGCGGCGAGATCTGCGGAACGGTGGGCCAGAGGTGCCAGCTCTCGTTGCGCACCTCGCACTGCGCGCGGAACCGCGCGTACGCGCGCATGTGCGGGATTGCCTCCGCCTCGCGATGCACGGCCGCGCGGGCGTCGTCGGGCATGTCGGCGAGCACGCGTTCGATCACCTCGCGCTTGAGCTTCATCACGGCGGCATGATCGACATGGCGCGAACGCGACTGCGCGGCGACGGCCTGCGCGAACTCGTCGGACTGCAGGCGAGCCTGCGCGGCCGGCGACGTGGCGAGTTCGGGCAGCGCGTGCAGGTCGAGGTACAGCTCGTTCCAGAACAGGCGGCTGGCCGGCGTGTACGGGCTCGGCTCGAACGGGCCGGACGGGCTGTTGAACGAGGCGAGCAACGGCAGCGTGGCGACGACATTGCCGCCGAGCGACTTGACCCACTCGCGCAGCCGGTCGAGGTCGCTGACGTCGCCGACGGCCTGGCTGTGCGCCGAGTGCAGCGCGTAGAGCGGCACGAACACGCCCCACTGGCGGCGCGCGCCGCCATCGGGTTGCCACGCGCGCGGCGGCGCGACGATCAGCTTCGCACTGCACTCGCCGGCGCCCGAGGTGCGCACCGTGACGCCCCAGTAGCCGGCGGGTAGCGCGTCAGGCAGCGTGACCCGGCAGCGCCAGTGGCGTTGTTCGCCGATCTCCGGCTGACCGTGCACGTGCAGGTCGTCTTCAATGTCGTATGCGACAGCCAGCCGTTGTGCGCCGGCCTCGTCGCTGACCGTCAGGTCGAGCTGGCCGCTGGCACCGCGCGGCAGCGTGAGCGTCAGATCGGCCGGGCGGCCGGCTTCGGCGACGATCACCGGCGGGAGAACGCGCGACAGCTGCGCCTGCTGCATATCGTCGAACGCGCGGCGCGCGTCGTCGTCCGTCTCGCCGACCGCCACGCCAAGGCACGTGAGGACGCGCCGGAGGATGCCCGGCTCGGCCACGTGCAGCGTGCCATCGATGCTGTAGTACTCGGTACACACGCCGCACAGCGCGCAGAGGTCGCGCAGCGGCTGGGGGATCGCGTTCATCGCTGGGGTGATTTCCGGGACGGAGGCCGGCGCGCGGTCGGCGGGCGCCGCTGCCGGTTTATAGAGCCGCGGACGGTGGCGCGAAACGGAATCTGCCGGATGAGGCGTTGCAAATAGAGACCGGCAGGCGGGCCGAGGCTCCACCTGCCGGTCGCATCGCTGGTAGCACCGTGTAGTACGGTGCGGCGCGGGTTGTGGTCACGGCGGGTTGGGGAAGTGTTAGCACAGCGAATCACAAGTCCTGTCCCATCAGAGCAGCCCTCCGGGCGAGCCGGGGGTGTAAGCCCCCGGAGTCTGGTACTGGGACCAGCGCATGACTCTGTTTGGTGGCGCGGACCTGGTGGCGCCGAGCGCTCGCCTCAGAACCAGACTCCGGGGGCTTAGGAGCCGACAAGCGATTACTTCGGGTAAGAGCCGCGACCGAAAGGGAGCGGGGAAATCGCTGAAGGCTGACAACCTCACGCCCCTCGCGGTTGCCCCCGCTCCCTTTCGGTCGCGGCTCTTACCCGAAACAAACCACGGACAACTCCTTACACCCCCGGCTCGCCCGGAGGGCTGCTCTGATGGGACGATGACTTGTGATTCGCTGTAGTTAGCGGCGCATGGCGACGCCGCAGGGGCCCCATTGGGGTCACGCCTGCAGCCCACCGAGCCCACCGTTTGAACGCTGACAAGCGCGTTCACGAAACCTCCGGACGGTTGACCCATAGACCCGGGGC
>JBFWQT010000123.1:0-14903 GCA_050249295.1 Planctomycetota bacterium
CATGCCAGGCTCGCCGTGATCCGGCCACAGGGTCAAACGAGTCATACCCCGCGGCGGGAACGTCCGCCACTGCCGAACACGCGAGCGAACCGCCGGGCGGCCGGGCCGTTTGACGCTGCGCAGCTGCGGCGGTATCAGGCACCCAGCGGCGGCAGCGGGCAGACGAGGACTAGGAGTACGTCATCCATGAGCAATGCCATCGCCAGCACCCTCCGAGAGACCCTGCGCACCCGGCTCGAACCCGAAGCGGCCGGCTGGCTCGACGCGGCCGTCGCGTCGGTCACGGCGTCTGCCGACGCGCTGGCGCAGGCGTTCACGGAAGCGGCGCGCCGGTGCGGTCGGGGCCAGTTGCTGGAGGCGGGCGAACGCGCGTCGCTGGCGATCGGGCCGTTCAGCGAGGTATCGCTCGGCGGATGGCGTCGTGGCGACGCGGCCCGCGCGGTGCTGCTGCTGGCCGACGCGGCGCGCGACGCGGCGCACCCGTTGGCATGGGCCGCAGCGCGTTACTTCTCGGGCGACGCGCAGGAGCGCATCTCGCTGGTCCGTGCGTTCGGCCTGCTGCCCGGGGCCGGGGTCGATGCGGCGCCGTCCGACGAGCCGGGCATGAACACCGCCGCCGACACGCCGCGAGTGGCCGCGTTGCGGGCGGTGCTCGACGCATGCCGGCAGAATCATGCGCAGTTGTTCGACGCGGCCACGGCCGGCAATCCGTTCTTCTCGGCGGCAGCGCCGGAGCTGGAGTTCAACAAGGCGGTGCTGAAGCGCGTGTTCCTGGACCTGCCGGCCGACGTGGTGCTCGGCTTGGCGGCGCGCGCGAACAAGGAGCTGTCGCGCATGTTGCTGAACCTTGTGGAGGAGCGCGAGGTGACGCTGCGGCCGTGGCCGATCGAGTGCCTGCCGATCATTGCGCGCTGCCCGTCGGCCGGGTTCGTGGCGCGGCTGATCGGCGGCATCGAGCACGCCGACGATCAGATACGGCTCTCGGCGGCGAAGGCGTTGCTGGTCTTGCCGGATGGTGCCGGCAAGGCGGCGGCAGCGTACGCAGCGGACCGCGCGACGCGCGAGCGACGGCCGGAGGTGGTGGAGGTGCTCGAGCAGGTGGCGAAGCTGCGGTAGTTGCGTGCGCGGGTCGTGAGAACAGGCGCGAGGAGTGCTTCCTGGTCAGAGCCGCGCACGAATCCAGCGGCCACGTGAGCTGACCACCGCGCTGCATTGCGTTGCTGCGGCATGGGCGCCCGGCTCACGGTGGCCGCTTGCTGCGCGCGGCTCTGTTTCGCGAGCGGGTTTGGTACGCGAGCCGCCATGTTTCGTCCCGGCTCGCTCCGTCGCGTCGCTACTCGGCGACCACTCGCGTGCGGATCATCAACACCGTCGCGTACCCGTCGTCGTCCGGCGAACCCAGCAGGCGCACACTCCACTGGCCGGGGCGAACCGTCGCGCGACCGCCCAGGTCAACGAAGCCGAGGCGCGGCTGCTGCAGCGTCTCGCCGTCCGAGGAGCCGTCCTTGCGAGCGCTCTGCTCGGCCATCTCGTGCAGTGTGGCCAGCGTACCGACCGAGGTGATCTCCCAGTCGTCGTCGTCGCCGCGCACGGCCTTCAGCGCCAGGCTGTGGCCGGTGTGGGCCACGCCGATCACCGGGTCGAACACGCTGACGTCCTGCTGGGCCTGAACGTTGTAGTCGGCCACGTAGGCCTGCGAATCGACCAGGGTGGCCGCCTGCAACTGGCCCTCGAGGTGCCACACCGTGGTGTCGATCAGCCGTGCCGACTGGCGCTCGTCCTCGGGCACCGCCGCCGCCAGGGCCTCCGGCGTAACCGGCTGCTGCGCACCGCGACGCAGGCCGGGCACCGCATCGAACTGCTCGCGCGTGAGCTTCCACGCCACGATGTCGGTGGCCAGCGACCGCGGCCGTGCCTGCAGCAACGCGGTCAGCGCGCGGCGCATCGACTCGTGCGCCTTCGGCGTGTTCACCAGCTCCACGTACCCGGCCCCGGCCAGCTCCAGGTAGCTCTCGCGCGCGCCGACGATGTCCCAGTCGGGGCACAGCTCGCTGAACACGCTGGTCACGTCGTCGTAGTACAGCGGCTCACTCTGCTCCTCGTTGGAGTAGTCGTTGAACCGCACCGAGCGGTCGGCGCGCAACGGCGTCGCCTCGGTGTTGCGCCACGGCAGGCACAGCTCCCACACGTCGTAGCGGCGCGTCAGCAGGCCCTTCACCTTGCGCTCGCCGGGCATCTCGGCCGGGCGCTTCTTGATCACGACCACCTCGAGCAGGAACGCCGACACCTGGTCGACCGTCGGCCGCGGCCCGGCCGACACGATGTAGACCTTGCCCGGCTGCCCCAGCACGGCCGCGTGGATGTCGCCCCGGTGCTGCAACGGCAGTTGCACCGACGCGCCGTTCGCAAACTCGTGCGACTCCGGCTCGTCGGCGCTGGCCGATCCGCCGTGCAGCTCGACGAGCACGCGCGTGCCGTCACGCACCACCCACGGCGTGCACTGCAGGCCCCAGCCGGTGCGCAGCACGTCGACTTCCGGATCGAGCGCCGACGCGTTGATCGCGGTCTGCACGTCGAGGTCGCGCACGTAGTTGCGCTCGCTGACCTGGCTGATCGCGACCTGCTCGCCGTTGCGCATCTCGCCTTGCGCGGTGCCGCCCACCGACGCGTCGCCGGCATCCTCCTTCGCCGAGAGCCAGTTCAGCAGTGCCGTCGGGTCGTCGGCCACCGACGCCGGCCACTTCTGGCGCAGCTCGGCGTATGCCGCGTGGCCCAGCTGCAGCGGCGTGATCTGCACGCGCGTGAGCGCCATCGACATCTGCCGGAAGCGGTTCATGAACTCGTGGATCGCGGCCTTCGACTCGGCCGGCGCGGTGATGACCAGCTGGCCGGTGCCTTCGAGCGTGACCACCGCGAAGTGCTTCGTGCCGTCGAAGCGTTCGAGCAGCACGTCGACGATCGCGTCGCAGGTCCACTCCTCGTAGAGCGGGGCGGCGTCTTCCCAGACCGGCCCGCCCCCGCCGCTCTCGCCTTCGGGCAGCGCAAAGTCGGGAATCGCATCCTGGCGCAGCGGGCGGATCAGCCGGCTCACATCCTCGACCCACGTCGCGATGTTCAGCTCCTCGACCGGCGGATCCTGGGCCATCACGGCCGTCGGTTGCAGCGCCGGACCGGCCAGCAGCAGGGCGGGGAGCATGGCGACCAGAATGGCGCGACGACGCCACGAGCGGGAGTTGAATGGCATGGGCAATCCGTTGCGGATGAGCGTTGCGATGCGAGGCAAGACAGGCCGTGCGGGAACGTACCGCATCCGATGGCCCGAACGCCAGCGGCGCGAGCCACCGGAATGGCCCGCGCCGCCGCGTGTCAGACGATGTCGAGGTCGAGGCGCGATCAGTCGTTGGTCTTCGCGCGCTTGTACGTGATCTGCATCACCTTGTAGTTGTCGCCCGCCGCCAGGTCGAACATCTCCATCACGTGCGTGTCCTTGTCGACGATGCGGATCGTCTCCTTCACCATCCGGCCGGTGATGTTCATCATCGGCTCGTCCATCTCGCCGTAGAAGTTGAAGACCTTGCCGTCCGGCGTGGTGCCCCGGCTGATCCACATGCTCGTGCTCATGTTGTCGATCCACGTGCTCACGTAGATGTTGCGGTAGCGGTCGTAGCCGGTGGTGGCGATGCCTTCGAACGGCATCTCGTGCATCTGGCCGTTCTCGCCGGGCATCGTCATGGTGCCCTTGAAGCTCGACTGGACGAAGCGCTTGCCGAGGATCCAGGTGTTCTTGCAGCTGCCGGTGCTGACCATCGGCTCGGCCGAGGGGTCCATCCACATCTTCGTGGTGGCGGTGAACTCGCCGACCATCGGCTCGAGAGCGGCGTGCTGGTCGCCGGGGTTCATGGTCGCCATCCAGCGCTCCATCGCCTCCTGCATCTTCTTCTCCTCGTCGCTGGGCTGCGGATCCTGCGACTGCAGGTTGCCGGCGACGGCGGTGAGCAGGGCGAGACAGAGCAGGGCGATGGCACTCCAGATCTTGTGACGGAACATCCGATTCTCCTTCAGGAGGACATGTGGGCAGGCGTGGAGCCGGCCCGGGAAAGGCTATCGACGTGCGGGCATCAGTAACTATTCCAGTGTCGGGGCGCAAGAGGCCTGCAGAGCAACGTACACACGCTCTGGACGTGTGCCGGGGACGGCATGCGCTGATCGCGACCTGAAGAGAGATTCACCACAGAGAGCACAGAGAACACAGATAAGAATGGAGAGGCGAGACGCGCTCGTTCCTCTTCTCTGTGGTCTCTGTGTTCTCTGTGTTGAACCTCCTTCCTGCGGACCGGGGACCACCTGATTTCCCTTGCAATCGAGAATCAGTCGCAATACGATCCGGCGGTCTGACCACGAGCGTCCCCTCAACTCACCTCATCTCTACGGCTGCGGCGATGACGATGCGCTCACTCGCAACCATCGGCACCGGTGTCACCGTCCTCGTCGTCGAGGTCGGCGAGTGCACCACGCGCGCCCGGCTCGCCCACCGCGGCATCCTGCCCGGCGCCCTGATCACGCTCGTGCGCGACGGCGACCCGCTGATCGTCGGCATCGATGACGCGCGCTTCGCGCTCAGCCGGCACGACGCAACCTGCATCCTCACCATGCCACTCGCCGACGCCGCGCCGCCGCCCTCGTCGCCGCTGCCGGCCAAAGCGGTCTGACCGACGACCGACCACCGACGACCGCCCCACCACATCACCGCATCGCGATGAGCGCCACCGTCACCACACTCGCCGCCTTGCGGGCCGGGCAATCCGCCACCGTACGCGCGGTCACCGGCGACAGCGCCATCGTCCAGCGCATCCTTGCGATGGGGCTGCTCGAAGGCAGTGACGTCCGCGTGATCCGCTTTGCGCCCGCCGGCGACCCGATGGAAGTCGAAGTGCTCGGCTACCCGCTCTCCCTGCGCAAGAGTGAAGCCGCCAACGTCGAGGTAGACCACATCCGATGAGCGATGCGCCCGGCGCGACACCCGCGCCCCAATCTGCACCCGCGACCTACACGCGGCCCGTCATCGCCGTCGTCGGCAACCCCAACACCGGCAAGAGCACGCTGTTCAGCCGGCTCACCGGCGTGCGGCAGAAGGTCGGCAACTACCCCGGCGTGACCGTCGAGAAGAAGATCGGCCGGATTCGCCTGGCCGAGCGCGACGCCGACCTCGTGGACCTGCCCGGCTCGTACTCGCTGGCCGCGCACTCGCCCGACGAGATGATCGCCGTCGACGTGCTGCTCGGCCGCGTGCCCGGCATGAAGCGGCCCGACGCGGTGCTCGTGGTGGTCGATGCGAGCAACCTGCGGCGCAACCTGTTCCTCGCCAGCCAGGTGCTCGAACTCGGTGTGCCGGTGGTGCTGGCGCTGAACATGGTCGACGTGGCCGATCAGCGCGGCATCGTGCTCGACCCGCGCCAGCTCGGTGAGCGGCTGGGTTGCGCGGTCGTGCCGATTGTGGCGACGGCGCGCGACGGGAAGTCGAAGGTGCAGTTCGCCAGCAGGCCGGCCGCGTTGCCAGACCACCAGGCAAGCGAGGTACCGGCCGCGACGTCGACGCAGTTGTCGGGCTTCGACGACCTGCGCACTGCGCTCGGCGACGCGGTCGCGGCAGCCAATCGCGCACCGGCCGCGGTGTTCCCCGAACTGACCGCCGCGGCGCGCGAACTCGCGCAGACGTTCTCGTCGGCCACGCACCAGCTCGACCCGCTGGAAACCGAACGCGCGCTGCTCGACGTCGGCTCGTACTCCGAAGAGCGGCTGCTCGCGCGCGCCGACACGCCCGACCAGCGCGCCGCCCTCGTGGCCGCACTGGAGGCCACGCGCAACCAACTCGCCGGCGACAAGCCGATCGCCGCCGTCGAGGCCGCGCGTCGCTACCAGTGGATCTTCAAGGCGCTCGACGGCGTGGAAGTGCGTGGCGAGCCACGGCCCGGCTGGTCGGATCGCATCGACTCGGTGCTGACGCATCCGGTGCTCGGCCTGCTGAGCTTCGTCGGCATCATGTTCGTGGTGTTCCAGGCGGTGTTCACCTGGTCGGGCCCGCTGATGGACCTGATCGACGGCGCGTTCGGCGACCTCGGCCAGAGCGTAGGCGCCGCGCTGGGCGAGGGCGCCTTCAGCAGCCTCGTCGAGAAGGGCATCATCGCCGGCGTGGGCAGCGTGCTGATCTTCCTGCCGCAGATCCTGATCCTGTTCCTGTTCATCGCGATCCTGGAAGACAGCGGCTACATGGCGCGCGCGGCGTTCCTGACCGACCGCATGATGCGCCTCGCGGGTCTCTCGGGGCAGTCGTTCGTGCCGCTGCTCTCGAGCTTCGCCTGCGCGATCCCGGGCATCATGGCGGCGCGCACAATTCCCGATCGCAAGGACCGGCTGACCACAATTCTCGTCGCGCCACTGATGAGTTGCTCGGCGCGCCTGCCGGTCTACACAATCCTGATCTCGTCGTTCGTGCCCAACCAGAAGTACCTCGGCGGCTGGCTCAGCCTGCAGGGCCTGGTGATGGCCGCGATGTACTTCGTCGGCATCTTCACGGCGATGGCCGCGGCGGTGCTGATCAAGCGCTTCATGCTGCGCGGCCCGGCGCCGGCCTTCCTGATGGAGATGCCGCCGTATCGTCGGCCGATGCTGCGCGCCGTGGCGCAACGGCTGTGGGAGCGCGGCGGCGTGTTCGTGCGTCGCGCCGGCACGATCATCTTCGCGGTGGTGCTGGTCGTGTGGGTGCTGAGCTACTTCCCGCGACCGGAGCACATCGCGCAGCAGTACGAAGTGGAACGCGAGGCGCTCGCGCAGCAGACCGACCTCGACGACGCGGCCCGTGCCGACGCGCTGGCCGATATCGATCATCGCGAGGCGCGCGACTACCTGGAGCAGAGCGCGTTCGGCCGCATCGGCCACTTCATCGAGCCGCTGTTCCGCCCGCTCGGCTGGGACTGGCGCATCTCGGCGGCGGCAATGGCGTCGTTCCCGGCGCGCGAGGTCGTGGTCGCGGTGCTCGGGACGACCTTTGCGGTGGGCGACGACATCGACGTGGACGACGACGACTCGGCCGGCACGATGCGCGCCGCGCTGCAGAACGCGACCTGGCCCGACGGCCGCAAGCTGTTCAACCTTCCGGTGGCGCTCTCGCTGATGGTGTTCTTCGCGCTCTGTCTGCAGTGCGGCGCAACGGTGGCCGCGATCAAGCGCGAGGCCAACAGCTGGGGCTGGGCGATCTTCGCCTGGTGCTACATGACCGGCCTCGCGTGGGTCGCGGCGTGCGTGGTCTATCAGGCGAGCTACGCCCTGCTGATGTGAGTCGCGCGGCTCGCACGGCTCGCGCGCTGATGGTATTCCAGCGCTCGCAACCGACGGCCAGCCGAGGCGCGCATGAGCATTCGTCCCGCAACTCACCAGACCGCACTCCCGAAGGATCGCATCATCGTCGAACAGGAGCCGGACGCCGACGAGGCGATTCCGTTCGACGTGGTGTTCGTCGGCGCCGGCCCGGCCGGGCTCGCGGGTGCGATCGAACTCGCGCGACTGGTCAAGGCCGACAAGGAGGCCGGCGGCGGGCTCGGCGACGTGGAGATCGGCGTGCTCGAGAAGGCCGGGCAGCTCGGCGAGCACAGCCTCAGCGGCGCGGTCGTCAATCCGCGCGCGTTCCGCGAGCTGTTCCCCGATGTGGCCGAGAGCGACCTGCCGTTCCGCCGGCCGGTGACGAAGGAGAAGGTGCTGATGCTGAGCAAGCGCTCGGCCTGGCGCCTGCCCACTCCGCCGACGATGAAGAACCACGGCAACCATATCGCCAGCCTCTGCGAGATCGTCCGCTGGCTCGGCGAGAAGGCCGAGGCCGCGGGCATCAACGTGCTGACCGGCTTCCCGGTCGAGAAGCTCTACGTGCAGGGCAACGCGGTCGTCGGCCTGCGCACCGTCGATGCTGGCCTCGGTCGCGACGGCCAGCCGACGAACAACCACGAGCCGGGCAGCGACATCGCCGCGCGCATCACGGTGCTGTCGGAAGGCACGCGCGGCATGCTCAGCCAGGCGTGGATGCAGTGGCAGAACGTGAGCAGCAAGAACCCGCAGCTGTTCGCGCTCGGCGTGAAGGAGCTGTGGGAGACGAAGAAGCCGCTCGACCACATCCTGCACACGATGGGCTGGCCGCTGCCCAATGACGCGTTCGGCGGCAGCTTCATGTACCCGCTCGAAGACAACCTCGTCGCTCTCGGCCTTGTGGTGGGCATGGACTACCGCGACACCACGCTCGACGTGCACCAGCTGCTGCAGCAGCTCAAGCTGCACCCGACGTTCCGGCCGTACCTCGAAGGTGGCACGCCGGTCGAGTGGGGCGCGAAGACGATTCCCGAGGGCGGCTACTGGTCGCTGCCCGATCGCCTGCACGGAGACGGCCTGATTCTTGCCGGCGACGCGGCCGGGTTTGTCGACGTGCCGTCGCTGAAGGGCATTCACTACGCGATGCAGTCCGGCATGTTTGCCGCGCGCGCCGTGTTCGCCGCGCTGAAGGCGGACGACACGAGTGCCGCGAAGCTGGGCGAGTACGACACGCTCGTCCACGGCAGCTACATCAAGGACGACATGTACCGCACCCGCAACATGCGGCTGGCCTTCAAGCGTGGCTTCTACCGTGGCGGCATCGACGCGGGCCTGATGACGATCACCGGCGGTCGCTTCCCCGGCGGTCGCTACACGATGCACGCCGACGCGGATGCCGAGCGTCGCGAGGTGGCCGAGGCCGGGTTTGTGCCCGACGGCAAGCTCACGTTCAGCAAGGTGGACAGTGTGTTCCGCAGTGGCAACGCCACGCGCGACACGGTGCCGCAGCACCTGACGATCGGCACCGAGCCCGGCCAGGTGCCCGAGGCGGTGGCGCGGTTCTGGTCGCACGTGTGCCCGGCCGGTGTGTACGAGGTGAACGCCGAGAACCACCTGGTGGTGAATGCGCCCAACTGTGTGGACTGCAAGGCGACGGACGTCGTCGGTCCGCGGTGGAGCCCGCGCGAGGGCGGGAGTGGTCCGAAGTACCGGCGCATGTGACGTGCACGCGACGTTGCGCCTGGATGGATTGTCGTTCCCATTCAAGCCCACGGGCTGCTGCCCGTGGGTAACCCCGCGGTTCGAAGCGACCTCCCGTCCCTGCCCACGAGCAGCATCCCGTGGGCCTGAATGGTGAACAAGAATCGGACGACACCGGACCCGTCGCGATGCGCCTGACCACACTCGGACACAACGGACTGCGCATTGACCTCGACGCCTCTCCCGGCGGCGGACTCCTGATCAATCCCTGGCTCAACCCCGCCGGTGCCCTCGATGATGGCGCCTGGCAGCAGGGGCCCGCGGTCGTCACCACCGACGAGTCGCTCGCCGACGTCGCGGCGGTCGTGATCACCCACGGCCGGCCCGATCACCTCGACCCGTACGTGCTCTCGCGTCTCGCGCCGACCACGCTAGTCCTCATCCCGCGGCTCGCATCAAAGGCCTGGCTCCGCGACCGCCTCCCCGGCGCCACCACGATCATCGAGCTCGGCGACTGGGAGTGGCACGACATCACGCCTTCGCTGCGCGTGCTGCTCGTGCCGGAGATGAGCCCCTGCCCGCACGCCGCCGTGGTCGTGCGCGCCGGCGACCGCATGCTGGTCGACCTCAACGAGGCGCAGCTCGGGCAGCTGCCGTTGCGCGTGATCCGGCAGTACGCCGACAAGCTGGCCGACGTGCCCGACGTGGTGACCGTGCGGCCGGTGCCGGCGTCGCTCGACCCGCTGGCCGTGTCGTTCGAGAACGACACGAAGCGCGAGAACGCGTTCCGCCGCGCGCGACTGCGCGGCCTGGAGTTCGCCGTGCAGGCCCTTCGCGTGTTGCAGCCGCGCGTTGTGGTGCCGCTGGCCGGGTCGCCGCTCGGCTACGACGAACTGACCACTGACGCGGCCGACATCGGCGAGCAACTCACGCAGCGGATCATCAAGGGCGTGACGATCATGCAGCCCGGTGACCAGCTCGACCTCGGCACCGACCCGGGGCGAGCCGGGGACGGAAGTCCCCGGAGTCGGGGGCCGGAGCGAGTGTTCGCCACGGCTGACCAGTCGCCCCGGAAGCAGACTCCGTGGACACCCGTCCCCCGCTCGCCTCTCGACCCCGCCGGCGTCACCGCCGGGTTCACGGCGTTGCTGGCGGGCATGCCGCCCGGCACGTCGCTCGGCCTGCGCATGGGCCTCGAAGCGACCGGCGCGAACGGCCCCACGCAGCGCTGGATCATCGACTTCCGGCCCGCCACGCAGGGCGTCACGCCAACCGCCGACAGCATCGCCGATTGCGACTACCAGCTGCGCGTTGCCGCCTCGCACCTCGCCGGCATCGTCGCCGGCCGCATCACGTGGGACGACCTCGTCGGCCTGCTCCAGTTGCACGTCGAACGCGGGCCGCGCTTCCGCAAGGATCAGCCGCTGCTGTTGCTGCGCCACGCCGGCCACGACCCCGCCGGCGCCGGGCAACGCGTGCGCGACGCGCTCGCCGCCACCCGCACGATCCGCCTCCGCGATGCGGCCGGCCAACCGCTGGAGTTCGAGCGCCACTGCCCGCACTCCGGCCTCGACCTCTCCGAGACCGGCGAGTTGCTCGACGACGGCCGCGTGCTGCGTTGCGTGGCGCACCACTACGAATTCTCCCTGCGTGACGGCGCGTGCCTCAACGCGCAATGCCGGCCGCTGCGGGTCGGCCCGGAAGCGCCGGCCCCGTGACGACGACGACGACCACCACCGCCACCACGCTGCGCGTGCTGTTCCTCGCCGACACGCATCTCGGCTTCGACGAGCCGAAGAAGCCCGGCGCGACCAGCGTGCGTCTGCGCCGCGGGCCGGACTTCTTCCGCAACCAGGCACTCGCCCTGCAGCCCGCGCTCGACCGCGAGCGCGGCATCGACCTCGTCATCCACGGCGGCGACGTCTTCGATCGCAGCAGCGTCACGCCCGACCTGGTCGAGCGCGCGTTCGCGCCACTGAAGGAAGTCGCCGACAGCGGCGTGCCCGTCGTCGTCGTGCCGGGCAACCACGAGCGCTCGCGCATCCCGTACCCGCTGCTCGCGCTGCATCCGCACGTGCACATCGTCCGCCGGCCGATCACGCTGACGTTCGACCTGCGCGGCCTGCGTCTGGCGATCGCCGCGTTCCCGCATCATGACGGCATCCGCGAACGCTTCGGCGAGTTGCTCGCGCAGACCGGCCACGATGCCAGCGATCACGCCGCCGCCGACATCCGCCTGCTCTGCATGCACCAGACCGTCGAGGGTGCGACGGTCGGCCCGTCCGACTACGTCTTCCGCGACGATGGCGAGACGATCCGCGGCGCCGACATCCCCGGCGACTTCGCGGCCGTGCTCACCGGCCACATCCACCGCCGGCAGACGCTCACGCATGACCTCGGCAAGCGGCCGTTGCGCACGCCGGTGCACTACCCCGGCTCCGTCGAGCGCACCACCGCGGCCGAGCGCGACGAGGCCAAGGGGTTCCTGATCCTCGACTTCGCGCCCGGCAGCCGGCTCGTCTCGTCGACCTTCCACGAGCTGCCGGCGCGGCCGATGGTCGACCACACGTTCGACGCGACCGGCCTCACGCACGACGAGTTGCGCGCCACCGTGAAGGACCTGCTCGATGCGTTGCCGCCGCGTGCCCTCGCGCGCATCACCGTGGCCGGCCGCATCGACGGCGACGCACGTCCGGCGATTTCGGCCGCGGCGGTTCGCGAACTCACGCCGGACGATATGATCGTGAGCGTACGCGACTCGCGTGGACGCCAGGGCTCCGAAGACCCCACAAGGACTGCACCCACATGATCGACCTCAAGCCGCCGAGCAAGCCATCCACCGGCACCACCGGCATGCGGAGCCTCGACGTCGAGATCGAGCGCGCCCGCGAGCGCGGCCAGCGCTCGGGCACCAGCACGCTGGTCGCGGTTGCCGGCCTGACCATGGCGGTCGTGGTGATCGTCATCAACGTCACTGGCGTGTTTGCTCCGGCCCCGCCGCCGGTCGAGCCTGCCACCAACACCAGGACCAACCGGCCGGCCGCCGATGCGCCCGCGCCGCCGCCCAGCACGATTCCACCGCTGCCGTTCGCGTTGCGCGAGCCCGATGCGCCCGACGCGATGTGGAACGGCCACGATCTCTCGAAGACGCCCCCCGACAAGCTGACCGAGACGATCCGCGACGCGATGGCCGCGCGCGACGCGCCGGTGGCGGCGCAGCTGCAGTACTGGGCGATCCACAACGGCCAGGTCGGCGGCATGCTCAACATGGCCGAGCTGATGTCGGCGCTGGGCGATGCCGACGCCACGCTGTGGTGGATCACGCAGTGCGCGATCAAGGAGGGCTTTGCGCCTGACTGGCTCGAGGACTCGTACCCCGTGCTACGCAAGGATACGCGCCTGCCCGCGCTGCGCACCTGGTTGACGACCTGCCAGGCGTACTGGCGCGCGCATCCGGTGCTCACGACGCCGATCGTGGTGCCCGAGGGCTACGACGGCTCGCGCAAGATTCCGACCGTGTTCTGGCTGCACGGCCACGGGTCCGATCCCAACCTCGTCGGCCCGATGGTGACCAACCTGGCGAACGCGCTCGACATCGCGTTCGTCGGCATCAGCGGCACCGACACGATCGGCCCGATCCGCTTCGGCTGGTCGCGCGACTGCGCCCGCAACTGGCAACGCGTGCAGCAGGGCCTGACCGAGGCGCTCGCCACGCACAAGCTCAAACCGACAAGGCTGATCCTGTTCGGCTTCTCGGCCGGTGCGCAGACCGCACTCGACCTGCTGGTCCGCCATCCGGACGCGGTCGGCGGTGCGATCGCGTTGTCGCCGGGTGCCGACGGTGGCGCACAGTACGCCGACCTGCCGACCACGCCCGACCTCGCGCGTTGCTTCGCGGTGATCGGCGTGGGCAGCGAGGAGCACCCTGGCAACAAGGCGCTGGCGAAGCTCGGCGTGGACACGCTGACCGGCTGGGGTGCGCAGGTCGTCGCGCCGGTGTTCGCGGGCGGCCGCCACTCGCTGCCGGCCGGGTTCATGGAGTTGTTCCCGACGTGGGTCCGCGAGATCGAGAGCCACGCGAAGCTGCGCGAGTAGCCGCTGGCACGCGCCCGCGCGCATCTCCACTACTGCAGCAGCGTCGCGAGACGATCGAGGCCCTTGTCGATCTGCGCCTCGCTGCATGCGTACGAGAGCCGCACGTGGCCATCCATGCCGAAGCCGTCGCCGGGCACCATCGCCACGTGCGCCTGCTCGAGGCACACGGCGGCGAACTCGACGGAGTTGCTGACCTTCTTGCCGCCGATCGTGCGGCCGTACCAGCGCGAGACGTTGGGGAAGCAGTAGAACGCGCCCTTCGGCGTCGGCACGGTCACGTCGTTCAGCGCCTCGAGCCGCCGCACCATCAGCTGGCGCCGCTTGTCGAACGCGAGCCGCATGTCCTCGACGCACTGCTGCTCACCGGTCAGCGCGGCGACCGCGGCCTTCTGCGCGAAGATCGCCGTGTTGGTGTTGATGTGGCCCTGCACCTTGAGGATCGCGTCGGTGACGGGCTTGACGGCCACGCTGTAGCCGACGCGCCAGCCGGTCATGGCGTAGGCCTTGGAGAAGCCATTGACGAGCACGGTCTGGTCGCGCAGTTCGGGCATCACGTTGAGGATGCTCTGGTGCGTGCCCTCGAACAGCAGCTTCTCGTAGATCTCGTCGGAAATGATCCACGCGTCGTTGTCGCGCGCCCACTCGCCGATGACGCGCAACGTGGCGGCGCTGTAGAGCGTGCCGGCCGGGTTGCTCGGCGAGGAGAACACGATCGCGCGCGTTCGCTTCGTGGTCATGGCGTCGAGTTGCTCGCGCGTCGGCGCGAAGTCGTCGGTGTCGAGCGTGGGCACCACCACCGGCACGCCGCCCACCATGCGGATCTGGTCGGGGTACGACACCCAGTACGGGGCCGGCACGAGCACCTCGTCGCCGGGGTTGAGCAGCACAAGGAAACTGTTGTAGAGCGCCTGCTTCGCGCCGACCGTGATGACGACCTCTGCGGGCACCGCGGCCAGGTCGTTGTCGACGCGCAGCTTGTCGGCCACCGCCTGGCGCAACTCGGGAATGCCGCCGACCGGCGGGTAGCGCACCATCCCGGCCGCGAGCGCGTCGTTGCAGGCCTTGACGATGTGCGCCGGCGTATTGAAGTCGGGCTCGCCGGCCGAGTAGCTGACCACGTCGACGCCCTGCTTCTTGAGCTCGGCCGCCTTCTGCGAGATGGCCAGCGTGGAGGATGGCGCGATGTCGTCGAGTCGACTCGCGAGGGCGCGCATGTTCACGGTCATGGCAGCGGCGGGGCGGGTGTGGCGGTGTGTGGCGGCGTGTGCGCCTGCGTACCGCTTGCCACGGCCGGTTGCAACAACAACCCGCCGCGGTCGCGTGCCGCGATCAGGCGTCGGGCCGGATGCTGTGTGGCCAGGCTTCCTCGGCAGGTTGGTGCAGGCTTCCAGCCTGCACCACAATAGCTGGAAGCCCGCATTGCCAGCCACAAAGGCACGAAGGACACGAAGGACCACGAAGGGGCTCACGATCGGCGTGAAGCTCTTCGTGCTCCTTTGTGTCCTTCGTGCCTTTGTGGCTGACAATGAACGAACGACGCGTCGCGACTTCGAGTCCGCTGACGTCATGGCGCGGGCCGCACGATGCGAATACAGATTTGACCACGGAGGACACGGAGGACACGGAGCAGAGGGGAGCGGGAGTTGGCGATTCAGCCATGCTCTTCCGCTCCTCTCCGTGTCCTCCGCGATCTCCGTGGTCAATCTGCTTCAACGTCACCGTGTGGGGTCCAGACAGCACCGAACGACTCGCGT
>JBFWQT010000124.1:0-14840 GCA_050249295.1 Planctomycetota bacterium
CGCGCGACGGCCGTGCCGGATCGTACGCGCGACCCGGCGCGGGCTGATCAATCGCGAGCCATATGGCGCGGTAGACATCGTCGGGCCGTTGCGTGAGATCCATGGCCGGAAGTGTCCGAACGGTGCGTCGCGCGGTCCACACTAGTACGCCATCCGCCGCCGCGTGCGTGCCGCCGCCAAATCAAGCCGCCCGGAGCCTGCGGCAGACTCCGGGCAGCGATCGGGATCCAGCGCCTGTGTCCTGCGGCGGTCAGTCGACCTTCACGAACTTGCCGCGGTTGCGCGTGGCCAGCTGGCTGAGGAACGACTCGTCGCCCATGCCCACGCAGATCGTGTTGATCACGAGGTTGTAGGGCTTGTTCCACTCGCAGATCTTCTCGAGCAGCAGCCGGGTGTACTCGCGGTTGTTGCCGCCGTTGGTCGGGCTGATGCCATTGAGCGCCTCGCCGATCGTGGGCGAGCCGTCGGTCAGGAAGAAGATCTCGTCGCACAGCAGACGCGCCGGTTCGCCGGTGACCACCGCGCCGCCCGCCATCCCGCCACCCGGCTTGAGCAGCGAGAAGCCGCGCTCGAACGCGCCGTAGATGTTGGTCAGGCCGTTGGCACTCATCGCGCCGATGGTCTTCTCGGCCTCGGCCTTCTCGGCGTCGGTCGCGGTGAGAATCGCGCCGTTCTTGTGCGCGTCCACTTCAGTGTCGAACCACACGATGCCGAAGCGCGCCGTCGGCGGCAGACCCTTGATCGCCTTGAACAGCTCCTCCTGCAGCACCTGCCACTTGCTCTTCTCGCCGGCCGGCACGGGCGCGGGCGCCTGGCCCGGCTGGTTCTGGCCGCGCGCCTTCGACGACTCGAGCATCGAGCCCGACCGGTCGATGATGAACAGCGGGTTGCCGCGCACCGGGATGCCGTAGAACGACGTGCCGGTCACGGCGGCGCCGCGCGGGTCGGCGGGAGCGGGCGAACCGGCCGGACGCGACGTGAAGCTCTCCTTGTTCTGCGACCACCACGAGCGCCACGCGGCATCCTGCTCGCCGAAGTCCTTGCCGCTCACGTCCTGCAGCGCCTCGATGATGTCCCACTTGAGGCGGCCCGCCGGCTCCTTGCCGAGGCGGTTGACCAGCGCCTCCACGGCCTCGCGCGTGCGCTCCTTGCGCATCGCCGAGATCGCGTGCGACCGGCCGATCCAGCAATTGTCGTCGTTGATCGCCTTGAACATCGTCGGCAGCGAGCGGTCGGCGTCCATCATCCGCATGTTCACCACGCAGATGCCGCGCACCGACGGATCGCTGTTCGAGTTGTAGAGCGACTCCATCTCCTGGAAGACGTTCGGCCAGCGGTGGCGGTACAGCGCCTCGATGCACGCGCACACCTGCTCCGGCTTGCTGCGCGCGTTCTTCATCGTCGTCATGATTTCTTCGCGCGAGTCCGCGTCCTTCATCTGGCCCAGCGCGTCGATGATCGCGTCGCGGATCGAGTTGCCGGAGTTCAGCTTGTTGCGCGCCTCTTCCACCTTCTGTTGCTGCGCGGTGTACTCCTCCTGCGTCGGCCGGCCGCCACCGAAGCGCATCATGTTGCCGTCCCGGCATTGCGCGTCCATGTCACGGAACTTCGTCGACTCGGCCTCGAAGGCCGCGCGCAGGCGGGCCGTGACGGCGTCCGAGAAGATCTTCTCGTTGACGAGCATCGCCAGCAGTTCCTTCGTGGCGTTCTTCGCCTCGCGACCGCCGTCGAGCCCGCCGAAGCGCTTGATCAGTGCGATCTTCTCGGCCGGCTGGACGCTGCCGTCCTCCAGCACGTCCTTGATGAGCTTCTTGAGGTCGCGCAGCTTGTCGTCGGCCAGCGCGCTGGTCGAGAACAGCGTCAGGGCGACGGCGGCGGTGAGCAGGAGCAGAATAGTGCGGATCGGATTCACGGCTGTCCTCCGGGGGTTCGGTCGGACGTGGAAAGCAGAGGAAAAAACGACGAGCGAAAGCGGTGCGGCAGCAGATCGGGAAGGCAGGAAGTGCCGGGATTATAGGAGTCGGCGACTACCGGTTGAACCACTTCGGGGCACGGTTCCCTCACCGTATTAGCGGCGGGGCGGGTAGCTCAGCAGGTAGAGCGGCGCGCTGAAGACGCGCAGGTCATCGGTTCAATTCCGGTTCCGCCCATTGTCTTCATGCATCGGGCAGCGAACCCGGGGGCGAGGTCAACGTAGTCGTATACGTGGATGTCGCTCGCCGGGTCGTCACCATGCGCACTCTTCTCGCATTGGTTGTGCTTTGGTGTTTTGTGCCGGGCACGGCGGCGGCGCTGTCAATCGCACGCCCGGCGCAGTTGCCGGGCACGGTCTGGATCCAGGCGACCGGCGGGCCGTGCAGCCTGCAGCTTAACCGGCCGTCCGGCCCGCATCACGTGTTCCAGCCGGGCGGCTTGAGGCCGTGGTGGTCGTTCTCGTGCCAGGCCAACCCGGCCGACCGGTTCGTGCTCTCGGCCGACGGCCTCACGGTGGCGCGCATTCCGGCTTGCGACGGCTACGTCGACTTCTTCCACGCCGACGGCACGACGTCGTATCGCGCGGTCAGCGAGCTGGTGCCGCGTTCCGCCTGGTCGCGGCCGCGTGGCTGGCTCGGCAGCGTTGCCTCCGACGGCGACACGCTGACGTTGCACGTGGCGAACGGCCATGCGTGGACATTCGCGCTGTGCGATGGCTCGCTGGTCTCGCACTCCGAGCCGGGCTTCGACCTGTTGCAGGCGGTCGGCCAATGGTGCAGCGCGAACCACGATGCGCTGATTGCGCTGGGCCTGCTGGCCGGGGTGTTGGCGCAGGTGGCCCTCGTGATCTACCTTCTGTCGAGGTCGAGCAAGCGGCCCGCCGGGCTCGCACACGGATCCCGCTTCGCGCTGGGCCGGGCTGCACCGGTCACGCATGAGCTGGCGCCGGAACCCCGCCCGGTGCCGTTCGGGCGCCTGCGCCTCAGCCGGCGCAATCGCAGCCGCCGCCGTGCGGCCGCCATGGCCCGTCGCGCCCGGCAGCCATCCGACACCGCCGCACCTCGCGACCGCCACGGATCATCTTCCTGTGGTGGCGGCGCGAGCTGAGAAAAACACCGACGTGAGCACGCACGATCCCGACGACTACTATCAGGACACCGCGCCCGATGGCGACGACTTGCCGGAGCCCGGCGAGATGCGCCCGCTCTGGCTCGAGCAGGAGCGGCCGCCGCAACCGCCGGACCACCTTGGCATGGCCGTGCGCTTTGGCTGCGGCGGCTTCTTCGGCGTCTTCCTGGCGCTGTGCCTGACGTGGAATCCACTCTGGATCGCCCTGATTGTCGTTGTCTGCGGGCTCGGCGCAGCCGTGATGGGCGACAACTTCTTCAAGATCAGCTACATCATCTGGCCATTCGGGTGGAGCCGGCGCCGCTGATCGCAGATGCCCGACCCGTTCGTCCTGCTGGTGGTCGTGGTCACGTACATCGGCCTGTCGCTCGGCCGTGTGCCCGGGCTGGCGCTCGACCGCACTGGCGTGGCGATTCTCGGCGCCGTGGTGCTGCTCGCGGCCGGGCGCATCTCGCTCGCCGACGCGAAGGCCGCGATCGACCTGCCGACTCTCGCGGTCCTCTTCGGGATGATGCTGCTGTCGGTGCAGTATCAGCTCTCCGGCCTCTACGCCGCCATCGCTGACCGGCTGGCGCGTACGCGTGATCCGCGCCGCCTGCTGCTTGGCACGATTGTGGTCACGGCCGCGCTCTCGGCCGTGTTGACCAACGACGTAATCTGCCTCGCGCTCGCGCCACTGATCGGCGGCGCAGTGATGCGCGCCGGGCTGCCGCCGTTGCCGTACCTGCTGGGCATCGCCTGTGCGAGCAACATCGGCAGCGCGCTGACGCCGATCGGCAACCCGCAGAACATTCTCATCGCGCAGCACTTTCATCTGCCGTTCGGACCGTTCGTGGTGGCCTGCATCGGCCCGGTGGTCGTGTCGCTGATTGCCCTGTGGCTGCTGCTGCGGCGCCGCGTGCCAACCGCCGCCGAGCACAGCGCGCAACAGGGCGGCGAACTGGCGCTGACGATCGAGCGTGCGCCGGCAGATCGCTGGCAGGCACGCAAGGCGGTGGTGCTGACCGCCATTGCGCTGGGGTTGTTCCTGCTGCCGGTGGCTGACGCCGCTCCACTGACCGCGCTGGCCGTGGCTGGCGTGGTGCTGACCAGCCGGCGCATGACCACGCGTGCGCAACTGGCGCTGGTGGACTGGCCGTTGCTGATGCTGTTCGTGAGCCTGTTCGTGATCATGCGGGCGGTCGCGCTCGGCGGCTGGACCACGGCTGCGTCGGATGCGCTGCATGCGTCGGGCACCGACCTCCACGCGCCATGGATCTTCATCCCGGTGGTGACCGTGCTGAGCAACGTGGTCAGCAACGTGCCGGCCGTGATGGTGCTGCAGTCGTTCCTCGATCTGTCGCCGCGCACCGGACACGCACTGGCGCTGGTCAGCACGTTTGCCGGCAACCTGCTGCTGATCGGCAGCATCGCGAACCTGATTGTGGCCGAGCAGGCGGCGCGCCTCGGCGTGCGCATCAGCTTCGTCGAGCACATGAAGGTCGGCGTACCCGCGACGCTGGCGTCGCTCGGTTCGGTGGTCGTGTGGTGGTGGCTGTCAGCGCTTGTCTGAGGCTGGCCGGAAGCGCCGCGATGTCTGCAGCGTCAGGCAGTTGATCGCAGTGGCGTAGACGCGCCCGCCGGCGCTTCCCCACGCCGAGTTGCTGTCCCACGAGCCGTGCGTGCGGTCGTGCACGTCGCCGCCCATGCGCTGCAACGACGTGAGCGCCTTGACCATCGCCGGCTCCCAGCGCTTCCACTGTTTGCCGCCCACCTGGTACGCCGCCAGCGAGCCGATGTGCCAGCAGTGGTAGTCGACTTTCTTCGGGTCGGTCGCCTCGGGCAGTTCGATCCCCTCGCCGATGTCGTCGCCGAGTTGCTTCAGCGCATCGGCGTGGAGCTTGCGACGCAGCCTCGCGCGTGACCCGCGTGCGACGTCGTCGCCGTGGAGCGACCGGAGCAGCAGGTTGCACATCTCGCACGGGACTGGCGCGGACGGGCACGCATGCCGGCTCGCACCACCAACGGGCGACGGTCGCCGCGGTTCGACGATTCAGCCGTCGAGTTCGCTCTGCAGCACGTGCTCGCGCAGCTGCAGCGAGCCGCGCACGTCGGCGTCCTGCACCGAGAAAAAGCTCACCGAGCGGAACCGGCCGTTGAAGGCGTCCAGCTGGTACAGCGAGCGATGGCCGAGCAGCACGGCGATCGCGTGCATGCGTTGCGTCATCCGCGCATCCAGCTCGCCGATCAGCTCGTCGAAGAACTGCCGCGTGGTGGTCTTGAGGTTGGCCAGCGCCTCGAGCACCAGCGCCGTGTGCGCGGCGCCGTGGCCCGGCGCGATCATCACCGGCCGCGGCATGAACCCCGCCAGCGCCACGGCGTGGCCGAGGTTGCCGTAGTGCGTCGCCAGCGTCGCCGCGTAGCTCACGGCCAACTCGGCGTCGGCAATGCCGCGCCGCGTGCGCTGCCAGATGCGCGTGTCGAGCAGCACCAGCACCGGCGCCAGCGTCTCGCTCTCGAACTCGCGCACGACGAGCTGGCCGCGCCGGGCGGTGGCCTTCCAGTGGATCGTGCGCGGGTGGTCGCCGTCGCGGTAGTCGCGCACGCCGAAGTACTGGTCGATCGCGTCGCGCCGCGGGTGGGCGCGGCCGTTGGTCGCCAGGTGGTTGCCGATCGGCAGCGGCGGCAGGCTGACGAATTCGCCGACCGCGGGATAGACCAGCACGCGGCTCGCGCAGCGCACCTCGCGGCTGGAGGTGAACAGGCCGAACGGGAACCGGCTGCTGACCGTGACCGACTTGATCTCCTGCTCGCCGCGCAGGAACAGCATGCCCTGGTAGCGCACCAGCACCGTCTGGCGCGGCGGAATGCCGACCACGTAGCTCTGTCGCGCGGCGCGTCGCAGGCGGGTCTGCAGGCCGTCTTCGAGCTCGAGCGCAAGCCGCGGCCAGAGGAAGCTCTTGTTGGTGACGCGCAGCGTGACCGGGAACGGCTCGCCGGCCACAACGCGCTCGGGGATCTCGCGTTCGATGGTGATGCCGCGCAGGTTGAGGCGCAGCAGCGGCCACGAAAGCACCAGCAGCGCGAGCGCCGCGGCGAGCAGCGCGAAGCAGTAGTTGGCCTGCTCGAGCCGTTTGGTGGCGCTGGCGTGCCAGCCGAGCGCGAAGACCGCGGCGCAGAATCCGATGCCGAGCCAGCCGATCAGCGTGACGCCGCCGAACGTGTGGCGGACGAACGCGACTGCGCGACGGGCCGCGATGGTGGCCGGCGATTCAGGATTGCGGCCCGGTTCGACCATGCGGTTGTGTCGTCAGTGTGGCGGCTGGCACAGGGAGATAACGGCCGGGAGCGCGTGCAGGTTCGCTCGCTTCCGTTCCGTTCGTCACGCGTTGTAGGCGACGCCGGTGACCTTGTGGCCTTCCCAGGTGTAGAAGCCGCGGCCGGTCTTGTCGCCGAGGTGGCCGGCCGTGACCAGCTTGACCAGCAGCGGGCAGGGGCGGAACTTCGGATCGCCGAAGCCGTCGTGCAGCACCTTCATGATCGCGAGACACACGTCGAGGCCGATGAAGTCGGCGAGCTGCAGCGGGCCCATCGGATGCGCGAGGCCGAGCTTGCACACCTGGTCGATCGCCTCGACCGTGCCGACGCCCTCGAACAGCGCGAAGATCGCCTCGTTGATCAACGGCATCAGCACGCGGTTGGCGGCAAAGCCGGGGAAGTCGTGCACCTCCACCGGCGTCTTGCCGAGGCGCGTGGCGAGGTCGCACGTGACCTTCGTCGTCTCGTCGGTGGTGTCGTAGCCGCGGATGACCTCCACGAGCTTCATCACCGGCACCGGGTTCATGAAGTGCATGCCGATGAAGTGCGTCGGCCGGCCGCTGGCTTTCGCGAGGTCGGTGATCGGGATCGACGACGTGTTGGAGGAGATGATCACGCCCTCGCGCAGGATCTGGCCGAGGCGGGCGTGGATCTCGCGCTTGATCGTGATGTTCTCGGTGACGGCTTCGACGACGAAGTCCACGTCCTTCGTGTCGTCCAGGCTCGTCGTGCCCTTGATCCGGCCGAGCACGGTAGCGGCCTCGTCGGCCGTCATCTTCTCCTTCTTGACGAGGCGCTGCAGAGAGCCGTCGATGTTCGTGAGCGCGCGGTCGATGAACTCCCGGGTGATGTCGACCATCACGACGTTGACGCCGGTCTGGGCGAACACCTGGGCGATGCCGTTGCCCATGGTTCCGGTGCCGATGACGCCGACGCGCTGGATGTCCGCTACGGTCATGGTGTGCTCGCTGGCTGGTTGAGGCGGTGTGATGTGGTGTGATCGCTGCAGTGCGATGGTGGCGGCGGACTGTCACATGCGAGTGCGAGGTGGTCAACGCTCGCCGGTCAGAGCCGCGCGCTGCGCGTCAGTCGGCCTTCCACTTGATGTTGCAGCCCATCGACGGGATCTGCTCGATCGTCACCGGCTTGCCGGCCAGCACCGCGTCGGCGGCGGCACGCAGGTCGGCGCCGTGAGCATCCTTGCCGCCGCGCGGGCGCGTCTCGTCGAAGCGGCCGCGGTAGGCCAGCTTGTGGCCGGCATCAAACAGGAAGAAATCCGGCGTGCAGGCCGCGTGGTAGGCCTTCGCCACCGACTGGTCGTCGTCGAACAGGTACGGGAACGTGTAGCCGGCCAGCTTCTTCTCCTCGATCATCTTCTCCGGCGAGTCATCCGGGTAGTTCGCCACATCATTGGAGTTGATGCCGACGATCGCGAGGCCCTTCGCGGCGTACGCCTTCGCAAACGCGGCGAGTTGCTCGCGCAGGTGGATCACGAACGGGCAGTGGTTGCACATGAAGATGACCAGCAACGGCTTGCCGGCGAACTGGCTGCGCGACACGGCCGACGCGCCGCCGGGCTCGGGCAGGCTGAAATCCGGCGCGGCATCGCCGACGCGCATCTTCATGGTGGACGGAGTCTGTGCCATGGCGGCCTCGTGCGGGCTGGGGTGAGTGAAGGGAAGCGTGCGTGACGATCCGGATTCTACCTACTCGCTGCGCAGCGGGAACCGCCGGTGATCGGTCGCGCCGTCCAGTGCAATCACCAGGTCGCGACCGTCAATCTGCATCTGCAGCCCGGCGGTCCACAGGGCGGCATACGCCGGCGCGGCGAGGCGCACCGATTCGCGCACCGGTTGCGGTGAGCGGGCGAGTGGATCGATCAGCACGGCGTCAACCGTGACGGCCGCGCCACGACCGATCGACCGGCCGCGGTTGGCGCGCGCAATGCCGATGCAGAGCCACGGCGCGCCGCCCACCGTCACGCGCTGCGCATCGGCCACGATGATCGACATGTCCGAATCACGCTGCGGCTTCACCGACCACGACGACACGATCGGGTCCTGCGCCGCCGCGTCGATCACCAGTACGCGCAGCGTCTGCTGCTGCTGGCCCTCGCCGGTGCGACCGCCGACCACGATGCGGCCACCCGGCAGCGGCGTCGCGAACAGCATCTCCATGTCGCGCGAGTCCACCACGGCCGAGCCGTCGCTCATACGGCGCACGCGCAGCGCGTCGCCCTCCTGCGTGACGACCAGGTCGCCGGCTGTCTGCAACAGCGTGATCTCGTCGGTGCTATCGACCTGCCAGCGCAGCGCGGGCTCCTCGGCGCTGGCGGCGAAGGCCGGCTGCGAATCCAGCACGATCAACTGCGTGACCTTCGGGCTGTTCTGCGGTGCCGCGCCGAGCACGATCACACCGTCGCCGCGGACGTCGACGAGCTTCGCCGAGCCGCGCCATTCGTAGGTGCCAAGCCGGCGGCCGGTCGCCCCGTCGAACGACGACACGCGGCGTGCCACCGTCTCGCGCACGATCACCGCGCCCGCCTCGTCGGCCGGCAGAAGCAGCGTGCTGTTCGACGCCGATGCGTCGGTGTTGTGCGTCCACACCGGCTCGCCGGTCGTGACATCAAGGCCGATGAGCGAGATCTTGCGCTCGCGCGCCTCGGGCTGGTCGGCGATCACCGCCACGCGGCCGACCACGAGCAGCGCGTTCCACGGGTCGTCGATGCCGGCCACGCGACCCGTTGCGCCGGCCCAGCGCGACCGCGGCCGCGAGAACGTGACGCCGACCCACGGCCGGCGCCACAGCACCGACTTGTTGGCGAGGTCCACGCCGATCACGACGGCGCCGGTGTCGAGCACCAGCACCGCCGGATGGATGCCTGACGCCGGCACGAACGCGGCAGTGGGCGGCGACGGCCGGCCCATCTTGCGCGGCTCATCCACGCCGAGCGGCAACTCGTTGGCGGTACTGGCGTCGGTCCAGCGCAGCACGGTGCGCTGCTCGTTGATCAGCAGGCGGGTGATCGCAGCGGGGTGCGGGCCGCGCACGGCCACCGGGAAGTCGTCGTTCGTGCGCACGCTGTCGAACGCGCGAGCACTGGCCAACTCGACCGCCGACGAGGTCCACGCATCGACCAGGCCTGCCGCGTGCCCGGCCAGCAGCTCGGCGACGGCCGGGTCGTCGCCGCTGTGCGCGCGGAGATATTGCGCGGCCTGCACCAGCTCGTCGGCGCGATGCAACTCGTCGGCGGCGCGCAGCACGATCATCGCGCCGCGCTTGCCTTCGTCGTCGCCGGCGCGCGCATGCCGGAACACCGCCAGCCCCTGCACGAAGGCCGCGGTCCACGATCCGGCCGTCACCGCCGCGTCGGCCAGCTGCAGCCGTCGCGCGACGGCACCGGGCCAGTCGTCGGTGAGCGCGAGCAGTCGCGTGCGCTGGATGCCGTCGGCGTCGGCCGCGGCCATTGTCTGCAACCTCGCGTCGAGCGCCGAGGCAAGTGCCGCGGCAAACTCCTCGCCGCCCTGCTGCCGCCAGTCCGGAATGTACGTGGCCACCAGCGCGGCCGAGCGCACCTCCCGGCGATCGTCGAGCCGGACCGGGCTGCCGCTGCGCGCGGTCAGCAGTTGCATGCAGCTCGCGGCCGCCTGCTCGTACTGCTTCGCCTGCAGGAACACGCGCACCGGCAGCGTCAGCGCCATCAACTCGTTCGCGTACTTCTTCGCGAACGCCTGCAGCAGTTCGAGCTCGTCGTCGGGCACCACGATCTTCGCGCGCGCGCGGTCGTCGAGCAGCCGCACCCAGCGCTCGAGCACAGCCTGCCCGGCCGCCGCGCTGCGCACGTGCGCCTGCGCGTCCAAGATTGCCGCGACCGCGCCGTTCATGTCGCCGAGCAACTGCAGCCGCGTGGATTGCAGCAGGTAGCCGGCCGGGCCGCTCGGGTCCGACTCCATCGTCGCCTTCACGAACGGCTCGGACCGCTTCACATCGAGGAACGCCTGCACGCCCTCGCTGTGGCGCGCCACAAGCAGGCCGCCGGTCATCGAGAGGTCGCCGAGCGGGATCGTCGGATCGGGGCGGATCTGCGGCGCGGGCAACTGCGAGCCGTCGCCGATGTCGATCAGTGCAAGCCGGTTGCCGCACGGCCAGAGCAGCAGGCTGCCGTCGACGATCGTGCCCGAGCCGCTGCCGCCGGGGATGCGCGCTTCCCACACGCGCCGCGCGAGCAGCGAGAACGCCGCCACGTCGTCGTCGCCGATGCGCGTGATGATGCGCACCTCGGGGCCGATGCGGACCACGCCGAGCACGTCGGTCAGGCCGGTGGCGCTGGCCACCACGCGGCCGGTGCGCGTGTCGAGAATGCGCAGGATGCTCTGCCCGGTCGGCGAGCGCACGGCAAACACGAGCCGGCCGTCGATCACCACGGGCGGGCAGTTCCAGCTTTCGCGCGAGCCTGCCTGGCCGCCGGAGAGTTGCTGCGCGTACTCGGGCGCGTACTCGCTGACCCACTCGACTTCGCCGGTGACAATGTCCACCGCGCTCACGCCGCCGGCCGTCGACACGATGTACGCCATGTCGCCGTCGAACGTGACCGGCAGCACGCGGTTGCTCCACGACGCACCGGCCGGACGCGGCTGGCGCGGGTCGATCCACGGCTGGCCGACGGGGCCGTTGTTCTCGGCCGCGCCGACCGGATCGAAGTGCAGGTAGGTCATCCAGTGCACGCGACCGTCGAGCGGATCGAGGCACGCGAGGTACAGCCCGCCGCCCGACGAGACCGGCAGGTAGAGCCGGCCGTTGTGCGCCGTCGGCACGCGACGCACCGAGCGGATGCCGTCGCTGCGCGTGTCGCCGTTGCGGAAGCGTCCCTGGATCCAGCGGATGCCGCCGTTCGCGGAGTCGAGCGCAGCCAGCACCGTGGTGCGTCCGAGCCGCTCGGTGGGCCGGCCGCCGGGGCCGCCCTCGGTGCGCACCACCCACGGATACTGCATCTGCATCAGCACGCGGCCGCCCTCGACCAGCACCTCGTCGTAGCCCTCGTCGTAGCGCGCCAACCCGAGTTTGCCGGTTTCGTCGAACAGGTCGCTCATGTCGGAATGCTCGAGGAGCGGCTTGGTGCCGATGTACCGGTTGCGATCCCAGGCCTGCGCGCCGGTGATCACGTCGAGCGCAATGACGCGGTCGGGGTCGGGCAGCACCACGACGCGGCCGACCGCGATGGCCGGACGATGCCGTTGCGGCAGCGGATCGACGCCATCGACCGGTGCGACGCCGCCACCGGCATCCACCTTCGGTTGCGGCAGACGATTGCTCCACAGCGGCTGCCCGTAGTCGTCCGGCAGGCCGGCGGTTTCGTCGGCGAGCATCGGCGTCACGGCGGTCACGCGCGCGGAGAAGCGGCGCGACTCGCGCAGCCCGTCGGTGCGGAACGCCTCGCGATCGGCCGGATCGAACGTCGCGCCGGTCCAGTCGCGCGGGCCGAGGCGGAAGGCCACCGCGGCATAGTCGTTGCGCAGCCGGCGCAGCACGCGCGTGGTGGTCTCGTCGTCCTGCGCGATGTAGGCGCAGAGCGCCCAGCGCGCCAGGTCGGTTGCGCGCTGCTCCGGCGGCACCACGGTGCCGGCCTCGATCTCGCGCTGCAGGACGACGCCGCGCACGCGCGCCGCCATCGGGAAGTTGCCGCGGTCGAACGCAATATCGGCCAGCGCGCGCAACACGTCGTCGTAGCAGCTGCACAGCGGGTAGCGCGCCGCGAGCTCGGCCAGCGCGCCGAGGTCCATCGTGGCCATCGCGGCGACGAGTTGCCGGCGGGCCACGCCATCGAACTGCTTGCGGAACTCGGCGACAAACTTCTCGCCGTCGGCCCGCTCGGCCACCGCCCGTCGCGCGATCGCCCGCGCATCGCGATACACGCGGCCGTCGTCCTTCACCAGCAGGGCGCCGCGCCGCGGGTCGGACGGGTCAGCCTGGTGCTCGAACAGCTCGCCGAGATTGGTCACCGCGTTCTTCAGGTCGCCGCGTTCGAGCGCAGCCAGGGCGCTGTCCAGGCGGTCTCGCGCCTGGTGGTTGGGATACACCAGCGTCGCCAGCTCGTCCGGATCGGCCGGCCCCGGTTGCCCCGGCCCGGGCTGCCCCGGCTGCTTCAGCGGATCCTGCGCGTCGCCCTGCGCGAGCCACAGCGCGACGACGACCAGGCCAGTGATGATCGCACGGAACAGCGTGACGCGTTCGGGCATGGCAGCGGGCGGGTGTGGGCACGGCAGCGGCGTCGGCGATGTCGCTAGCCTACCTCATCGGGCCAACGACCGCGCCGCGCATGTCTGACGGCTGCGCGCGCCGGAGATCACACGCGACTTGCCGCTACCGGTTGCGCTTCGTCGGCTGATCCCACGGCGCCGGCGGCTTGCGCGTCTGGCTCTTGTACTCGTCCTCGTGCTCCAGGTACTCGCGCTCGGTCACGGCGTACTCGTCGTCGCCGTAGATGACGCGGTACATCTGCGGCGGCTCCCATGGCTTGTACTTCTCGTCGTCGTACGCGATCACCATCCAGCGGACCTTGTCCGCGTCGATCTTGAGCTCGATCCTGATCTGGTGCGGCTCCTTGAACGGGCGCTTGACCTTCCAGATGCAGATGCCCTTGCCCTCGCGCTCGAACCAGTAGAAGGCCTTCTGCAGCTTCGGATCGACGTACGGATCCAGCTCGATCGACTCCATCTCGGCGATGTAGCCCGGCCACGTCGAGCCGGGTTTGCACGAGTAGAACTTGTCCACGAACTCCTGCGGGTCCATCTTGTTCACGCCCGCGTTCTTCTCGTAGGTCTTCACCCACGACGGCCAGTCGATCAGCTGCTCCAGCGCTACCTGGTCGCCCGCCTTGAGTGCCGCCATGAACGCCTCGGCCGCGGCCTTCACCGCCTCGTCGTTCAACAACGCTTTGCGTGCTTCCGGCGTGAGGACGGGTGGCGTCGGTTCCATTCCGGGCTCTGGTTCCGGCTCGGGCTTCGGGTGTGTGCGGTGCCACTCCGCTTCTTCGGCGCGCCGCCGCTCCGTCTGCTGTGCCAGCGCGAAGTCCAGCAGCTCGTCCGGCGAGAGCTTGCCGTCGTCATCCTTGTCGAAGGGTTGCATCTGCTGCCACATCCCGGCCGCATCCAGTGCAGCCAGCTTCGCGAGGTCGGCGTCCGTCAGGCGCGGCGGCCCCTGCTCGTTCCATGCGTCGGCGCGGGTGCGATACAGCTTCCACTCGGTCAACGTCAGCGTCTGGTCGTCGTCCGCATCCGCGGCCAGCCACACGCGCACCGTCACGTGCGCGGCGTATCGCTCCAGCACGGCGCGTCGCGCGTCCGCATCATCGCCCGCGTGGCGCACCGCCGCGGTGAATGCCGCGTTGCCGGCCATCATCTCGGCGAACCTGAACTCGCCGTCGTGATCGGCGTCGTACAGCGCCAGCATCGCCGTGAACTGCGCGCTGGCCGCATCGTCGTCGGCCGACTGCCCGGCACACGGAGCCGGCACGAACCACGCAAGCGCAGCCGCAACCAGCACGATCGGAACAACGACGTGTCGCATGGCAACTCCTGAGGGCAGAGGGACCGCAGACGACTCAGTTGCGCAGGATGCTGTTGCCCTCGAACAGCGCCATCGGGTCGCGCTCGTCCACGTCCAGGTTGCTGATGTCCAGCTTGCCGCTCTGCTCGAAGAACGCGAGCGGGTTGAACCACAGCAGCTGCTCGATGTGCTCGTCCGGCTCGTGCGTCTTGCGCAGCTCGAACGCGAACTTCGGCACGTTCAACGGATCGCTCTGGCCCCAGTCGGCCGACGAGTTGAACAGCATCTTGTTCACGCCGTAGCGCTTCACGATCTTCACCGCGCGGTCGATCGACATTTTCGTCTGCGGGTACATCGTGTGGCCGGCCCAGCAGTCGGTCTGGTCCTTGACCATCTGCACCGTCTCCTCGGTGTTGTGGTCAATCACGATCATCTTCTCGGTCAGCTTCAGGTCCTTCACCGTGTCGATCGTGCGCTGCACGCCGTTCTTCTTGTCGCGGTGCGGCGTGTGGATGATCACCGGCAGGCCCGCCTTCTCGGCCATCTGCAGCTGCGCGATGAAGCAGTGCTCCTCGGCCTTCGTCATGTCGTCGTAGCCGATCTCGCCGACGCCGACGACGCCGTCCTTCTGCAGGTACTCGGGCAGGATCTCGAGCACGCCCTGCACGCGCGGGTCGTTGGCTTCCTTCGGATTCAGCGCCATCGTGCAGACATGCTTGATGCCGTACTGCGCGGCGCGGAAGCGCTCCCAGCCGATCAGCGTCTCGAAGTAGTCGATGAACGTGCCGACGCTGGTGCGCGGCTGGCCGAGCCAGAACGACGGCTCGTTGACCACGCGGATGCCGGCCAGCGCCATGCGCTCGTAGTCGTCGGTAGTCCGGCTGTAGCAATGAATG
>JBFWQT010000125.1:0-14802 GCA_050249295.1 Planctomycetota bacterium
CTCCGCGGGCTGCCAGACGATTTCTCGCCGATTGGTCCGTGACTTGCACTCAAGCTTTGCATGCCACGGGGCCGATAGGACGGACCACACAAACCTGCTGACCTGCCTGACCTGGAGCCTGCCATGAACCGCCTCACCAACCTCACCATCGTCCTCATGCTCGCCGCTACGACCGCCACCGTCGGTTGCGACATCGGCGCGAGCAACCCCAGCGGCACCATGACCGCTGCCCTCGAGCCCGGCGAAGGGCCGCCTGCCGGCGAAGGCGCAGTCCCCGGCGAAATCGGCGTGGTTCCCGTCGCCGTGGCGATGCAGGCCGCTGTGAACTCGGTCCTCTCGCCCGACCTGCTGACCCGCGCGTTCATCGCCGACCTGGATGAGACCGGCCGCTTCGACCTCTACTCGCAGTCGTGTGTGGAGGGCGCCAGCCCGGTGCGCCTGACCGGCCTGATGACCATCGGCGGCGACGTGCTGCTGATGACCTGGATGCCCGACAGCCACCGCATCCTGTTCTTGGCCGACATGACCGTGGACAACGAGGTGCAGGCCTGGATCGTGGACGCCAACGGCCTGAACCTGACGCAGCTGAGCTCCACGCTGGTGGCGGGTGGCGACATCTACGCGATGGGCGTGGCTGGCAACGGCGAGTGGGTGGTCTGCGCTGGCGACGGTGAGGTCAACGGCCACACCGACTACTACGCGGCCCGTTCGAATGGCGGCGCCTGGATCTGCCTGAACACCGTGCCGCTGCCCGGCGACGAACTGAACTGGTGGATCAATGCGGACAACAGCGTCACGATCCTGCAGCTCGACGGCAGCGTGAGCACGACCGACCTGACCTGGCTGCCGGCCGCTGTGGAAGCGCTGGGCGAACCGATGCCGCGCGTTGCTGACCTGGCGGCCGCCATGCTCGCGGCAGCCGAGTGAGCGGGGTGGAGAGTGGTCGAAGTGAGTGTGAGTCCGGAGTGGGCCCCGTGCGTCAGGCAGCGCGCGGGGCCCGCGACGTTTCAGCGGGTTTTCTTACCGGTCAGACCGTGACGTGATGCAGGCCGCGCACCAGGTTCTGCGCGATCGTCATGAAGTGGGCCGCCACCGGGCCCTCGGGGTCGCGCACCAGCACCGGCACGCCGCTGTCGCCGCTCTCGGGGATCGACACTTCCAGCGGGATCTTGCCGAGGAACGGCACGCCGTACTTCTCGGCCGCCTTGATGCCGCCACCGCTGAGGAAGATGTGCGTCTCCTTGCCGCAGTGCGGGCAGACGAACACGCTCATGTTCTCGACGATGCCGAGGATCTTCGTCTTCAGCGCCGGGATGTTGAACATGCCGATCGCGCGTTCGACGTCGGCCAGCGCCACGTCCTGCGGCGTGGTGACGACCACCGCGCCGGTCGCCTTGAGGTTCTGTGCGACGGTCATCTGCACGTCGCCGACCGCGACGCCAGGCAATCAACCTACATATGGTTGTTCGAGTAGCCCATGTTTCCGGGCCAGGTCATCGGGCACCGCATCAAAGCTCCACCTGCCCAGTATCTCGACGCACATCGCCCCGATCTGTTCTGCGGTCATCGTCGCCGGAACCGACCAGATCTGGTTGCTCCACGTAGACAGAACCCATGTGCCAGACGAATTCATGCGCAGCCAGAAGCTGTTGCCCTCCAGACCGCGAGGTGTACGGTGCGTGGCACAAACAAGCTGCGGGAATCCATCATCATGAGGAACAAGTGTCGTAAACACACCGCGGTTTTCAAGCGCGGACTGTAATGCCAAGTATTCAGCACGCATGATCAGTACTCCCCTCCGCCGGGTGCTGGTCCCCTTCCCGGCGGCCAGCACGGTCTCCACCAGTCTTTCGGGCCGGGCCAACGGGGCCCTCCGGGCCCGTCCATCGGGCAGTCGCCTCGTCGTGATACCGACCACCGGCCGGTCTCCACGCATTTTGCGAAACCATGAACCGCTTGAGAATTCCGTCGAGCATCGGCCCGCGCATCGGCAGCGGCTGGCCGGGGTTGGTGTCAGTCAGCAGTCAGTCGAATGGAAACTTCTGCTCCACAAGGGAATATCGACTCGCCAAATTGTTCGGAACTTCATAGATTGGAATCTTTCCAGTTCCTAGTATTTCCAGGCACATTTGAGCGATCTCACGATCATCCAACGGAGGGACGGCCCACGAACGATTGTTCCAAGTCGCAAGCATCCAGCCCGCGGAGCCGCCAAAAGTCAGCCAAAAGCTATTGCCTTCAAGACCTCGACTTGTCCTTCGAGAGGCGCAAACAAGCTGCATGTACGTGCCTTTGGGGATCAACGTTGTAAAAGCACCGGCGTACTCGATAGCCGCTTGAAGCGTCAGGTAGGCAGGTTCCGGTTGCATTCCTAGTATTCTCCTTCTATCGGCCAAACTCCCTCCCACGGGTCTTTTCTGCCCGGCCAGCGAGGTCCGCTGGCCCCATCCATCGGGCATCCCGGCGGAGACCAACCACTTACCGCTGGCCACACACTCCTCGTAGCATTTGACGCAAGGAGCATTGCGAATCCAACCTCTTCCCGGGTCGCCAAGTGGTCTCCCATTCGCCCATACGCACCAAGCAAGGTAGAATTCGCACTTGCCTCCGCGCGGTATCGGAGGTGTCGGCTCTTCCCCTCCGGCACCACCGGGCGGCGGACCTCCGGCGACTGGACGATCGTCGCTTCGCCCCGCACAGCCGCCTTGTTCGGCCTGCTTGTTGCTCTCGACGTGCTGCTGGTGGTCAGTGTCGCGGCGGTCAGCATGTACGCGCTGATCGTCCTGATGCTGGGCACGTCCGTCGCGTGCGTCGGGCTGGCCGTGTCAACGCTCGTCACAGATCGCACGGTTGCATCGATCGCTCGGGCAGCTGTCATTGCGCTGTCGGGCGTAGCGCGATCCGTCGCGCTTGTCGTGTACATCCCGCTCGCGAGGGCATACGCGTGAGCCGAGACCGCACGATCAACGACCACGTTGATCACACCGTGACGTGGTGCAGGCCGCGCACCAGGTTCTGCGCGATCGTCATGAAGTGGGCCGCCACCGGGCCTTCGGGGTCGCGCACCAGCACCGGCACGCCACTGTCGCCGCTCTCGGGGATCGACACTTCCAGCGGGATCTTGCCGAGGAACGGCACGCCGTACTTCTCGGCCGCCTTGATGCCGCCACCGCTGAGGAAGATGTGCGTCTCCTTGCCGCAGTGCGGGCAGACGAACACGCTCATGTTCTCGACGATGCCGAGGATCTTCGTCTTCAGCGCCGGGATGTTGAACATGCCGATCGCGCGCTCGACGTCGGCCAGCGCGACGTCCTGCGGCGTGGTGACGACCACGGCGCCGGTCGCCTTGAGGTTCTGTGCGACGGTCATCTGCACGTCGCCGGTGCCGGGCGGCATGTCCATCACCAGGTAGTCGAGCTTGCCCCAGTTCACCTGGCCCATGAACTGCTTGAGAATGCCGTCGAGCATCGGCCCGCGCATCGGCAGCGGCTGGCCGGGGTTGGTCATGAAGCCGACGCTGATCACCTTGATGCCGTACTTCTCGACCGGGAACATGCGGTCGCCTTCGCCCTGTACGCGCGCATCAAGCAGGCCGAGCATCGTCGGCGCGCTCGGACCGTAGACGTCGGCGTCGAGCAGGCCGACCTTCGCGCCTTCGCGCGCGAGCGCCAGCGCGAGGTTCACCGCGACCGTGCTCTTGCCGACGCCGCCCTTGCCCGACGCGACGAGAATCGCGTTGGCGACCTCGGGCAGATACTGGCCGCGGTTGAGCGTCGGGTCCTTGCGCACGTTGCTCGACAGCGTGATGTCCACCTTGCCCGCGCCGGCGTACGTCCCGCGGATCGCCTTCTCGCACTGCTGGATGAACAGGTCGCGCACCGGGCAGGCCGGCGTCGTCAATTCGAGCGTGAACGCCACGTCGCTGCCCGCAATCGTCAGCTGCTTCACGAAGCCGAGCGTGACGATGTCCTTGTGCAGGTCGGGATCGATCACGACGCGCAGCGCGTCGAGGACGCCGGCTTCGGTGATGGTGTCGGGCATGGTGCGTGATGTGCTGCGGGCAAGTTGGGCGGAGCGTACCAAACGCCCGCGATGCCGGCGCGTCAATCGGTGCCTGCTGGAAGCCGGGTGAGGCGTGGATAGATCGAACGTGCGACGGCAGCCGATGCGGTACGTCGCCGACTCGCGCCCATGCCGGTCGTTGGCGTGAGCAACTCGCCGCCTACGGAATCAGCACCAGCTTGCCGGTGGTCTGGCCGGACTCGATCGCGCGGTGGGCCTCGCCGACCTGCTCGAGCGGGTACGTCTGCACCGGCAACGGCTTCAGCTGGCCGCTCTCGAGCCAGCCGGCCAGGCGCGTCATGCCGTCTTCCAGCAAGCCCTGCTCCTCGAACATGTACGAGAGGTTGAAGCACATCACGCACTTGCTGCTGTTCGACATCTTGAACGGGTTGAACCGCGGCGTGCGCAGGTACAGCCGGATCAGGCGCAGCATGCCGAGCAGCGTGATCCGGCCGCCGCGCTTCGGCAGCATTGACGAGAAGCCGTAGCAGACCAGCTTGCCGGGCTTGCGCATGTGCACGTAGCTCTGCCACAGCGTGGACACGCCGTTGGCGTCGAGCGCCACGTGCACACCGCCCGGCGGCGACTCCTGCTTCACGCGCGCCCAGAGGTCTTCGCGGCTCTTGTCGATCACCACGTCGGCGCCAAGCGACTCGGCCACCGCCACCTTGTGCGGCGCGCCGACGACGCCGATCGTCCGGCACCCGAGCGCACGCCCGACCTGCAGCAGCATGCCTCCCACGCCGCCGGCCGCGGAGTGCACCAGCAGCGTGTGGCCGGGGCGCGGATGCGCGAGGTCGCAGAGCGCGTACCACGCGGTGAGCGCAACCGCCGGGAAGCCGCCAGCCTGCTCGAGCGCGAGCGACGGCGGTCGCGGATAGACGCAGTAGCGCGGCACGACCACATGCGAGGCGTACGCGCCGAACAGCGACACGCCGTAGACGTCGGCGCCGATCTGCAGATCGCTGACGCCCTCGCCGCAGGCATCCACCTTGCCGGCCCACTCGAACCCGGGCGTGATCGGCCAGCCGACGTTCTCTTTGGCCGAGCTGTAGAGGCCCATGCGCACCGACGTGTCGGCGTAGTTGACGCCGGCCGCGCCGACCGCGATGCGCACCTGACCGGGGCCGGGCCCGGGAGTGGCACACTCCTCGAGCATCAGCCGGTCGTACGCGCCGGGGCGATGAATGGCGATCCTGCGCATCCGGTCGTCGCTCACTCGTTCTCGCCGAGCGGCCAGACCTCGCTCTGGTGGGCGCGGCGCTTGCTCCACGACGACGCCGTGAACCCGGCCACGAACATGAACAGCACCGCGGCGCCGATCAGACCGGCCAGCCACAGCGAGCGGTAGAGCGAGCCGGAGCCGGGCGGCGACATCGTGATCGAGTAGTGCGCCTTCACGTCCTTCGAGTAGTCGGTGAAGCTCGACATCGACTGCTTCGGATAGACGACCTCCATCTCGATGTCGAACTGGATCGTCTTGCCGGCGAGCTGGGGCATGTCGGGCAGCGTGACACTGGCCGTCGGCGTGGCCGTGCCGTCGGCGCTGCTGTTCTTCTTGACCGTGATCGTGCCGCCCCAATCGGCGTGCGACGCCGTGACCTTGAGGTCGGAGTCGGTGATGCCGAGTTCGGGGCCGTTGGTGACCTTGATCGACTCGCCATCGGACTTCCACTTGCCGGTCAGCGTGGTGAACGACGGGCCGACCTGCAGGCTGACGGTGTCGCCGGGGCCTGCGACGACCGGGTCAGGCGAGTAGGACGGGTTGACCAGCGGCCAGTTGCCGGCCATGCGCATCAGCTCGGGAGCGGTGCAGGCCAGCGCCGCGGCGAGCAGGATGAACACAGGCACGACGGGCGCCGCAATGAGGTCGGCCGGTGCGTCGGCGCGCGCCTCGTCGCCGGGCTGGTCGAGTACCATCCAGCCCTGTTCGACCTGCTGCATGGCCCTGGCGCGGTTGACCGCACGGTCCGCGTTGGGGTTGGCGAGCGAGCGGAACGCCGGGACCAGCGCGACAAACGCGATCGCCGCCGCCACCCAGGGCATCGTCGGAACCATGCTCGCGCCGGCCGCCAGACCGATGATCAGGCACGTGACGCAGGCCAGCACGCCGACCCATGCCGCGAGCACGAACGCACCCCGGCGCCGTGCCGCGTACACCGCCAGCGGCTGGGTGCCGCAGGTCGGGCAGGCGTGCGGCTCGGTTTCGTTCTGCACCACGCTCTGCATCTGGTTGTGCGCCGCCGTGCGGGCCGCCGCCTCCGATGCGCCCTGACCGTTGATGTCGCGGATCAGGCGGTAACGATACACCGCGCCGCACACGGGGCAGGTGTGTTGCTTCCAGTAGCGGGCCTTGGCCTTGAACGTGTACGTGGTTGCCATGACGAACCGTGGGCGTGGGGTGGGGGTTTGAGATGCAGTCGGCAGGCGTGCGGAGATTAACGACCGACGTACGGGGCCTGTAACGCCCGGTCGGGATGCCGGGATGTCGGCGAGGGCGCCGAGGTCGGAGCGGTCGTCGAGACGATGGTCTCAGCGGTCCATGCCCGGCTGCGGAGCCGGCAGCGTGTCGCCGGCGTCGGTCACCAGCAGGTCGCCGGTATCGACTCGCAGCGGCTTGCCCTCGGCGTCGCGCATCAGCGGCCATGCCACGTGCGGATTGAGCTGCACCGTGCCGCCCTGATGGAGCGCGGCAAGGTTGGCCAGCGTGACCGGATCACCCTGCGCGGCGCGCGCGCGCCACTCGGCGAGCAGCGCGTAGTTCGCGCCGGCAATCAGCTTGTTGAAGCGCGCCGGGTTGTCGGCCGGCGTCCAGAAGCCGTTGGTTGCGAGCGTGACCGCGGAAAGGCCGAACAGGAAGGCCAGCACCGAGAACACCAGCACCAGGCGCAGCAGGCGCACGCGGTTGGCCGGCGTTCCGTAGCGGTTGAAGAGCAACACGATGATCGCCACGCAGACCAGCGCGGCGGCCGCGGCCAACCACCACTGCTCATGCAGCCCGAGCGACACACGGAGCATCCGCGCGTCGTCATCTACAGCAATCGTGGCGGCCAGCACGGCGAGCATGCGACTCCGTCGGTCAATCGGTCGGCGGCTTCCAGTTCTTGTTGATCGCAGTCGCCGCGGTGCGGATCGCCTGCTCCATCGACGTGGTGCCCTTCCACTTCTTCCAGGCGGCGTCGAGGTTGCGGCTCAGGCGGTAGTACTGCACCTTGCCCGTGAGCACGACGGCCTGGCGGGCCACGCCTTCGTCCGCGTGCTCGATCAGCCCGTGCGACTCCACCGCCAGGCCGATGTCGCGCTTCCAGCCCGGCTGCGTATTGAACGGCAGACGGTTGAGCGCGGCGAGCAGCGCCTCCAGGTAGCGCGGCTTCTGCGAATCCTCGGCCGGCAGGGTGTCGAGGCAGGCCATCAGCGTGGCCTTTGCCTTCGTCGCGTTGGCTTCGTCCGTCAGCAGCGGCGTGATCGCGCCGAGCGCATCGAAGCTGATCGAGGCCTTGTGGAACTGCAGCAGCGGGATCAGCGCATCCACCGCCAGCGGGTCGCGCGTCGCGCCGATCGCGTCGATCGCCCGCTTGAGCAGCGTGCGCATCTGCTCGATGCGCGCGCGGTTCTCCGGCGTTTCGGCCAGATCCTTCAGCGCCTTGTGGTAGGTCTCGAGCATGGACACGATCGTCTTCGCGGCCGAGCGCGCGCGAGCAGCCAGCAGGCGGAACTGCTCGAGCAGCGTCAGCTGCAGGTCGCTGTCGAGCGACGGGCGCGTCGCCAGCTCGTCGAGCAGCGCCACAGCCTGCGGCGTGCCGACCCAGCGCAGCACCTCGGCGGCGCGCTGGCGCAGGTCCTTGTCGGCCTCTTCGTTCAGGAAATCGGCCTTGACCGCGTCGAACACCTGCTTGCCGGCGGCCGGCTTGGGCGGCAGCTGCGAGATCGCGCGCAGCAGGGTGGCGCGAGCGGCCGGCACGTCAATCTTGCCGAGCAGTTCGACCAGCGGGTCGAGCGCATCGCCGCCCGCCAGGTCAGCCAGCAGCTGCGCCTCGCGACCGACGTAGGCCTGGTTGGTCTCGAGCGGCAGCCGGGCCTTCACGGCCTCGCGCGCCGCGTCGCGCTGTTCGCCACCGGCGGCGCGATTCTCGAGCACGCGCAACGCGTGGTCGCGCACCTTGTCGTCCTCGTCGCCGAGCAGGCGGATCGCCGGCGGCACGATGCGCTGGATGTCGATGTCGCGACGGTAACCGTGACCGGCCGGGTTGTTGACCGGCTCGATCAGAGCCATCGCGGCGAAGAACTCCATCACCGCGCGGCGCACCTCGACGTTGGCGCGAAGCGTGTCGAGCTGCGGGTTGCTTGCGCCGGGCTCGCGCGCATCCACGCACGGCAGCAGCAGCGACACCGCGCTCGGCGTCTGCACGTCCACCAGGGCCAGCGCCAGCGCGGCCACCTTGGCCGGCTCGATGCCCTCGATCGGCGCGAGCGTCGAGATGCTGGCCGGGTCCTGGCGCAGCATGCTGACCAGCGCGTCGCGCGCCGTGTCGGCGGCATGCGCATTGGCCTCCACCAGCGTGGCGATCAGGCGCGGGCGAATGCTGGCGCCGACGTGGCTGCAGTAGTGCGAGAACGCGCGCGTCGCAAGCTCCGACTGGTGGTCGAGCAGCAGGTGCGCGAGGACCACCGGGTAGATGCCGTCACCGTAGCCACCGAGCAGCCGCGCTGCTTCGATCGCCACCGCGCCGTCGCGCTTGCCGGCGGTATCGCGCATCGCCGCTTCCTCGGGCGTGTCCGGCAGGTCGGCCGGATCGGCAGGTTGAGCGGGCTGCGCGGGCTGGACCGGGGCAGTCGGCTGTGCCGGCTGCGGATCGGGCTGTGCGGGCGGCGCGGCCGGAGCCGCGGGGCCGGCCGGTTCGCCATCCTGCAGGCCGTCGTCGTTCTTGTCGTCGGCGCGCTTCTTCTTGGCTTCCAGGATCGCCGCCTCGGCCGCGTCGCTGTAGGCGTGCGTGGTGATCAGGCCGAGCAGCAGCTCGGTCGCGGTCGTGTCGCGCATCGCGCCGAGGGCAAACGTGGCGTGGATCTTCAGTTCGCGCGAGCTGCCGTCGGCGGTCGCCAGCGTGCGAGCCAGGGCGCGCAACTCGGCGTAGGTGCTCTCCTCCGGCAGACGGCCGCTGATCACGTTGCCGGCGGCGTCCAGCGCGAGACAGGCCAACGCCTCGTCGGCCGCATGCGCGCGGGCCGCCAGCAGCAGCGCGGGCAGCGCCTGGACCACGCGGGCCTGGCCGGCGGCCATCAGCCCGGCCGCCTTGACCTGCGCGTCGGCGTTCATCGCGGCCGCGGCGATCGCGTTGCGCGCATTGAGGTGGTCGATGTCGCACAGCGCGTTGACCGCTGCCACGCGCACCGGGCCGGCGTTCGCGTCGTTGACGATCTGCTGCAGCGTGCGGACCAGGCCTTCCTGGCCGAACCGGCCGAGCACGCGCACAGCCTCGACGCGGGCACGCGGCGACTTCGTGCCGTCGGCGGCGAGCGCCGAGACCTTCTGCACGACGTCGGGATCGTCCCGGCGGTCGGCCAGCCGGTCGGCTGCCATGGCGCGCACAGAGCCGTTGGCGCTGCCCAGTGCGGCGAGGTCGGAGTCGGTGTCGGCCGATGCCACGTGGACCGGCGCACCGACGATGATGAGCGCGCAGGCGGCGATAGTGCAGACGGCAAATGCGATCGAGAGTCGTCCAGCCATGGTCGTGTCGAGTCGTCGCGCCGGGGCGCGCTTGAACGCTGAAACCGCGAAGAAATCAGGGGCTGAGGACGATACTACCGGGCCAGCAGGTGTCAATGCCGACCCTGACGACGACCCGGGCCGGCACATCAGCGCAGGCCCATGTCGCGCAGCGCCTGGCGCGCGGCATCCCCGACGATGCCGGGCTGGCCGGTGGCGCTGGCCATCTCCTGCAACGCGCTCCCCGCTTCCTTCACCCGGAACACCGCGAGCAGGCGGATGGCGACGGCGCGCACGTACGGGTCCGGGTCGTTGATCGCGAGATCAATCACCTTCGGAATCGGTCGGCGGTCGGCAAGCTTGTTGATCTCCAGCAGCGCTTCGAGGCGCCGCGCGGGGTTGTCGCTCTTCAGCGCCTGCAGCATCGGCTCGTCGGGCAGCGCGTCAGGGTTGGTCGGGTCGGCCGGCAGCGGGTTCGAGGGCACCGGGTTGTCGCCGACGTTGGCGGGGTCGGCGGCGTTGCTCGCGGGCGCGTTGCCGGACGGCGTGTTCGTGCCGGGGTTGTGCGACACATTCGGGGGCGGCTGCGAGCGATTGGTCCAGTCCGGCGGCGGCGCAACCGGGTTGGCCGGCGCATTCAGCAGGCGGGCGAGGTCGTTGCGCATGCTCTCCAGCAGCAGCCGGTCGGCGGCCTCGCGCTCCCTGGCGCGCTCCTGCGCCTCGGCCAGCAACTGCACCTTGGCCGCCAGCACCGGGTTGACCGTCTGATAGTTGAGGAACACCACGAGCAGCACCGAGCACAGCAGCCAGACCATCAACACCATCGAGCCGGTCGCCCAGCGCAGATCGCGCGACGTGGCGAGCTCGAGCGTTACACCATCCGGCGAGTGCCAGGTGCCACGGCCCGCGCTGCCCGGCATGGCGGCCGCTCCTGCGTGCGCGGCGCCTCCGTTCGACTGTGCGTACGCGTGCGGCTGCCCGCGACGCGCTGCGGCCCGCGACAGCATCCGCGGCGCCGGCATCGACGGCGCCGGCGATTCTGGCACCACGTCGGGTTCGGGCAACCGCTCCGCGCGTTCGGGGTGCGCAGTGTGGACCGGGTGAGCGTGAACGCCCATGCCGCCGATGCCGCCCGTGCCGCCCGTGCCGTTGGATGGCTTGTGCGCGGCAGCCGGAGCAGCCTGCGCGGCCGCCGCCGGCGCTGCAACAACCCCGCTGTCCGAGGGCGAGTACTCGCCGCGCAGGCTGGCCTTCACCACGCCGGCCACCGTCGCGCCGCCAATCATCGCCTCGCTGGGCGACTGCGCGGACACGACCGCCACGGGGAAGTTGCTTTCGGTGCCGACCACATCCATTGGCTGCGTCGGCGGCCCGGCCTCGTTGGCGTGCCCGTGCGGGTCGCGACTGCGCGCCGCGGCCATCGCTGCGCTGGTGCTCTCCGACGGCTGCTGCGAACTGCGCGCCGCCTTCTTCCGGCCCGACCCGCGCTGGCCACCCTCCGGCGACGCGCTGGCATGCGGCCCATGCGTTGACGTGCGCCCGTTGCCCGCCGGGTCCGGCTTCTTGCGCCGGCAACGCGGGCAGAGCACCACCTTGTCGATGACGCGCGCTTCGCCGGTCAGGAAGTCCAGGGCGGTCAGGCGCGCGCCGCACGAGTCGCAGCCGAACTCGCCGCTCTCCTTCTGCTTCACGCGCTCCTCGCGCACCGCATCCAGGCTGATGCAGCGGCGGTACACGCGGATCGCGCGACCGGTGCGGAAGTCCTGAGGTTCAAGTTCCTTGCCGGTGCGCGAGCAGTAGAGGATCTCGCCGGGGCCGACGTCGGGCGGCTCGACCTTGCACGCCACGCAGGAGCCGTTGACGAGCCGGCGGCGCGCATCTTCCGGCGCGAGCGGCCCCTGACATCCGGGGCAGAATACGAGCGTCGGGTTGTCGGTCACGGGGAGTGGCCTCGTATGTCGCACGAACTCGAACGCGCCGTGCCTCGTCCACAACGGGAAGTGGGCGACCGCCGTCACGTCTACGAGTGTAGCTTGCCGGGCGTGCATGACGCCAGGAGTTCGGCCGCTCCAGCGTGAGAGCGGCAAGCGCCCCTCGCCCATCCGCATTCGCGGACCGTCGGCCGCAACGACCGGTTTGTCGCTGGTGCGCGTCACGATTCACCTCGTTCTTGCAGGTCACATCGCCACGGCGGGAATCTCCTGGTCGGTCTCGACCACCTCCGTCGCGTCAACGACATCCTGCGCGAACCCCGCTCCCGGCGGGAACAGATGGGGGAACGGGTTCGATTCGCCCGGCGCAAGGTTGAGGTCCAGATCGAACACGCCGAGCGTGTCCGGCTTGCCCGCCAGGCGCGCGGCCCGCGCCGTGTTCCAGCTGTGGATCAAGGTGACGGCCATCAACTGCGCGGCCGTCAGCCGCTTGCGAGGCGATGCCTCATCGCCGCCCTGTTGATCGAGCGCGAGCGCCAGCGCGGTCTGCTTGTCGTGCGCGATGCGTTCCTTCTGTGCAAGCCGGAGCGAGGTCACGCTGCGGTGGTACTCGCGTTCGATGCCGGTGCGGTAGCGCATGATCGTCTGCAGGATCACGGTGTGCGGCTGGAACCACGGGTAGCCCCCGCTGATCCGGGTGACGCAGGCGGTCTCCATCTGTTCGGCGCGCCGCCGCTTCCAGGCGTTGACGATGATGCGGTCCGCGAGTTCGTCCTCGTGTGCGTTGGCCGGCTCGAGTGCCATGCGCAGCGAGTGGCGCAGTTCGAGGTACGCGTCCATGTCTTCGTCCGGTCCGACGACGGTGGTCGCGGTGAGTCCGTGCTTCCAGCGGTTGAGGCTGGCGGCCCGCTTCCCGGCTTCGGTGCGCGGTCCGGTGCTCTTCTGCGCGTTCTTGCGATTGGCTTCGATCTGCTTCTTCGAGGTCTTTGACATGTGATTGCTCCTTCGGTTCTGTCTCGTTGTCTGGTTGGCGTGAGTTCGCGGATCGCGACACGCGCGTATGCGCGTGCGTGCGACGCGCGCGAGCGACACGAGCGCGCGACTTCTGCGTGCGACGCGCGACGTGCCCTTGCGACTTCGTGGTGGTTGCGATCTTGCGCTGGTCCCTGCAGCTTGAAGCCCACGGGCTGCTGCCCGTGGGTAACCGTGATCGACGAGCGACCTCACGATCATGCGAACGCGCCCACGACGCATCCTCGCATCGCATCGCACTCGTGCTCGCGCTCGTGCTCGCGCTCGACGAGAACCACATGGTTCCCCTCCGGGGGCTTACGCCCCCGGCTCGCCGGTTTTTTTCTTCCGTTCGCTGCAGTCCGTTGATGCGCGTGGCTGCGACTCGCACCTCATCGGTGGGTCCATACGCCCGGCACATCCCATGTCGCGGGCCGGCACGATCTGGCTCGGGCACGCACGACACAACAATAATATCACCGTCGTTTAGATCGTCAAGAAAATTATGCTTATCGCCCTGAGGCCCTACCGCCTACCGTTCGACCACCTCGAACACCAGGTCGCGCGGGCTCATCGCGGGTGCCACATCGCCGATGCGGATCGCGGCACGCAGCAAGGCCAGCGCATCATCCAGCCCACGACCGGCGCGATGGTGCACGCGCACAAGCGGCTCGCCAGCGTCCACGCGGTCGCCCTTCTTGCGCAACACCGTCAGACCGACGCCGTGGTCGATCGTGTCGGCGACCGTCTCCCGCCCTGCGCCGAGCGCGTTGGCCGCCAGGCCGACCGCCCGGTTGTCGAACGCCACCACCACGCCGGCGCGCGCGGCGACCACCTCCTCGACATCGGGCGCGAGCGGCAGATGCAACTCCGGGTCGTCCACCACGCGCACCTCGCCGCCATGCGCGGCAATCAGCTCGCGCCACTTCGCCAGCGCCGCACCGCTGTCGAGCAGTTGCGTCGCCTCGCTCACGCACTCGGCGAGCCCCGCGCCGGGCCGGCTCATGCGGATCATCTCGCCCGCGATGCGCAGCGTGAGCGCCCGCAGATCCGCCGGGCCAGCGCCGCGCAGGCAGTCGATCGTCTCGCGCACCTCGATGGCATTGCCGACGGCCGCGCCGAGGGGCTGATCCATGTCGGTGATCAGCGCGAGCATCTGCAGCCCCAGCTCGCGGCCAATCTGCACCAGCTCGCGCGCGAGGTCGCGCGCCGCGTCGAGCGTGGGCATGAACGCGCCACTGCCGGTCTTCACGTCCATCACCAGCGCCTGCACACCGGCCGCGACCTTCTTGGAGAGAATGCTGCCGCAGATCAGCGGGATGCTGTCGACGGTGCCAGTCACGTCGCGCAACGCGTACAGCTTGCCGTCGGCCGGCGCCGTGTCGGCGGTCTGGCCGATCATGAAGGCGCCGGTGTCGCGCAGCACGCGCGCGGCCGTCGCGGCATCGAGCCGCACATTGAAGCCCGCAATGCTCTCGAGCTTGTCGAGCGTGCCGCCGGTGTGGCCCAGTCCGCGGCCCGACATCATCGGCACGCGCAGCCCGGCCGCTGCGACGATCGGCACCAGTGGCAGGCTCACCTTGTCTCCGACTCCGCCGGTGGAGTGCTTGTCGACCTTCAGGCCGGGCACGTCGCGCAGATCGAAGCGACCGCCGGAGTCGATCATCGCGCGCGCGTAGTCGGCCGTCTCGCGGGGTGTCATGCCGCGCCAGCACACCGCCATCAGCCACGCCGACAGCTGGTAGTCGGGCAGTTCGCCGCGTGTGTAGCCGTGCACGAGAAAGCGCAACTCGTCGGCCGAGAGTTCCTCGCCCCGCTTCTTGCGCAGGATCAGTTCGACGGCATGCATCGCGATCAGTCCTTCGGCGCGTCGGTCGGCCGTTCGGGTGCGGGGCCCATCAGCTCGGCGAGTCCTGGCGGGAACGACACGCCACGGCTGCCGGGCGGGCCCATCATCGGGAACACGGGCCACACCGGCAGATCGCCACGCGTCCAGTAGATCAGCGGGCTGATCGCTCCTTCGGCTCGCACCATGCCCATCGCCTGGCCGAGCAGTTGTACGGCCGTGCGGGCAATCCACTCCGGATCGGTGCA
>JBFWQT010000126.1:0-14785 GCA_050249295.1 Planctomycetota bacterium
CTGACCCTGATCTGGTTGGCTCTGCATTGCCAGCCACAAAGGCACGAAGGACACGAAGGACCACGAAGGGGCTCACGACCGGCGTGAAGCTCTGCGTGCTCCTATGTGGCTGACAATGAACGAACGACGCGTCGCGACTTCGATTCCGCTGACGTCGTGGCGCGGGCCGCACGATGCGAATACAGATTTGACCACGGAGGACACGGAGGACACGGAGCAGAGGGGGAGCATGAGTTGGCGATTCAGCCATGCTCTTCCGCTCCTCTCCGTGTCCTCCGCGATCTCCGTGGTCAATCTGCTTCAACGTCACCGTGTGGGGTCACCACTGCGCGCGCGGCTCTGACCCTGATCTGGTTGGCTGCATTGCCAGCCACAAAGGCACGAAGGACACGAAGGACCACGAAGGGGCTCACGACTGGCGTGAAGCTCTTCGTGCTCCTTTGTGTCCTTCGTGCCTTTGTGGCTGACAATGAACGAACGACGCGTCGCGACTTCGAGACCGCTGACGTCGTGGCGCCGGCCGCACGATGCAAATACAGATTTGACCACGGAGAACACGGAGGACACGGAGAAGAGGGAGCGGGAGTTGGCGATTCAGCCATGCTCTTCCGCTCCTCTCCGTGTCCTCCGCGATCTCCGTGGTCAATCTGCTTCAACGTCACCGTGTGGGGTCACCACTGCGCGCGCGGCTCTGACCCTGATCTGGTTGGCTGCAACCACACCCAGCCTGCATCAACAGTGGTGCAGGCTGAAGCCTGCACCACACCCTGCAACTACTTGTCGCATGCGGTCGCGGACTGCCGGTGTCGCCCGCGGAGCCCCATAAACACGGGGCTCCTTTTGGCGTGAAAGGCAGTGAAGTGGGGTGAAGCGTCGTGAAGCGAGTGCCAAACCTGCGTCAACCGTCGTGGAGCCCATCTCCAAATCAGGCGCAACGGCAACGGCAACCCGGACGCCGCGCACCTCACTCCATCGTGTCCGGATCCTGGTCGCCGATGACGGTGCTCTCGCCGGGGTCGCTGTCGCCGGGCGCGGGCGTGTCGACCGGCGGCGGCAACTCCAGCGAGGAGGCCAACGGATCCGCCGCATCGGGGCCGAGGGGGCCGAGGTCTGGCAACGTGGGCAACTGGACACCACTGCTGCTGCCACTACTGCCGCGCGCGGCCTTCTTGCGGGCGGCCGCGGCCTTGGCCTCGTTCATGTCGAGCAACGCCTCGGTGTCCGTCGGCGGGCGGAAGATTGCAATGTGCGGACTCGCCACGTTGACCGACACGCCGGGCGCGGCGCCGGACCAGGGGTCGTTGCTCATACCGCGCTTCTCGACATTGCCGGTGGCGAAGGCCTGCTCGACCTCCGAAATCGCGGCCAGCAGGTCCTCGCGGCTGGCAAACGACGCGGGCTTCGCGAGCGCGCTGTCGCTCTCACTCTCGACGTCGACGGCCTCCTGCAGCGCCGCGGTGAATGCGTCGTCGTCGTCGAAGTCGAAGCTCGTACTCTCGTCGGCGGAGGCGTTGGCGGCCGACGGGGTGGAGGTGGAGGCCGGGTCGTCCTCGCCGCTCTCGGCCCACTGCACGGTGGGGCCGCGCACGCCCATGTCGTGCTGCGTGTCGCGCTCCGACCACTCGGCCGCGACCTCGGCGTTCACTGCGGCGACGTCAACGAGGCCGATGTCGTCGAACACGAACAGCGCCGAATCGCCGATGCCATCGCGGCCCGGCGACCAGGTCACGTCCGGCTCCGACTGGCTGACGATCGCGACCATCGAATCGTAGTGGTCGTAGTAGTCGTCGAGCACGGCCGTCTCGAGGCCCATCGCGGCGCGCGTGGCGGAGGCGGTGGCGGCGCTGCCCGTGCTGCTGCTGCTCGTGGTGCTGCCGGCACGCGCGTAGGCGTCGTCGCCGGCCATCTCGAGAGCAGCCAGGTCGACCGGCTTCTGGTTGTAGTCGGTGTCGCGCGGCGCGCCGCTTGGCGAGGACGTCTCGTTCCAGACGTCGCTCGGCAACTTGCGCTGGCCGGGGGAGCGCAACTCGGGCAGGTCCTGCAACGGCGATGCACCAGCCGCGGCGGGAGCAGGTGCGGCGGCGGGCGGGCGGCTGTCGGTGGTAGCCGGGCGCGGCGCTGGCGAGTTGCGCAGCGCGGTGCGTTCGCTGGTTGGCCGTTCGCGCTTGATGGTCGGACCGCCGGGCAGGGGCGCGGGCGACGGGCCGCTGCTCTCCATCGCGGCCTGCGCGTCGAGTACCGCCTTGAACTGCGGGTCGTGCCGCGGCATGAGGATGCCGGTTTCGGACTGCCCGGCCTCGATGCGCCGTGTGAGCGACCGCGGCTGCCGACGCTCGCTGCGCACCTTGCGCGTGGTCTCCTTGATGTCTTCGGAGCCGTGCCGGCCGCCGGCCTGCGACGACGTGACCACGCCGGGCGGCGGGCTGGTGTGGTCCTTGCGCTGTCCGTGCTCGCGGTGCACGAGTTGCTCGGCCGATTCGCCGGCGTCGCGCGCAGCCAGGGCGCCGCCGCACTTCTTGCAGTTGAAGTCCTGCGACTTCTCGTAGACCAGCACGCGGTAGGTCGCGTCGCAGTCCGGGCAGATGAACGTGACGAGGCGGATCTCGCGGACCAGTTCGTCGATCTGGCGCGGCCCGAGGAACAGCAGCTCGCGGCAGACGTCGGCCATCGTGCAGGCTTCGCCGATGTCGCGGCGGGTCACGGCGATGCGGGCCACCTTGTAGATCTCGTCGGTGGAGAGCAGGCCGCGCCGCGCGAGCAGTCGCGAGAACGCCTTGTCGAACTGGGCTGGCTTGATCGTCATCCGGTGCGGATGCAGTGCGCAAGGGGCCGCCGGGGTGGCGCGATTATAGTCGCTGCGCGCGGGGCGCGAAACACCGCGCGCGCGGTCGAGTCGTCGCGCTACATCGTCTTGCGGCGCACGTGTTCGAGCATCTGTACGCCGTGGACCAGCGACGCGCCGCCGCGGATCGCCGATGCGACGTGCACGGCCTCGGTCATCTGCTCGAGGTCGGCGCCCTTCTCGAGGCAGTCGGTGGAGTAGGCGTCGATGCAGTACGGGCACTGCACGGTGTGCGCGACGGCCAACGCGATCAGCGACTTCTCGCGCGCGCTGAGCGCACCCTCGGCGAAGACAGCGCCGTACCAGGCGAAGAACTTGTCGGCGAGTTCCTTGTTGCCGGTGCCGATCTCGCCGAACTTGCCGAGGTGCGCGGGATCGTAGTAGTGCGTCGGGTCGCTCATGGTTTCGTGGGTGGTGGTGCGGGCTCGGGACGGCTGGCTGTGGTGGGTCGGGCGGGTGTGGCGGCAGCGTACATCGCGGCCAGGCGATCGCGCGGGAAACCCGCCGCGTCGAGCGACAGGATCCACCAGTTGAGCAGCGTGGCGCGCGCGATGCCGAGGGTCCGCCAGCGGCGCGCCGACGTCGGCAGCCGGGTCGGCAGCTCGATGAACCGGCCGCGGCGACGCAAGCGCCACCAGAGGTCGCGATCCTCGAGGATCGGCACGTCGGGGAAGCCGCCAACCGCGACGAGCGACTCGCGACGCACGAAGAACCCCTGGTCGCCGAACGGCATGCCAGCCAGCGCGGTGCGCAGTTGCACGGCCGCTTCGATCCGGCGGTAGCCGCGCGCCGGGTCGGCGATGGCGAAGCGGAAGGCACCACCGGGCGACAACGGCGCGCGCCGCATCGCCCGGCGGATCACGGCAATCCCGTCGCGCGGCGGCGCGGAGTCGGCATGCAGGAACCAGACGATCTCGCTGCGCGTGTGCTGCGCGCCGGTGTTGCATTGCACGCCGCGGCCGGGATGACACGGCACCACGCGCGCCGTCACGCTCGCGGCGCGGACACGATCCAGCGTGGCGTCGGTGCTGCCTCCGTCGCAGATCAGAACCCCGGCCGGCGGTGGCGTCATCGCCGCAATTCGCGCGAGCAATGCGCCGATCGTTCCGGCCTCATTCAGCGTCGGAATCACGATGGACACCGTGGCGTCGCCGTCACCGCGTGGCCGGTGCGCGGCCGCGGTCGGCGCGATCACGTGCTTCGCAATCGTGCTGAGAATGAACCACCCGGCCAGCAGACTGCCGCGCAACGAACCGCTGACCTTCGAACGGCCGGCATGTCGCGGGCGATACGACACCGGCACCTCGATCACACGCAGTCCGGCGCGCGCCGCCCGGACCTGCATTTCGACGGTCCAGCCGTAGCTGGTGTCGCGCATGCGCAGCGCGCGCAACGCGCCGAAGCGGATCGCGCGGAACGGCCCGAGGTCTGTGCAGCGCTGACGATAGAGCAGGCGGATCAGCGTGGTGGCGAGCGCGTTGCCGACCCGCTGCGGCCATGTCAGCGCGCCACGCTCTGCACGGCCCAGCGTGCGCGAGCCGATCACCAGGTCGGCCCGGCCATCCACCACCAGCTGCGCCACCCGCGGCAACTCCTCGGGCCGATCACTGTGGTCGGCGTCGAGGAACACGACCACGTCGTCGGCACGCGCCCCGGCGGCGACGAGGTTGGCGATACCGGTGAGGCAGGCCTGGCCATAGCCGCGACGTGGTTCGCACACCACCCGCGCACCCCCTTGCCGGGCCGCTCCGGCGGTGTCGTCGGTCGAGCCGTTGTCCACCACCAGCACATCGTGCAACTGCGCGCGCGGCAAGTCGGCCAGCACACGCGGCAACGACTCGGCCTCATCGAGCGCCGGGATGATCACCCACACGCGGGCCGGCGTCATTTCCGGTTCGGCACGCGGCTGCGCTGCTCGTCCGTGAGGTACTGATCGAGCATGGTCTGCCAGGCCGCCTGGTTGGCCGCGTCCATCTCGTCCTTCAGTTGCTTGCGCGCGGCCGGCGTCATTTCCTCGGTCTGCAGCCGGACGTCGCTGTCCACGACGCGGTCGATGTGGCCATCGAGGAAGCGATTGACGTTGTCCCACTGCTGGGCGTCGAGCCCGACCGTGGCGAGCGCCATGCCGACCAGCGGGCGGCCCGCGCGGCTGATCTCCGACTTGCGATACTCGCGGTACGTGGCGTCGCCCATGATGTCGCGCACGCCGCGCTGCACGCCGCGGTCCATGGCGGCCAGTTCGTCGGCCGATGCGCCGTTCGCGGCGGCCGCGGCACGATCGTCCACGAAGTCGATCGCCAGGTCGTTGATGCGGTTGATCTGGTCGTCGCTGAGGCCAAGCTCGGTGCGCAGCTCGGTGAGCCGGTTGCCGATCAGCTTCATCAGCGCGTCCTTGTTCTTCGCACGCTCGGCGCGCTCACGCTCGGCGCGCTCCTCGGCGCGTACCTCGTTCAGCGCGCGACGCACGGCGTCTTTCACGGCGGCGTCGTTCTCTGTTTCCAGCAGGCGATGCAGCGCAGCGCGCACGCTGTCCGCGGTGGTCGGCTCCGATAGAGAGGACTCGCCGGGCGGCGTGTCGAAGTCCGGCCCGATGCGCGGCTGCAGTTGCTGCTGGTGTTGTGCCGTGAGTTGTTCGCGCAGCGACGCGACTTCCGCGCGCAGTTCATCGAGTTCGCCGGCGAGCGCGAGCGGCTGCGTCTGCAATGGCGGCGCAGTTGTCGCCGGTGCCACGATCGGCAGGTTCGGTGGCGCTGGCGCGCGCACCAGGTCGGGCACGACCGTCACCATCGCGGCCGCCGTCAGTCCACTGGCGGTCAGTGCGGAGATGAAGATCCAGACGATCGCCTGGCGCGAACCGGTTGTGGACATGATCCCTCCCGTGTCGTCGTCGTTGTCGTCGTGGATGCAACCACTGTACTACCCGGCCGCAGGTGCCGCGATCACACCGATGGCCTGCGCGCCGACGGCCGTGTTCTGGCCGGTGACGAGGCGGCGGTGATAGTCGATCTGTCCGAGGTGGTAGTCGAGGTGGCCGAGCAGGTGCAGCAGGAAGTGCTGCGTGTTTACCGTGTGGCCGCCAGGCTTGAGCGGGAAGTCGGCGGCGAGCTGGTCGGCGGTAATGCTGGCGAGCGTGCGCGCGACGGCATCCTTCGTCGCGTCGATGATCGCGCGCATCTCGTCGACCGGCACGTCGCGACCGGCGAACTCGAAGTCGCGGTCGCGCGTGTAGTCGATCTGGCCGAGGTGGTGGCAGACGAAGGTGCGCAGATTGCCGCAGAGGTGGAGGATGAGGTTGCCGGCGGAGTTGGTGATGCCGGGCGGGGTGGACCAGAGGGCGTCGAGCTGGTCTGTCGCGGCGTAGGCGTCGAGTTCGGCGCGAAGGGTGTCGAGGTCGCGGAGGAAGAGCGGCGCGAGCTGGGAGGCGAGTGATTGCGACATTGTTGATGCGGTGGGGCGGGTGAGGTTGCGTTCTATTCAAGCCCCGGGCTGTTGCCCGTGGTGTGTGGGTGCGAGGTGCAAGTGCGCGAGGCGGTGATTGTGCAGTCGCGAGTGGATCGCGGTTACCCAAGGGCCTACGACATCGCGAAGAACCGCTTCAGGTACGCCGCCGGGACGATCCACACCGCGACCATGAGCGCAAGGTCCGCGCGTCCGGTCACGATCGCTACGGCCGCCGCGTCGATCAGCGCGATCGCCAGAATCATCCGCGGCACCGCCCGGATCGCAAACCCGAAGCGGCGCTCGAGGCGCGCGACAATCGAAATCGAGAGCACCCAGAGACCGAGCACCAACGGGTGAATCCACGCGGCGTGCGACGTGCCCCATGCGTGGCCGCCGAGCGAGAGGCCGACGACGACGTTGGCCGACCGACACGCCGCCATCAGCGGCAGACCGACCACCGGCACCCGCTTGTGCAGCGCGTTGTAGAGCACAATCAGCACGATGAGCACGACGATCGCGGGCCACGCAGACGGCCGCCACCAGAGGACCAGGCCGAGCGCAACGACCAGCGGCAGCACGGTGATCAGCACGGCGGCGCGGAGCGAGAGGCGGCCGGAGGGCAGCGGACGCTCGGGCCGCTGCTCGCGATCATGCCGCAGGTCGAACAGGTCGTTCATCGCGACGCCGCCGGCGTACGAGAGGAACCCGACGGCGCCAACCACAAGGAGGCCGATGGCGAACTGGTCCGCCGCCAGCGCCGCGAACGTGCCGGCAATCAGCCAGCCGGCCCACACGTCGGGAATGGCCGTGAAGCAGTTGGGCAGGCGGATCAGCTGGAACAGCGCGCGAAGCATCGACGTGAGTCAGTCATCAGTGGGCGACGGCGGACGCTCGACCGGCGGCGGTGGCGGCGGCACCACTACGCCGTGCCCCGGTGCTGGCGGTCGCTCGGCCGGCGGCGGAGGCGGCGGTACTACCACATTGTGCGGATCCGGCGCGGGCGGCGGCGGTGGAGTCGACGGCTCGCCACCGGCCGGCAACGCATGCGGGATCGGCTGCGGCACCGGCACCTTCCGCTTCAGCATCACCGTGTGCACGCGGCCCGACGTGATGCGATGCACGCGCGTCGTCTCCTTGAACAGCAGCTTCGTCGTCTGCGTGCGCGGCACCAGCGCGGGCTTGATGATGTGCCGGCGCGTGATGCCCTTGCGGGTCTGCTTGCGTGTGGTCCTGACGCCCTTCTTGATCGCCGTGCGCGTCATCGGCGGCAGCTTGCGTTGCAGTGCCTGGCCGATGTCGTGCAGCGCGCGGTACGGATAGCTCACGCGGACGAGGCGCACCCACTCGGTCTGGCCCGAACTGCCCGCCTCGGGCTGGTGCAGCTCGACCTCGACAGTGGATGCCGGCTCGTGGATTGCCGCGCCCCAGGCGAAGACGCGCACCGGCTGCCCGCGGTCGTGTTGCAGCGCGGCCACGCGATCGAGCCGGCCGCTGAGGAATGCGCCGACGACCTGCTGGCCGGTGCCGTGGATCAGGCCGACCTCGCGGCGCATCTTCCACATCTTCACCAGCGGGTCGTACGGCTCCGACGCCTGCGAGCGCATCAACAGCATGGCGATCAGGCAGATGATCACCAGGTCGGCCAGTCGCGCCGCCCACGTGCCGGTGACGTGCAACGGCAGCATCGGTCGGGCGCGACGCAGCGCACCGATGCCGGGCCCCTCGGCCTCTTCCACCAGGAAGGTGACGATGTCGCGCGAGACCCGGTTCTGGTCGGCGTCGAGTGCGACGCGGCGCGAGTGCACGACGACATGCATCACCACGACCACCACGATGCCGCCAATGATGCCGATCGTGGCGGCGATGGTGGGGTTGCGCAGATGCCCGAACCACACGGCGAAGACGCCGACGGTGCCGAGCAGGATCCCGGCGATGATCGGGAACACCACCACGATGTACGCCGCATCGGCCAGCACGCCGAGCAGCCCGCCAACGAACGCGCCGCCCGCCATGGTCATCAGCAGGGCCAGCACCAGGCCGGGAATCGGGGTGCCACCGTCCGGCCCCCACGCCCGCGCGTAGTAGACCGGGCGCACCGCCTGCTTGCGCGTCGCGCGCTGCGGAGGCGGTTCGGCGCCGGTGCGGGAGGCCGCGGATCGTTGAGGCACAGGCAAGGAGGGAGGGCGGCGTGCGCGCGTGTTTGATACGCGGCGAGCCGCGTGGCGTCCAGGCCGGGTTCCGAATCCGTGCTCAGGTGCCGACGGGATCGGTTTTGGGTTCTTTGGTCCAGATCGAACAGAATGGCTTTTTCGGCTAACATGAACGATTTCTTATTGGTACCTCATTCAGCACGAACACGCGCCTGTGACCCTACATCGCTTCCATTCCTCGCCGCGCCCACCAGAGGACCGCATGATGTCGCGCCACACCCCACACGCTCTTCACGCCCTGATCATCGTCGCCGCGCTTTGCGCGTTTGTCTCGACGCCCGTGTTCGCGCAGCAGGCGATCGGCGGTAGCACCATCGACTTCACCGGCTACACCGGCAGCGGCTTTTCGCCGAGCGCCGGCGCCGGTCAGATCGACAGCAACACCTGGTCGGTGGCGGGCGCGAGCGACGGCTCGATCGCGTTCGGCGGCACCGGCACGACCGGCGACCACGCGCGCGGCAGCTCGGCCGGCGGCGTGACGACCGGCGGCTTCTACGCATTCGACACCGGTGGCGGCGACATCGCGTTTGGCTGGCAGGCCGGCGGTTCCGACTTTGCCGGCAATCTCGCCGGCGGTTCGGCCGGCACAGAGGGCCGCTTCGTGCTGAAGCTCGTCAACAACTCGGGCAGCACGATCTCGGCGCTGCAGATCAACTGGAACGTCAAGTGCCTCAACAATGGTGACAACAACCGCAGCAACGCGGTCGTGTTCGAGCACTCGTCGAACAACGTCACCTACACCGCGGCGCCGGCCGGCGACTTCGCCTCGCCCGGCACGCTCGATGCGCTCGGCTGGCAGACGTCGGCCCGCAGCGTCACGGTCAGCGGCCTGAGCATCGGCGACGGCACCAACTACTACCTGCGCTGGAGCACCTTCGACCTCAGCGGTGCCGGCAGTCGCGATGAACTCGCGATCGACGACATCGTGGTCACCGCGCCGGTCAACCTCGAGTTCAGCACCAACAACCCGGCCAACGCGCAGGTCTCGCCGGACGCGCAGGACCAGCTGATGGCCAGCATCCTGGCCACGCCGACCGGCGGCTCGTGCACGCTCGATTCGCTCGTGCTGACCCACGGCGGCACCGGCAGCAGCACGCTGCACATCGCCGCGCAGGGCGTCACGCTGTACCGCGACAACGGGGACGGCTCGTTCAATGCCCTGAGCGACACGGTGGTCGGCAGCCCGACGCAGTTCAGCGGGTCGACGTGCACGCTGACCATCGGCGACGCGCTGAGCCCGATCAGCGGCGCGGTGCGCTACTTCATCGTCTACGACTTCGCCAACACCGCGCCGAACGGCGTGACGCTGTTCGCGACGATCGCTCCGCAAGTCACGGGCGCGACGCCGGTGGGCAGCCCCGTGACGCGCACTGTGACGTTCCAGATCGGCGCCAGCGGTGGCGGCGTGGGCGGCGGCGACGGCTCGACGTCGTGCGCGGCCGGGCCGGGCAACGACCGCACCGCGCCGGTGATGTTGCTCGCGCTTCTCGTCGGCGTCGCGCTGATGCGTCGCACGCGCGCGATCGCCTGATCAAACCTTCCATCGGCACACACACACAGGAGGCGACGGATGCAACTCGCACAATCCAGGGCCAGTCGCGGCACCGTGCTGATCATCGTGCTCGGCGTGCTCACCATCCTCTCGGTGATGGGCACGGCGTTCTCGCGATTCATGCGCACCGAGCTGCAGGCCAGCAAGTACTTCGAGCTGCGCAAGAAGGCCGAGCAGCTGGCGCACGACGGCATCACGTTTGCCACCGCGCGCCTCGCCAACATCGCGGCCGAGCGCCACTACACCTCGCTGAAGAACGCCGACTGGGCGTACGAGTGCAACGCGGTCACCGGTGCGCTCAACTACGTGCCCGGCAACCCGCCGAAGGGGTTCGGCGTGACCCGCCTCGAGGACTCCGAGTCGGTTTCGTTCGCGCTCCCCGGGGCCGAGGTGCCGGCCGGGATGACGCCGGGCACGATCTCGGTCGTGCGCCCGCGCGACACCAGCACGCTGATCTCCGATGGCGACGTGATCCGCCTGAAGGTCATCGAGTGCCAGAGCCAGGTCAACATCCGCTACCTCTGCCACTCCACGTTCGGCACGTTCCGCGACACGCTGTGGGACCTCGGCGTGGCGATCTCGCGCCGCTACGCGGGCGACTGGTTCTCGGCCAACCCGTTCCTGCAGGACTCCGAGCACGTCGTCAACGGCGAGCAGGTGATCACTTCGCTGTGGGCCGAGATCGACTCTGACGCGCAGATCAATCCGCCCGGCAACCAGAGCTTTGCCGACCGCGAGTTCGGCACGAAGGAAGAGTTCCTCGACGCGCTGCGCAACGTGCACACCAACCTCAACATGCCCGACACGTTGTGGGAGCTGGCGCAGGACTACATCACCGCCACCAACTGGCCGGTCACCGATGGCTTCTCGAACGCGCCCAACCAGGTGCGCGAAGCGCGCGACCCCGACGGCGACGGCAAGGAAGAAGACTACTACTGGATGCGCGACGGTCTGCAGAACGACCCGGTGCGCTTCCCCGGCCTGAAGGAGATGTACAACCTCCAGCGCGTCTCGATGCCGCCGATCAACGTCAACACGGCGTCGCGCGAGGTGCTGCTGGTGCTGTTCAACCGCCTGCAGGGCGAGCGCGCGTACGAGGATCGCCAGGGCCTCGCGTGGGCCAACGACTTCGGCATGCAGGACGTCTTCCGCATCGACGCCAGCACCCACGGCGGCGGCCTCGACTACGGCCAGCACCGCGGCGAGAAGCTCGACCTCGACGACGCGGTCAACGACGCCACGCTCAAGTTCGTCCAGATCGGGCCGTTCACGGCCGACACCGGCACGCCGCTGCCGCACAGCAACGACATCCTCGTCGACATCCTGATGCGCGAGCGCGAGGTGCGCCCGTTCACGTCGTGGCACGACTTCGACATGCGCTTCATCTCGCGCCTCGACGCGCCGCAGAACGGCGGCTTCACCGACCAGCGCTTCGGCTTGCATGAAGGCCTGGCCGCGCTGCCGCACCCGCGCATTCCGTTCAACGACGGCGCGCCGGTCAACAATGGTGCGCTCGGCCTGATCGGCCTGCTGGTGGGTGGCGAGCTCAAGCCGAACACGTTCACCACGCCCGACTGGGACACCTGGTGGTACGAGTCGTGCCGCGAACTGCTGCGTGCCGCGCTGCAGCCCGCGCCGAAGGTCACCAGCTTCAATCCGGACGAGGCCTACTGGCAGCCGATCGACGCGCTCGACGTGCAGTACCGCACCGCGCCCGTCTGCTTCCATTCGTTCGGCCTCTACGAGATCACCAGCCTCGCGCAGATCAACGGCCCGACGTTCAACCCGCAGACCGGCGTGTACGACAACGCGCCCGTGTCGTCGAGCAAGGTGCGCGCCGTGGTCAAGGTGATGGACCTGCTGCGCCACCACACGCAGAAGGACTTCGTCTCGGGTATCGCCGCGTCCGGCACACTGCCGCCCGACATCGGCCGTCGATCGGTGGTCGACCTCACCGGCAGCGGCACGGCGTCGTACCCCAACTCCGTCGACGAGAGCGCCAGCATCGGCCTCCATCAGTACTCGATGGGCTGGAACTGGAACCGCATCGGTGCCGGCACACCGCCCAACGAGGAGTTCGGCTACGTGCAGATCCGGCCGACCGACCACTCGCCGTACGAGCTGGAGTACATGTCGGACATCAATGGCTGGTCGCCGCAGTGGGGCGGCACGCCGCGCAGCACGTTCATCCACAAGTTCAACGCGTGCGGCATCGACCCCAACTTCCAGCCGTCGGTGACGTGGTCGCCCAATCACCTGCGCGACTACGAGATGATCCGCGAGACCAACGGCGTGCCGTTGCGTGCGCGCACCGCCAACAACCAGCCGGTGTTCAATGGGCGCTTCGGCGTGTCGGCGTTTTCCGACTGCATGACCGACGGCATCTTCCAGAGCGGACGCGGTCGCGACCCCGACGACGAGAAGTACGGCGGGCAGTGGGCGCCGCGCTACTGGCGCTATCCGGCCGGCGACGACGAGCCCGACAAGCCGTACAGCGGCGACGAGCAGGAGAGCGGCAACGTGCCCTACTACCGCGGCACGGTCGAGTTCTGGTGCAAGTTCAAGGATGACTGGTGGGGCACAACCAACCCGGTGCGGGCCACCAACATCGGCCTGAAGCAGGTCGGCCACCGCAACGACGCGCAGCGCAACGCGTTCCACGCCGACAACTGGTTCTGCGGCCTGTTCGGCTGCACCACGATGCTCAAGCGCGACAAGGACCACATCGTCGGCCAGCAGATGTTCATCTACAAGGACGTCGGCATGCAGCTCAAGATCGTCCGGCTGCTGTTCAGCCAGGCGTTCCAGGCCGAGCTCGGCCCGAACGGTGTGCCGACCGGCAGCATCGAGAATCTCGGGGACAGCGCGGCCGAGATGGAAGACGACAACTGGGACGTGTTCGAGCGTGATGCTGGCGGTGTCGCGGCCAACGACAAGGACCTCGGTCCGCTGTTCGCCCGCCTCGACTGCATCGTGTTCCTCGACAGCCTGCCGTTCCCGATCCTGCCGCACCACTGGTACCACTTCTCGGTGGCGTGGGATTCAAACGACGACCCGAACAACGCGCATGCCGTCGGCGAGTACCAGTCGGAGCCGTTCGCGGTGGCGATCAACGGCTTCCAGTGCCGCTACGCGCAGGAGCTGGTGATTCCCGATGGTCAGCTCACCGTCGGCACCAATGACGGCCACACGTTCTTCCAGGGCGCCCAGGCGAAGATCGCGCGCTCGAGTGTGATCCTCAACGAGCTCAACCCGGAAGACCGCATGACGATCGGCTGCATCGAGCGACTGATGCTGCCGCAGAGCCACTACGACAAGCTCGGCATGCAGCCGCAGCTGTTCCAGTTCGCCAACCACGATCCGAACCTCGACAAGGATCGGCCGTTCCGCCTCGTCGCGCCGGCCAACGCCACGATCGACACCGTGCGCATCACCACGCGCAAGGTGACCGCGAACTACTACAACTACGCGACCGGCGAGCCCACCGGCGTGCAGGCGTTCCGCCACGCGCGCTTCGTCCAGCCGGTCTACAAGCAGCACGCCAGCAGCGCGAGCGCGGCGCTGGCCAACGCGGCGCTCGACCCGGCGTACCCCAACCGCACGATGTCCGATGGCCCCGGCTACTACTACGAGAACGGCTGGGTCAACACGTACGCCGCCGCGATCCGCCCGGCGTGGATCGCCTGGACCGAGTACCGGCCGCGCTGGGATCCCACGCGTCACCTCGGCCCGCCGCAAGCCGGCAACAAGCCGCACGCCACGCTCGGCGGTGTGGCCGTGCCCGGCGTGGATACGTGGCAGCCGCCGCGCAGCAACATCAGCCCGTTCGAGGCCGACTACGTGCACATGTTCGCCGCCATCGGCAAGCGCCAGCTCGGCGCGTGGAGCACCGCGTCGCCGGCCTCGAAGCTCGACTCCGAGCAGTTCCACAGCAAGCCGGAGTTCACCAACGACAAGAACGTGCGGCCCGGCTTTGCTGCGCCCAGCCTGCGTCAGGACCGTCGCGGCTTTGATCCGGCGAAGAAGATCTTCGCACCGGCCAGCGCTGACGACGACAACCTCACCTGGTACGGCGGCATGACATGGCCGACCACTGTGGCCGGCAAGCCGGTGGTGGTGCAGCCCAACGAGCTGATCCTCTACCGCGCCTACTTCCGCCGCGGTGAAGCGACGATCGCTCGTCCGCACATGACGAGTGCCGTGCTCGACGAGGTGATCGTCGGTCTGGCCACTCCGCCGCGCTTCCTCGAGTACACCGTGCTCGACTGATCGTCAGCGGCGACACCTGCGGCCTGTGCGGAGCGCAGTGGAGCGAGGTCGCTCTGCTGCGCTCCTCGCGTGCGCGCGCGCCGCGCCCCGTCGACTGCACGCGACGAACCGCTGTGGTACGGTATCCTCGCTCGCAGTCACCCACGGCATCATGACGGATCAACCCTCAGCAGCAACTGCACCGGCGGGAGCCATCCAGCCGGGCGGCACCGGCGTTGACGCAGCCGGCGCTGCTGACGAGCCGGCCATGCCGGTGCGCGATTCGATCGCCAGGCAACTGCTCGCGCGCGTCTTCGCGGTCTACTCGATTGTCATCCTCATCATGGCCGCGGCCCACATGGCGGCCGACTTCGTCACCACGCGCGAACGGATCCAGGACGAACTGCGCGCCGTCGGCCGCACTTTCGCGCCGGGCCTTGCGCAGGCGATGTGGGACATGAACGACGAGCAGTTCCAGCCGACGTTCCTCGG
>JBFWQT010000127.1:0-14674 GCA_050249295.1 Planctomycetota bacterium
GTGACCGCCAAGGAAGCCGCGCGCAACATGGCCGAGGCGCTCGGCGAGCTCGACCGCATCCGCCTGCAGGTGCGCAGCGGCGTCGATCTGCCCGGCGCGGCCGATGCGCTCGCGCGGCTCCGCGCCAGCCAGCCCGGCCTCTACCCGGCCGCGTTCGAACAGCAGCGCGTGCTCGACGCGATCGGTCGGCCCGGCGAGGCCACCGCGGTGCTCGAACAGTTGCGCGACGACACGGCCGCGACCGGCAGCTTCCGCGCGGCCGCCGCGATCATGCTCGGCATGCGCGCGCTGGAGATGACCGAGCTCTCGCATCCCGATTCGGTCGACGACCTGATCAACGCGTTGCCCGCGTTCACGGCGGCGACAACGCTGGCCGAGCCGGGCTCGCCGTATCATGTCGCGGCGCGCGCGCTGATGGCCGTGGCGGTGGCCGCCCGCGCGCCCGACCGCCGCGCGATCCAGGAGGCGATCGACGCGGCCGACTCGGCGGTGAAGGTCTGCCCGACGATGTGGGAGCCGTGGTACGCGCTGGCCCGCGCCCGCGCGCTGCCGGCCACACCGGTGCGCCGGACCGACGGCGTGGGCAACGTGGACCCGGCGAGCGTGATCGACGCGTGCGATCACGTGCTGAAGGTCGAGCCGGCGTCGTACGCCGCGTGGCGCCTGCGTGCGCGGTACACGCTGGCCTGGCGCGACATCACGCTGCTGCGCCAGTACGAGCAGTCGCCGGCCTCGCTGCTGATCGAAGCGCACGCGCGCCGGCTCGACGGCGACCCGACGCCGACGATCCACATTGTGGAGGAACTGGCCGCGACCGCGCAGGGTGACAACGACAACGACACCGCCGGCTGGACGTTCCTCGAGCTGGCCGAGTGCGCGCGCGAAGCGGGCGAGTTCCAGCGCGCGATGACCGCGATCCGCGAAGCGATCGAACGCCTGCCGCAGGCGCTCGCGCCGCGTCGCGTGCGGGCCCGCATCGTGTTCGAGCTGTCGCAGAGCCCGGCCCAGCGCGTCTCCGCGGTGGCCGATCTCGACTACGTGATCAGCCGCGATCCGCAGCACCTGCCGGCCCTCGGCCTGCGCGCGATGCTGCGCGCGGCGATGCAGGACCTGGCGATGGCCGAGGAGGATCTCAGCTCGTACATCGGCGTGCTGCCCACCGCGGCCGCGCACGATGCCCGGGCCCGCGTGCGGCTCGCGCTGGGCAACGCCGAGGGCGCATTCCAGGACTGGAGCGTGGCGGTCCAGAAGGAGCCGAACCGGTTCCTCGCGTGGACCAGCTACTACCGCTCGCTCTACTACTGCTACCGCTTCAAGGACGCGCTGCAGGCATTCCAGGGTGCGTGGCGCTGCGCGCCGGAGGGCCTGCGCACGAACCTCGAGCTCGAGCGCCAGCGCATCGAGCAGTACGCGCACCAGGAAGAAGTCTACGCGTACGCGATGAAGCAGAACCGCGACCGCATGACGCCGCAGTACGTGGCCAACGTCGGCGTGCGCCAGCTGGAGGTCGAGGGCTTCGGCGCCGGCCTGCCGCGCGAACTCTCGATGACGATGATCGAGCTGGTACGCGAGCACAGCGACCGCGGCTCGATGGGGCACGTGGTGGCGGGCACCGCCTCGCTCAATTCGTGGGGCGCCTCGCCGCCGCCGGCCGCCGCGGCGCCGGGTGTGCAGCCGGGTGAGGTGGTCGGCCTCGACGCGTCGCACGCGCGCCCGGCTGACTCGATGGAGCGCCAGGATCGCAACGGCAGCCTGGCTGGCCCGCGCCGCCAGTTCGCCGGTCGCGCGAATGCCGATGACGTGCAGGCCGACGGCGAAGAGCTGGAGAAGGTGCTGCGCGAGAAGGCCGAGGCGCTGGCGCAGGAAATCGACGAGCGCGAGAAGAAGCGCGGCGAGCGCGTGAACCAGCAGTGGATGCAGAACCAGGTGTCCGACGAGTTGCAGCTCTCGGCCAGCCTGCCGCTGCAGGGTCTCGACGTGCTGCTCGGTCGCGCCGCGGCCGACAAGGAGGCCGCGACCGATCAGGAAGCCCGCGCGCAGGAACTGCTCGACTCGCCGGTTGGCGAGTTCACGATGCGCGCCGGCAAGGACACGGTGATCGCGATCCGCGGCGTGGCGCTGCTGATGCGCGCCGACGCGCGGGTGCAGCAGGGTGACCTCGCGGGCGCTACCGACGACTTCGACGCAGCCGCCCGTCACAAGCCGCTCAACGCCGAGGAGTCGTTCTACGCCGCGGCCGCGTGGATGGCGCTGGCCAATCAGGCGCAGCGTCCGGCCGGCACGCCGGGTGTCGAGCTGTGTCGCGATCGCGTGCTCGGCTATCTCGAAGCGGCTGTCTACAAGGGCCTGGACGTGGCGCGACTGAAGGAAGCCCTGTTCCGCGGCGTCGCTCAGGAACCGAAGTTCAAGCAGCTGCTTGCGAAGGGCCGCTGATCGGGAGCTTCGACAGCGACAGCGACAGCGACAGCGAACAGGGCACCCGGGCGGCTGTGCCGGCCTTCCCGGTCGCATCGCGTGCGCGGTACAATCGCGGCTCCCGAGCCCGACAATTGTCCGCAACTGATGCCGCCCGCCACATGGTGCGCCAACTCTACGATTCGATCGTGTGGGCCCCGACCAGCACGGTGCCCACGTCTCCCGCTGTGCCGCCGCTGGACGACACGCAACGCAAGGCGCGACGCCGGGCCAACGGCTACCTGCCGGAGTTCGCCGATGCCGTCGCCACGGTGCCGTGGGTGCAGCACCTGCTCGAGACGCTGCCGGCGCTGATGCCGGTGCACATCGAGCATCGCGTGGCCGACATGGTCGCGATGATCGTCAGCCAGGACAGCTCGTGCCGCTACTGCTACGGCACCACGCGTACGCTGCTGCAGCTCTCCGGCATGGACACGCGGCGCATCCGCCGGCTCGAAGAGAACCTGCACACCGCCGATCTGCCGGCGCAGCAGAAAGCCGCGCTCGAGTACGTGCGCAAGGTCTCGCGCGCCAACCCCCGCCCCGGCAACGACGACGCGAAGCGGCTCGAAGAGCACGGCTGGGATCCGAAAGCGATCGCCGAGCTGGCGATGCTGGCGTCCGGCACGGTGCTGCTCAACCGCATCACGATCATGCTCGCCGCGCAGCCGCACCCCTACGAGAAGTTTGCGATCGGCTGGCGCAGCTGGATCATGGGGCCGCTGCTGCGGCTGCTGATCTTCAACCGGCGCAAGCGCGCCGCGCCCGTGTTCTTCGCCAGCGAGGCCGACGCCGACGACGGCAACTTCCGCATGGTGCTCGACAGCGTCGATGGCCTGCCCGGCGGCAAGGTGCTGTTCGATTCGCTGAAGCGCTGCATGGAATCCGACGTGCTGCCGCGGCGGACGAAGGCGCTGGTGCTGGCCGTGATCGCGCGCACGCTGCAGTGCGAGGCCTGCGTGAACGAGGCGGCGAAGATGCTCGAGCGCGAGGGGTTCGCGCGCGAGGAGACCGACCAGGTGCTCGACCGGCTTGCCTCGCCGAAGCTCACGCCGGTGGAGGCCACGATGGTGCCGCTGGCGCGCAACACGGTGCGGGCGCAGCCGTCCGACATCCAGCCCCGGATGGTGCAGTTGCGCGAGCTGGTCGCGCCAGCGCAGTTCATCGAGTTCATCGGAGTCGCCGCGCTGGGCAACGCGCTGAGCCGGATGACGTGCCTGCTGGACCGCTGCTGATGGAGGTCGTGGCCACCATCCTCTCGGTGATCTGCGCCGCTCTCGTGCTGGTGGTGCTGGCGATGCGCCGGCGGCTGATGCGCGTCGATCGCGCGCTCGACCGCATGACGATGCAGCTCGAGCACCTGCAGGGCGCGTTCCATCGCTTCGTGCCGCAGGATGTCGTCGAGGACATCATCCACCGCGGCGTGGCCACACGCGGCGAGCGGCGCGAAGTCACGGTGCTGTTCGCCGACCTGGTGGGCTTCACGGCGCTGAGCGAGCGCGTGGAACCCGAAACCGTGGTGCGCGTGCTCAACGGCTACTTCCAGACTGTCACCCGTGCGATCGCCTCGCACAACGGCTTCGTCAGCAAGTTCATGGGTGACGGCCTGATGGCGATCTTCGGCGCGCCCGAGCCCAATCCATGGCAGGCGATGGATGGTGTGCATGCCGCGCTGGCGATGCGCGACGCGCTGCGCCGCTACAACCTGGAACTCTCGGCGGCCGGTCACCCGGAGCTGGCGATCAGTGTCGGCCTGCATCGTGGCGAGGTGATTGCCGGCGTGATCGGCAGTGCGGAGCTGGTCGAGTACACGGTGATCGGCGACACGGTGAACACGGCGGCCCGCATCGAGAGCCTGACCCGTCGTCACGCCTGCGACATCCTGATCAGCGAGTCGGTGCGCGAGAAGCTGGATGCGCGCTTCCGCGTGGAGGAGCGTCCGCCGACCGAAGTGAAGGGCAAGCAGGAGGCAGTGGCCACATGGGCCGTGGTGGCCTTCACCGCCCCGGCTCACGGCTTCGCGTCGCCGCTACCCGATGGTGGTGTCTCGCCCGCGCGCTCCGCAATCGAGTAGGGCGCCGCATCGCGCGCATGACGCGCGGTGATAAGCTCCGCGAGGAAGCCGGCCAGCATGAACTGCGCGCCGATCAGCAACGCACCCATCGAGAACACCAGCGCCGGCCGCTGGTGCAACGGCGGCAGGTCAGCGTTGATCCACACCGTCTGCACCAGCACCCAGTAGATCGTCAGCCACACGAGGCCGCCGAACCCGGCGACAAAACAGAGCAGGCCGGCCGAGCCGAGCAGGTGCTGCGGACGGTTGCCGTAACCGGTCAGGAACCACACGGTCAGCAGATCGAGGAAGCCGCGCGCGATGCGCGAGACGCCGTACTTCGACTTGCCGTGTTGCCGGCGGCGATGGTTGATGACGATCTCGCCGACCTTCCAGCCGCGCGCCGCGGCCAGCACGGGCACGAAGCGATGCAACTCGCCGTAGAGGTGCACCTCGTCGAAGATCTCGCGGCGGTAGCACTTGAAGCCGCAGTTGTGGTCGTGCAGCTTCACGCCGGTGAACCGGCCGACCATCCAGTTGAAGATGCGCGACGGGCCGACCTTGTGCCACGGATCGTGGCGCACCTTCTTCCAGCCGCTGACGACGTCGCGGCCGGCGTCGATCTGTTCGAGAAAGCGCGGAATTTCGGCCGGGTCGTCCTGCAGGTCGGCGTCCATCGTGAAAACCAGCTCGCCGCGCGCCGCCCGGAACCCGGCTGCGAGCGCCGCCGCCTTGCCGAAGTTGCGCCGGAAGCGGACGCCGCGCACCTGCGGGTCGGTACTGGCCAGCGCCTGGATGGCCGGCCACGAGCCGTCGGTCGAGCCGTCGTCCACGAACACGATGTCGAGCTGGTAGTCGTTGGCCGCTGCGACGGCCGTCAGCTCGCTGTGCAGGGCGGGCAGGCTCTCGACCTCGTTGAGCACCGGGATCACGATCGAAATCAGCATGCAGTGGTCGCTGTGGTTCGCGCCTGCGTGGCGGGCCGTTGTACCACCGACGATGTCACTCGGGGTCGCGTCCGGTCAGCGCGCGATACGCCACCCGGAGCAGCGCCTTCTCGGCGGGGTCGTTGCAGTTGCGGTAGGCGTGCAGGTAGGCGGTGTTGGCCTCGTCGAGCCGGCCCTGCGCGGCGTAGTGCACGGCCAGTTGCTGCTCCACTTCCCACCAGTCGGGCTTGTAGCGCAGCGTCTCCTCGTAGTCCTTGATCGCCTCCTTCACCTCGCCGAGCAGCAGGTGCGAGTCGCCGCGATCGCAGCAGGCCTTGTAGTTGCCCGGCGCCAGCGCGATCGCCTGCGTGAAGTCGGCGATCGCCTTGCGATGGTCGCCGAGCGCGGCGTGCGCGCGGCCGCGGTAGCGGTAGCCGCGCTCGTACTGCGGCGCGATCAGAATCGCTTTGTCGCACATCGGGATCGCGGCGCGCGGGTCGTCGTGGTCGATCGACAGCCGCGCCACCTCCACCAGCCACAGCGGCTCGGTGGGCTGCATGCCGATCAGCACCTTCAGGTCGGCAATCGCCAGAGCGAGTTCGCCGCGCCACTCGTGGAGGGTCGCGCGCGAGCTGTACGCATCCGACACGCCATTGAAGCCCTCGGTGTCCTCGGCGATTGCAATCGCGCGGTCGAGATCGGCCAGCGCCTCGTCGTACTTGTTGAGCCGGGCCAGCGCGCCGCCGCGGTTGACGTACGCGTTGAGGTAGTCGGGCTTGCGATCGATCGCCAGCTTGTAGAAGTCGATCGCCTCGCGCGTCTTGCCCTGCGCGTCGAGCACGAGGCCCGCGTACCGGTACGGCCGCGGATCGTCCGGCGAGGTGCGGATCGCAAGCTGGCAGTCTTCCATCGAGCCGTCGAGGTCGCCGCGCTCGCGCCGCATCCGTGCGCGGTTCATCAGGGCATCAACCGACGGATGGTCGGGCATCAGCTGGATCGCCAGCGAGTAGTCGGCGTAGGCGAGGTCGGGCTGCCGGAGTGCGACGAACGCGGCGCCGCGATTGAGGTGCGCCAGCACGTTGTCGGGTTCGAGCCGCAGGGCCTCGTTCAGGTCGTACAGCGCGCCGCCGAAGTCGCCGATCTTCGGGCTCATCCGCAGATTCGCCGAGTAGACGTAGTCCTGGGCAGTGACCTCGACGCCGACCAGGTGGTGGGCGCGGAACAGCTTGTCGAACGCGAGCAGGTACTCGCGGATCGTCTGCTCATCGAGGCCGTTGCGGTAGTAGGTGAAGATCGCATAGCCACCCGCCTCGCGCGTCTTCTTCTCCCACGCCGTCCAGTCACCGAGAAACCGGTCGATGAACGACGCGCGGTCGGCGACCAGTTGCGTGCCGGTTGCCAGCTGGAGGGAGTGGTAGTCCCGGGTTCTCACGGCGAGCGCGATGGCCGCCGCGTGCTCCTGCGCCTCCGCCAGCGCGGCGCGCTCCTGCTCCAGCTGGCGCGACGACTCGAGCGACAGCGCGAGCGAGCCGAAGACGAGCAGCATGAACACGCTGGTCAGGCCGGTGATGCCCATCGTGGGGTGGCGGCGGAACCACTTGCCGAAATGCTCCCACGGCGCGGCGCGGTACGCGCTGGTGCGCTCGTGCGCCTGCCAGGCGGTGCAGTCGGCCATGAAGTCGGCCACGCTGGCGTAGCGGTCGCGCGGCCGGGCGGCCATCGCCTTCATCACGATTGCCGACAGCTCCTTCGGGATGCCACGTTGCGGCGCGCGTTGCCGTGGCGGCAACAGCTTGCGCTGGCGCGCGGCAAACAGCGTCTTGTCGAGCGAGCCTTCGCGATACGGCTCCTCGAGCGTGAGCATGTGATAGAGGATGCCGCCGAGCGCGAACTGGTCGGACGCGGGGCCGACGTCGTCGACGTCGCCGCGCGCCTGCTCGGGCGGCATGAACGCCGGCGTGCCGAACACCTCGCCGTCCATCGTCAGCGCCGACGACGACTCCATGCGGCGCGCCACGCGCACACCGGGCGCCGTCGCGCGGCCCGACTCGCCCGCACCGCCACCGCCCGACAGCGCCATCCTGCCGCCGCCAGCGGGTCGCGGGCGATCGGCCTGCCCGAGCGGCTTGGCGAGGCCCCAGTCCATCACGAGCACTTCGCCGAACGCGCCGAGCATCACGTTCTCGGTCTTCAGGTCGCGATGGATCACGCCGCGGTCATGCGCGAACGCGATCGCGTCGGCCACCTTGCGCACGATGTCGAGCATGCGGGCAATCGCGCTGCCGGTCAGGCGCGCCGACCCGCCGGCCTCGATCGCGTCGCGCCAGGTCTTGACCAGCTCGCTCAGCGTCTGGCCCTGCACCAGCTTCATCGCCATCCACGGCCGGCCCGCGTCGTCCTCGCCCAGCTCGTGCACCGGCACGATGTTGGGGTGCTCGAGCTGGCCGGTGATCTGCGCTTCCTCGACGAACTGCGCGATCGCCTCGCGGTCGTTCGAGTCGCGGATGCGCTTGATCGCCAGCGCGCGGTCGAGCTTGCGGTCCTGCGCGTTGATCACCACGCCCATGCCGCCCTGGCCGAGGATGTCGCCGAGCACGAACTTGCCGAGCTCCTCGCCGGCGGTGATGTGCCGGCCGGAGGCCACGGCGGTGGCCGGGTGCGTGCCGCGCCCACTGTTGAGCAGCGGGTCAGTCGGCGGTGGCGCGGTGCGTTGTGCGCGCGCCGGCGGTCCGGCGGTCGGTGGCGCGACCGCGCTCGGTCGCGTCGGCCGGCGCGGCACCGTCGGATCGATATCCGGCAGCGAGTCGGCCTGCGTTGGCGGATGGCTCTCGGCGCGCGAGCCGCGCCGACGTCGCGGCATCGTGGTGTCGATGTCCTCGGCGGATCCGCCGTCGCGTCGGGGCGGCGGTGGCGGATTGGTTCCGCCGGGAGGTGGCGTGCGGTCGGGCATCGGACGACGTCGAAGGGCAGGCGGTCACGAAGCGGGCGAGTGGCACCACACTAACCAGGCGTCGGCCCGGAATCTGCACCTGCATCCGCGGCAACCTGCACGAGGTCCGCTGTGCGGTCGCGCGGCCCGCGGTGGATGCCGCGCAGCCCCTGCGAGGTCAGCAGCAACAGCAGCACGGCCTGCACGGCCATGCCACTCACGAGGACAACGCCCACGCCGCGCGGCGGGCCGGACAGGATCGGTACTACCGCGGCGAGGGACGCCACCGCGGCGATTGCCACCCACATCGGACGAAGCCTGGCTGGGCCGACCGCGGCATCCACCGCGACCGCCACGCACGGCAGGAACCCGGCAAATCCCACGGCCAGCACCAGGTGGGTGAGCTCAATCGCTCCGCCGAGACTCGACACCAGCAGGGTCAACAAAGGAGCGAACATCGTCGTGCCGATGCACGCCAGGGCGATGGCCGCGTATCGCCGGGCCCTCGCCGGGATCCGCTCGTCCGGCGTCAGCAGTTGCACCATCGCGATGAAGATCAGCGCGTGTGCCAGCAACGCCAGGAGCCCGGCCGACACCAGGCCGACGATCGCGCCGAACCACACGAGCCGGGCGGGGCCGCGCAGCACGGTTGCGGACCTCACATGCCGGGTCTCCGGCCACGCGCTCGCGGGCTCGCCGGCCGCCGGTTCCGCGGGGACCGCGTCGGCAAACGGTTGCGTCGTGCCGACGATCAGGGCCGGCTCGGGCAGCGGCGGCGGCGGCGGCACCGCCATCAGCCCGATCAGGAACACCGCCAGCCAGCCGGCGCACAGCGCGGTCTCTGTCTGCACCTTCGCGATCGTCATGCTCGGCCCGCGCCCGTCGGCTTGCCACTGCGCAGCCGCGAGGCTCGCGACGCACACGATGACGCTCAGCTGGAACAGCACCCGCCACATCGGCCGTGCGCGCCCCTCCGCGGCTCGCCCCACGGCGACGCCGAACAGGCAGGCGACGGCGAACCACGTGGTCAGCAGGGTGAAGCTGACCGGAAGCCAGCCCGTCATTCCGCGCAAGCTGGCGAATTGCGTGAGGACACCAGCCGCGATGCCGCCGAGCAAAGCCGCGCGCATCGGGTTGCGGCTGCGCGGGCTGACCTCCTCGTGGACCGCCAGGATCACTCCGCCGATTGCCAGCACCAGCGCCCCGGGCAGCAGGCCCCGGCTCAGCCCGATCGCGGCCATCCATGCGCCGATGCGGATGATCAGTAGCGGGTGTGGCATGGCAACAGCGGGTTTGCGATCGATCCTGCGACTGCACGGATGATCGCAAGGCGGGCATCACTCCGCTGCGCTTCGCGTCGGGATTCCAACCACGCGAAACGGCATTGACGGCCGGGCTGCAGGCGCTGGCGGAATGCCAACGAGAGCAGCCTGGCCGTCAACGCGGAAACCGCTGACGCCGATGCGATGGCGGGCGAGCGACTGCCAGCGGCAATCAGGTGCCGTAGCCGTCGTCGTACTCGAGCGTCGGGTCGTCCCAGTCGTAGTCGAGGAAGAGCCGGTCGAACGACTTGTGGAAGTCGCGCAGCTTGTTGCCCCACGCCTGCAGGTGACGCTTGTTGTGCGTCCAGTCCACAAACGAGAAGCACCCGGTCGTGCCAACCGTGAACGCCACGGCCAACAGCAGGGCGATGATCTTGCGACGCATCGGCGAATCCTTGGGAACGGGGGGAGCCGTTCTTTGCTTGCTCGAACCGGCGGCCCGGCGCGAGGAACGTGCAACTGACTCCGGGTCAGCAGCCCCGGCGCTCTCTCAGGCGCCACGACCACCACAGCCACATTGCACGGGGTGCCGGAGGACTCCGGCGCCGCAGTATAGTCGGCCCCGCAAAAGCGGGTCAAGAAATTCCGCCCGCAACCCGCAGCAGCGGCCGCAGGGCGCCCGCCAGGTACACCGAGCCGGTCGCGACCACGATCCGGCGGCCGTCGGCAGGCGCGTCGGCGGCGCGGGCCAGCGCGATGGCGCGCTGCAGGGCGGCCGGGGGGGCGTCGATCGACTCGACCCGCTCGGCGGCCAGCGGACGGTCGGCCGGCCAGGCGGCCAGCAGCTCGGCGGCCGTGGCGGCGCGGGCGCCGGGGATGGTCGTGAGCACCACGCGCCAGGCGTCGGGCAGGGCGCGCAGGCAGTCGGCGGTCACCTTGTCGCGGTTCATGCCGAGCAGCAGCACGGGCCGCGCGTCGTGGCCCGCGCACCAGGCGTGCACCGCCCGGAACGAATCGGCGTTGTGCGCACTGTCGAGGATCACCGTCACGCCGTCGCCCACCGCGAAGGGCTCGAGCCGGGCGGGCAGGCGGGCCGAGACGGCGGCCTGCAGCGCCGCCGCGCGGTCGGACAGGCGCACGGCGGGGTTGCGGTCACCCAGCAGCTCGGCCGCGAGCAGCGCGCAGGCCACGTTGGAGTCGGTCATCGGCGGACGATCGGGCAGCGGCACGCGCAGCTCGCCGATGCACAGGTTGCCGCCCTCGCGCATGGTCGCCGGTGCGGCATGCATCCGCGGTGGCGGCTGCAGTGCGCCGGCCACCTCGTGCACCGCCGCCAGCGTGGCCGCGTCGGGCATCGGGCCGATCACCAGGTCGCGGCCGGGCTTGGCAATCCCGGCCTTCTCGCGCGCGATCTCCGGCAGCGTGTTGCCGAGCTTGTCGGTGTGATCGAGGCCGATGTGCGTGACCACCGCGACGTCGGCATCCACCACGTTGGTCGCATCCAGCCGGCCGCCGAGGCCGACTTCGAGGATCGCGACGTCGACGCCCTCGTCGATGAACGCGCGCAGCGCCATGGTCGTCACGATCTCGAAGAACGTGATCGGCCGGACCGCATCGCGGAACGCCTCCAGCGACGGCCGCAGCGCTTCGAGCAGCCCGGCGAAGCGATCATCGCTCACCGGCGCGCCGTCGATGCGGATCCGCTCGGTGACCGATTCGAGGTGCGGCGAGAGGTACACGCCGGTGCGCAGGCCGCGCGCGCGGAAGATCGCCTCGAGCATCAGGCAGGTCGAGCCCTTGCCCTTGGTGCCGGCAACGTGGACCGTGGGCGGCAGCTGGCGTTCGGGGTGGCCGTTGATCGCCAGGTAGTCGCGGTAGGCGTCGAGATGGAAGCCGAGCCGCTGGTACGACCAGTCGGTGCTGCGTTCGTAGTTGGTCTGCGCGGCGAGCCATGCCATCGCATCGTCGAGCGTGCGCAGCGGAACGGCGATCGGGATCAGCGTGCTCATCCGTCGGGTAGCGAGCAGCGGCGTGGGTTGCGCGGGATTGTACCTTCCGGCCTGCACGTGCTCGCAGATTCGGGCGGCAGAGTCGGCAAGAGCCGCGTTCCGGAGCAAGAGCCGCGAGCGCACGCGATCACGAATCCGCCGATCGGCGATCGCCATCGACCGCACGCCCGCCGGCGGAAGAAGGATTGACCACGGAGGACGCGGAGAACACGGAGCAGAGGGGAGCAGAGCGGCTCTTTCAGCCTCTGTGGTTTCTGTGCTCTCTGTTGTGAACCTCGTCCCGGACCTGTGCCGCGAGCCGCGTTGCTGAGCACGACGTGAAAAGAAGATTCACGACAGAGAGCACAGAGAACACAGAGAAGGAGTGGAGAGGTGAGACGCGCCTCCATTCCTCTCTCTGTGTTCCCTGTGTTCCCTGTGTTCTCTGTGTTGAACCTTCTTCCTTGCTGGCCGGATCCGAACCGCACGACGCAGCGCGAGCAGAGGTTGCGGGAGACCTGCGGGGCGTCAGCGCCCGGCCGGCTCGCCTGTGCTCTCTGCAGTGAATCTCTTTCACCCGCGGGCTTCAGGGAGATGCACTATTCGTTGGATGCGCCCGCGCCACCCTTCGCGGGGATCGCCGAGACCGCTTCTTCCATCTTGCCGGCCGCGGCGTGAAGCATCGGGTTGCTCTCGATGTACTCCTGCACAGACTTCGGCGCGATCAACCCGGCTACGCGCTGGCGCAGCGCCTCGGCCTTCGACGGGATCTGATCGATCTCGTCGCCACTGCCGCGCGGGTCGGCGCCGCCGGCGGCCAGGTGCTCGGTGAGGCCGAGCGCCCAGTTGTGCTCCATGCTGATCACACTGTTGAGCGCGAACTCGATCGCCTGATTGCGCTTCCGTCCCGCGTCGGGGTCGGCGTTGTCGGCCGCGTACTTCTCCGCGTCCTGCATGAACGTGTCGAACTGGCGCATCGCCTTGCGCATGCCGTTGAAGTACGCCTCGGCCTTCTGCGAGGCCGACGGCTGGCGCTTGTCCTTCGCGGGCGAGGGCACGCCCTGGTTGACCGCATCGCCGCCGCCGCCGCCGCCCGCGTTGGCGCGCGCCTGGTAGATCAGCCACGCGACCACGCCGCAGGCGACCACGACGCCGATGGAGCCGAACCACATCAGGCGGTGCTTGCCCTTCGAGATCGAGCCCTTCGCGCGGATCTGTGCCTGGCGGGCTTCACGTTCGGCGCGTTTGCTGGCAGCGTCGGTTGGCGTATTCATGTGGCGTGCCGGTTGTGGGCCGGACTGACTGGCTGGCGACTGGCTGACCGGCGGACTGCCGGATCAGGCCGGATCAGGGTGGTGAGATGATGCACGTGCCGTCGGCGACGGGCACATGCGAGGAGGCCGGAGCGGGCAGGCGACGGCCGGAGCGGCCGGAGCGGCCGGAACCGTCAGGGCTTGCGGAATACGATCACCACACCACGGGCGGTGCCGGCAAACACGCGGCCTGCGGCGTCGGCGTAGAGGGCGGTCACGAAGTCGCCGGTCTCGTCGATGCGCTGCGACTGACCCACGGCGCGGCCGTCCGCGATCTTGTAGGTCACGATCTGGCCGTCGGAGCTGCAGACCAGCGCGTGGGTGTTGTCGGGCAGCGGCATGATCGCCGTGATGCGCGACTGGTTGGCCTGGAACTCCCGCATCGACTCGGAGCCCTTGATCACGTCGACGACGCGGGCGTGGCCGACACTGCGCGCGCCGGTCGTTCCGCTGCCGACGTACAGGGTGCGCGAGTCGGCGCCGAAGCGCAGGCACACCACCGGTTCGTCCTTCTCGTTGATCGGCTCGATCGTCAGGCGCTTCTGCCGTTGCGCCAGCGCCCAGATCGCGATCCGGCCCACGGCGTCGGCGGTCGCCGCGAAGTTGCCGTCGGGCGAGATCGCCGCGGCGGTGAGCGGCGCGGTGTGCACGCCGCCGAGGGTGTGCAGCACGCGGCGCGAATCGAGTTCGACCAGCACCGCGTTGCCGCGGTCCGAGCGGTTGCCGACGAGCAGGATCTTGCCGTCGGGCGTGATTGCCGCGCACGACGCGTCGCTGTCGCGCAGCGCGTCGACGTTGGCGAGTTCGCGCCCGGTGTCGGCCGCGAGGATCGACACCTGGCCGTTGCGACGCACCGCGATGATCTCCTGGCTGCCACTGTTGTCGCGCACGAGGCCGGCCACGATGCTGTTGCGATCGCCGGACAGGCCGAGGTCGTGGGCCAGTTCGCCGGTCGCCGTGTTCCAGACGAGGCCGGTGCCGTCACGCGACACGCTGACGAGCATGTCCTTGCCGGGGCTGGCCAGGCCGGTGATGCGCGCGCCGTGGCGCGTCGCGGTGGGCGGCTCGGCCGATTCGCCGGTCACCTTCCAGCGGCGCATCAGGCCGCGCTCGGTGCCGACGACAATCTGCGCGCCCTTGTCGGTGAACGCCGTGGCGGTGATCGCGCCGAGGTTGGTGACAATCGTGCGGTCGCTCGAGCCGGTGCCCGCGTCCCACAGGACGAGCTGGCCATCGGCCGTGCCGGCCGCGACGGTGGTGGCGCCCGACACGGCCAGCGAACGCACGGCAATGCCGCCCGCTCCGCCGACCCGCAGTTCGCGCTGCTTCGCGCCGCCGTAGGTCGCCCAGACCACGCAGCGGCCGTCGTCATGGCCGGTGACGAAGCGCTGGCCGTTGGGCGTCATCACGATCGACGTGACCGGCGACTGCGAATCCTGATCGGTGAAGACCGACTTCGTCTGCGTGCCGAGCGCCATCGCGCGTGCGTGCCGGTCGGTGCCGCCCGAGACCACGATGCGCTGCGCACCGTCGCGCGCATTCCATTCCGCGAGGTTGGTCGGGCCGAAGCACACGGCGGTAGCCGGGCCTTCGTGTTCGTACGTGATCGGCTTGTCCACGCCGCTGGCCACCTTGAACACGCGGACCACGCCGTCGGAGCAGGCCGTCGCCAGGAACTGGAAGTCGGGCGAGACGTCGAGTGCGAGCACGTCGCCGGTGTGGCCGTGGTACTCGATCACCGGCTTGCGC
>JBFWQT010000128.1:0-14580 GCA_050249295.1 Planctomycetota bacterium
CGCGCCGCCAGTGATTCCCGGCCAGATCACCGCCCCGACACGACACAGTCTGCCGGACGGAAATCCGGCAGACTGCGGTGTGTCCGGCATCGCACCCGCGATCACTTCCGCGGGATGATCACGTCGACGGTCTCGGTCGTCGCGTCGATCACGAAGTCCATCGCGCTGACCTTCTTCCAGGCGTCGTCATCGTATTCGCCGTCCAGGCGGATCTCGATGTGCGCGGTGCAACCCACCGGCAGGCTCTCGGCAACCATTGGATCGCGCCACAGCCACGACTGGTGCCGCTGCGGCTCGCGCGGCGAACCCACCACCGTGAGCACCGCATGGAACGACGGGATCGAACCGGCCCGGGCACCCTCGCCGATGATGCGGAACGTCACGTTGCGCGCCGGCACCATGCCAATCGAAACGTTGCTCCACTCGCCGGTGCGCACCTCGACTGTAACGGTCTCGCGCAACGCATGGCCATCCACGGAGGCGCGCAGCGTCCACGTCCCGGGCGTCAGCGCATCAATGTGGAACCGGCCGTTCGCATCGGCGGTGATCAGCAGGCGCTCGAGCGGCTCGCCGGGCGCACCCTCGCGATCGGCCCGCACACGCGCACCGCCGACCGGCGTGGCCAGCACCACATCGTCCACCGTGCCGGCCAGCATGCCGGGCGCGAGCGCTTCGGGCGGCGCGGGCAGCGTGAAGTCGAACGTCTGCAGGCCCTCGCCGGTCGGCTCGATCGGGTAGCAGTAGCGCAGGTACGGGTCCTTCGTGGAGATGGTGATCAGCTTGCGCGTCCAGAACGGCGCGTAGTCGATGCGGTAGCGGCCCTCGGCGTCGGTCCCGCCCGATACCGAACGCACGACCTTCGGCGCATTGCCGTCTTCGTCGAGCATGCCCACGCCGCTGCCCCGGAAGATCATGGCGCGACCGCCGGAGTGGGGGTCGAGGTCGGTCGTGAACGAGTCGGGATCGAAGGCGGCAATCTGGATCGACGCACCGGCCACGGGCGTGCCGTCGTCGCGGCGGATTGTGCCAGTGAGTACCTGCTGCAGCAGGTCGTGCTCGATCACGGCGCCGTCGGTGACCTCGAACTCGGCGCTGCGCGCGTCCGGGCTGATGTAGCCGCCGACGGTCATGCGGTAGCGGCCACCGACCACGCGACCGAAGTGGAAGCGGCCCTCGGCGTCGGTCTTCACACTGTATGCGGCCGGGCCGGACCCCGCCTTCCAGAGGCGCACGCGCGTGTCGGCAAACACGGTGCCGTCGAGCTTGCGCGCGACGCCGCCGACGGTGCCGATCGGCAGCATGGTGATCGGCACGACGAGTTCGACCTCGCGGTCAGCGAGCGGCGTGGCCGCGACCTCGGCGAAAACCGTGAACGGGCTGTAGAAGCTGACGGTGAGCGGCTTGCCGGGCTCGAACGGGCCGAGGTGCGCCTCGCCGTGCTCGTTGGTCGCACGCGAGCTGCCATCGATCGCGCGCACGAAGGCCTGGATGTCGGCCATCGGCCTTGCATCGCCGTCGTCGTCACTGGCGCCGGCGCGCACAACGCGCACGTGAATCATGCCGGCGACGACGTCCGGCGTCTCGGCGGTCGCGTTGCTCGGCGGAGTGCTGGACGCCGCGGAGTCGGTGGCCGGCGCGTTGGTGTCAGCCGGCGGCGTGTTGCTGGCGGGCGCGTTGTTCGCTTGCGCCGGCGAGTGGATCGTGTCCGGAGTTTCGTCGGTGGTGCTGGCCGCGATGTCGGCGCCGCGATCGTGCGTCGGCGGGGCGACCGGCGGGGCACCAACACCGGCTGACAGCACGATCGCCACCGGCGCGATCAACAATGCGGCAAGCAGCAACACGGCGCCCCCGGTCAGCACGCGACGCATGTTGTGGTGCAGGCGAGTCGGCGGCGCCGGCGAAGGAGTCGGAGACGGCGTGCGGGTATTCGTCGGCGCCGTTGCGGTTGTTGCGGTCGTTGCGGTTGCGGTGGTCGTCATGGCCGGGTTCGCTGCGGTGGCTGCTGCATCCCACTCCGGCGACGCGAAGAGCCCGGCTGCCAGCGCCACCAACGGCACCGGAATCACAGCCGACGCGGTGGCCATCTGCTGGCGCAACCGCAACAAGCCCTCGCGCTGCCGTGTGGACACCGTACCGACCGGCAGCCCCAGCTCGCGGGCCACCTCATCCAGCGTCAGGCCCCGGCCGAAGCGCAGCACCACGACCTCGCGCTGCGCATCCGGCAGCTGCATGGCCAGGTCCCACACTTCGCGCACCGCTGCGCGCTCGGCCGGGTCGCTGCCCGACTGACTCGCCCGACGCCCCGCCGGCTCGCGCAATCCGGCCCAGGCCGACTCGTGGACCGAGCGCAGACGCTCGCCACGGTGGTAGCGCCGGACCAGATTGAGCAGGATGCCCGCCGCGTAGCCGAACAGGCGCGCGTGGGTTTCCGGCAGTCGCGTGCGTTGCTCCCACACCGCGACCAGCACCTGCTGGCGCAGATCCTCGGCCGTCGCGTCGTCAGTGCCGCCGCCCATTGCCCGGCGAGCGTAGCGCAGCAGGAAGTCGGACGACTCCTGCGCGAACTCGTCGAAGGCCGCGGAGTCGCCGGTCGCAATCCGCTGCGCGAGGTCGGTGGTGGCAGGTGGCATGGTCATGGTGTCGCAGGAGCGAAGGGGCTCTCGATACGGTTCCGGTGTGAAGTGCCACAACCCGCCGGAACCCATTTGACGATTTCGCGTTCTTCCGGCCGCGGCCTCAAACGTGGAACAGCTCGGAGGGTTCGCGCCGTGGCGCCACACTGACGTGCACGTGCCGCAGATGCTGCACGCCGTCGACCGCCGACTGCAGGGCGCGCAGCGCCAGCTCCGGCAGGTTGTTCTCCTGCGAGAGGTGCGCGCAGATCACCCGCTGCAGCCGGCTCGACGCCGAGGTGGCGATCAGCGCGGCCGCGTCATCGTTGGAAAGGTGGCCGCGGTCGCCGGCCACGCGCCGCTTGAGGTACGGCGGGTAGGGGCCCTGCTCGAGCATCTGCACGTCGAAGTTGGCCTCGAGGATCGCCACGTCACAGGCGCGGATCAATTGCCGCGTCGCGTCGTCGACGCAGCCGAGGTCGGTCAGCACCGCGAGGCGCCGACCGCCGGCCGAGAGCATCACGCCGAGGCTGCCCGGGGCGTCGTGGCTGGTGCGCACCGGCGTGATCTCGATGCAGCCGACCGCGGTCTTCCAGCCGGGGCGCAGTTCGGAGGAGCGCGCCGAGAGGTCGGTCTTGCAGAGTCGGCGCGCGCTGCGCAGCACCGGCCGCGAGGCCATGACGATCGCCCGGCTCTGGTTGACCACCGCGCGCAGGCCGCCGATGTGGTCGCCGTGGGCGTGGGTGACGATCACCGCGTCGAGCTGGTCGATGGAGGCGCCGTGCGTTTCGAGCGCGGCCGCGATGTGCTTCTTCTCGATGCCGGCGTCGACGAGCAGCCGTGTGTTGCCGGCGTGGACGTACGTGGCGTTGCCCGACGACCCGGAGGCGAGCGTCATGGCGCGCATCGGCGGATCGGGTTGATCCAGTGCGTCGAACAGGCCGCGCGTGAACAACGGTTGCGGACGGGCCATCGGTGCGGCTCAGGAGTGAGGCGGGCACATTCTGCCGCCGTGCGGGCTCGCTGACCAGCGCCGACGCGGCGCGACGAGGGCTGGAGGATACGTCGACCCCTCGACGAGGTTTCGTGCGTTCGCGTGGAGGTGGATGTCAGGTACCATACGCGCATCGCGATGGCGGTACCCGACGCACCATCGCTCGTGATTCTCGAGAGCAGCGCGGAGGGGTGGAGAGACCCGGTCTCGACAGGCTGCCCGCGGGCGGCAGCCCGGGCTTCAACAAGGTGCCAAGGCCGTCGTGCTCGACGTAACATATTGATATTGAAAAAGAAGCGCAAAAGGTAACACTTGCCGAAAGGAGCGGGCGATGCCTGACCGCGAGATTCAGATTGGCGGGGTAGATGAGTACCCCGAGGGCGAACTGGTGTGGCGCAACATCGTCGACCTCGGGATCTCGATCGTCGTATGTCGTTTGCTGGGAAAGTTCTACGCGATCGAGAACAAGTGCAGCCACCAGGAACGCACGATGGAAGGCGCCAAGCGCGAGTACCAGGAGATCCGATGTCCTCACCACGGCGTGTGTTACGACATACGCGACGGGTCGGTGAGGTGGGATCAGGGCTACAAGGGCCTGGAGCCGTGCCGGTCTTATCGGCTGGCTGAGCGTGAAGGGCAGGTATTTATGTTGATTCCGGAGGATGAATCGATCTACTGAAAGCGCCTGGAATGGCCAAACTGGTGTTACCAATCAGTATCATCGAGTCGGATCGGTATCTGAATTCAAACGGAAGTGATACCAGCCAGTATCGCCAGGATTGATCGGTAACACATTTATCGGTAGTTGAACGCATCGATCCGCTGATCGGCTTTGGCGTCGATCTGCAACCATTTCAAGCTAAAATGGTTATGCTCGACGGCGCTGGCGCCTGCGCACCGTCTGGCCCGCGGCACAATGATTGCACGGCGTCGAGGGCGCCCACTCCGGGCGCGACCCCGCTGTCCACTCGATCCGCTTCCGTCATGCGCAACCCGATCACGGCGACGGGCATGGTCTGTGACCGCAATAACTCGCGCAGCCCGCGCGGCAATTGCGACCCGCGCCTGCACGGCAATTCCGGCTTCACGCTGATCGAGTTGCTCGTCGTCATCTTCATCATCGGCCTGCTGGCCGCGATTCTGGTGCCGATTCTGCAGGGCCCCAGCGAGACAATGCGCACGCTCCAGACCAGCGCGCTGATCGACGCGATCGTCGGCCCGATGCAGGCCTACGCCGACCGCCATGGCGACCGCTACCCGGCGGCCGACCCGGATGGCCTGACCGGCACACTCGTGGCCGAGCTCGAGCGCCTGGACCTGCACAGCTTCTCGCGCGATCAGATCACACAGGTCGACGGCCGCGACGTGCTCGTGGATGGCTGGGGCGAGCCGATGCACTACCGCCCGTTCGCCTACGCAGCCGATCGCGCGGGCGCGCACAATCCACGCACCTACGACATCTGGAGTGCCGGCAAGGACGGCGACTCCAGCACCGCCGACGACAACGTCGGCAACTGGAGATAGCCTCCGCGCTCGCTCCACCACCACTGCAGAGACAGAGACCGCAACACGTGTTCGAGGAACGTTCCTGAAGACACCCGCGACGGCTGGCCGTGCACAGCCACCGTCGCAACTCACCGGAGAGCAAGATGACCCATCGGCGTGGTTTCACCCTTATCGAGCTGCTGGTCGTGATCGCGATCATCGGCATCCTGGCGGCCATCCTCATCCCCAACATCATCGGCGCGCTCGAAAGCTCGAAGGAGACCAAGACGCGCGCCCTGTTCGACGCCATCATCGGCCCGATGGATCAGTACAAGGACCGCCAGCGCGGCGGCACCTACCCGGCCGGCGACAACAACCAGCTCACCGCCACCCTCGTCAGCGAGCTCGAGAAGCTCGAGCTGCACAAGTTCAACGACGAAGAGCTGATGGACAACCCGAACGGCCCCGGCAAGGTGCTGCGCGACGGTTGGGGCGAGGCGATCTTCTACAAGCCCTTCGCCGGCATCGCCAACAAGTCGGGCGCGCACAACGCGCGCCGTTACGACATGTGGTCGGGCGGTCCGGACGGCGACGTGAAGACCGAGAAGGACAACATCAACAACTGGCGCAACGAGGACGAATGATCGCCTCGCCTGACGCATTCCCTTCTCATTGCACCCGCCCCGACCGGAGCCCTGCATGCATCTTCCAGACCTGATCTCCAGACTGTCCTCATCCTCCAGGGAAGCGCGCGGCCGTCGCGGCTTCACCCTGATCGAACTGCTGGTCGTGATCGCGATCATCCTGATCATCGTCGGCCTCGCGACCTTCGCGATCATCCCGATGATGACGCGCGCCAAGCTGACCCGCTCGATCAACTCGATCCGCACGGCCGAGAGCGGCTTCGAGCGCTTCGTGCTGGCCTTCGGTCAGCGGCGCTACGGCGGCGGCACGCGCAGCGGCTACCCGAAGAACGACGAACTGAGCCTCACGGGTCAGGCGCCGCGCTGCGATGCCGAGATGATGCGCATCTTCCTGCTGCCGACCGAGACCGAGCTGACCGGCATGTTCAAGAACACGAAGATCGACAAGGCTGTCCTCGACTTCAGCGAAGCCAAGGAAGCGCTCAACAACGGCGAGATCGTGGACAACGGCGAGACCTACAAGGTCAAGTCGATCTTCGTCGATGGCTGGGAGCAGCCGCTGCGCTACCGCTTCCCCGGCCGCAACCACTCGCTCGAGAAGACCTTCCTTGACGACAAGGACGGTCCGGGCAGCGGCAACAACAACCTGCAGTCGGCACGCCCCGATATCTGGTCGGTGGGCGCCGACGGCGAGAGCTTCTACGAGGACAACAACGTCGCCGAGTGGCCGGGCGAAGTGAACGACCCGAACAAGAACGGCAAGAACGACGACGTGACCAACTGGTTCCCGATCGACCGCTACTGACAGCTGCAGATCTGCGCCGGCGACGCCGGCTGTCACCCCCGTGATGGCCGGCTCGCCAGCGCAACCCCCCGACCTCTCCGACGACATTCGACGATACGCCGAGCATGTGTGAACCGCGAAAGGACCGAACCGTGAGTCACCTCGCCCAACCTGCCTTCTCCCGCTCCTCGCGCCGCGAGCGTGGTTTCACGCTGGTGGAAATGCTGGTGGTGATGGGGATCATCGCCATGATCCTCGGCCTCAGCCTGCCGGTGTTCGCGGTGCTGCAGCAGGCCGGCTCGATCAAGGGCGCGGTCGACATCACCCAGGGCGCGTTCCTCAAGTATCGCGAGAAGGCGGCCGCGACGGGCAAGCCGGTGTTCCTCGTCTTCGAGCACTGGAAGTACCCGATGCGCCTCTCGGCCTGGTACGTGGACCGCGTGCCGGACATCAACGACCCGAACCAGATCAACACGGTATTCCAGAAGGACCCGGCCAACCACCTGATGCCGAACAACGTGCAGATGGCGCAGGTCTGCCAGGAGGGCATCGCCTCGTTCAGCACGATCCCGGCGGGCACGCCGTACGAGCCGCTGCTCACGGCGCTGTGCACCGACCCGGCGCCGGGCTACCAGTTCGCCTCGCAGGGCGACCCCAACGCCAAGCGCGCGTTCATCTTTGTGTTCCTGCCGGCCGGCGCCGTGATGATCATCGGCAAGGCCAACGTGCCGTCGTTCTCGCTCGACGCGAAGCCGCCGACCAACGGCGACATCGTGATCGAGAACGAGGACAGCCGCCTGTTCATCGACGTCAACCCGATCACCGGCAAGGTGCGCTGGGCCCAGGACTACAACCTCAAGTAGTCGTCGCTGCCGCCGCCACCACCGCCACACCATCTTCCATGCGCATCCGCACCACCTCCTGCCAGGAGATCCACATGCAGTTCCCGAGTCGGCGCCACGCCCGTCGCGAACGAGGGTTCTCGATCATCGAGATCCTGGTCTCCATGATGTTCCTGTCGCTGGGCATCATGGGTGTGATCGGCTTCTTCTTCATGGGGGCCAACGACAACCGCGAGGCGATCCGCACGACGCGCGCCACGATGATCGCCCGCACCGTGCGCGACGCGATGATGAACGCGCTGCGCTACCCGCGCGCCGCGCCCACGCCCGGCGGCAGCCCCTGGTACCGCTTCGAGCTGCCCAGCGTGGCGCAGGGCTCGGGCACCGACGTCCTGACCTTCAACAACACCAAGGTCAGCGGCTTCTATTTCAACATTGACGACGGCACGAGCGGCGCCCCGATGACCAACAACGCGTCGGTGCTGCGCCCCGCCCCGGCGCCCAATGCCGCGTGGGATTCCTCGACCGTGCTCGACCTCCCGAGCGAGGCCTTCGACGGCGGTGGCACGCCGCTGGCGCTCGAGACGTGGCCGCTGCGCGACACGTTCATCCCGTTCGATCCGGCCGCCGTCGAGTTCGATGACGACGACAGCCAGTTCTACAGCTTCCGCATCCTCGTGCGTCGCATGCGGCCGCGCGCCGGCGAGACGACCTCGACGGGGTTCGTGACGCCCGGCGACGTCTTCGAGTGCACGCTCTACGTGTTCCGCAACTACCTCGACTACGCGATCCCCGGCTTCCCCAAGTACGACGTGACCACCGGCGAGGGCTCGTTCACCGATGCCGGCGGCCGTCCGATCGAGGAATGCACGCCGATCGTCACCTACCGCTTCTTCATCAGCAGCTGAGCAGCCGACCTTCAGCCTGCAACGCCCGCAAAGGAAGTCTCACATGACACACACTGTGCTCTCTGCCCGCCGTGCTCGCCTGCGCACCGGTCGCAGCGGCCGCGGCTTCACCCTCGTGGAGCTGCTGGTGGCAATGGCGCTGATGACGATCATCAGCACCATACTCGCGACCTTCCTGATGAACGCCCAGCGCATGTACGACGTGTCGGTCGCGCAATCGAGCGTGATCAGCAACGCGCGCGTCGCGCTCGACGTCATCGGCCGCGACCTCGACAACATCACGCCGCTCGACGCGCAGATCCCCACCGCGTTCGAGAACCGCGGCGCGCAGAACAAGCGCGTGATGATGGGCGAGTCCGATCCCACGCCGATCGGCCGGCCGGTCGCGCTCACATTGCGCTCGCCCGGCTTCGAGCCCAGCGTCAACAACTGGAACACCAGCAGCGAGCGCGCGCGCTTCGTGTCGTGGTCCGGCGGCAACCCCGCGCAGGCCGAGATCGACGACAAGACGTTCCTGTCGTTCTACGCCACCACCACCACGGTTGTGGCCGGCCAGAACGGCGGCCCGGACCGCATCGGCCGTCGCCCGGTGTTCATCCAGTACTACCTGCTCGCCCGGCCGGACCCGATCAACAACGAGCCGTCGCTGCCCGGCGCGTTCCTCGTCCGTCGCGTGCACGCCTACCAGTGGAGCAACACCAACGGCAACTGGACCTGCCAGTGGGAGAGCTTCGTCGAGCCCGTCAACGAGGACATCTGCAGCTACGTCCGCGGCGTGGTCGTCCGCTACAAGGACCGCACCATCACGCCCGGCGTCGGCAACAAGGACCTGACGATGATCGAGGCGACCTCGACGCCGCTGGTCGGCGACCCGCCGCCGGCGGCCGGCTTCCGCCCCGTGTGGGACAGCGGAATCAACGCGGTGCGCTTCGTGCTCGACCCGGACTGGTGGGAATTCAACCTGTCGCGCGACTTTGTCCAGAAGGACTTCCTGCCGCCGTGCATCGAGGTCAGCCTGCTGCTCAACGACGACCGCGGATTCACGACGCGCGAGGTGAAGCGCCTCTACAACTTCCCCACGGCGCCCCTCGTGGTGCCGCCCAAGCCGCGCTGAGGCCGCAACCGGCAACAGGGAGTGCGTGAGAACGGATCGGTTTCACACACACACACACAACGCGCACTCTCTCCACGTGCCACCTGCTCCGGCGGGTGGCACGTGCCGTTTCGCCCACCAACTACGCACTCCGCAGTTCCGGGCGCACGCTTGCCGCACACCCGCACTCCGCGTGCATGATTCTCCGACCGGAGCATGCGTCACCGCTGCAGCCCGCTGCCCGCCGCGGCGGGAATCGCTGGCACAGACTGTTCAGCAGGCCAGGCCGCAGGCAGACTTGTAGCCGTCAAACAGGCCCCACGCTCTGCAGCGCCCCAGATGGAGTCGAGTCCGCCAGCCCGGGCTTCCGGTCCCGCCGGACTGCCGACCGCTGGTCGCCCCGCGCGCGACGGTTGGTGGTCGTTGCTCGGCATCCCCGGCGTGATCCTCATCGTGCTCGGGCTCGTCTCCGGATGGGCCTGGGTCAAGCTGGTGCAGGCGCCCGCGCAGTTCGCGCGCGAACGGGCGGAAGCGGTGTCGCGCACGCTCGCCGGATCGCTCGCGCCGTTTGCCGCCGACGCGGCGCGCTACCGCTTCGACGGCATCAGCGTGCAACTCGCCTCGGCCGTGGCCAACAGCACCGACGGCCTGCTGCACGCGCGCTTTGTGGCGTCGCGACCCGAAGGCCAGGTGGTGGTGGTCGCCAGCGACCAGGCGACCGAAATCGAGACCGTCCCCGAACCGGCCCTGCTGGCCGCGCTGACGGCAGGCGCCAGCACGGTGCGCAACTCACCGGGCAGGCGTGGCGGCCTCGACGTCGGCTCGCCGGTGCGCGACGCAAGCGGCAAGGTGATGGGCTACCTGCAGACCGAATTCGCGCCGCCGGCCGACGGCGGGAATGCCAGCGCCCCGGCCATGATCTTCGCGGCGGTGACGGCCGTTCTGTGGTTGCTGCTGCTGTCGTGGTTCGTGCGCGACACGCGCACGCAAGACCATGCGGCGCGCGTCGAGAACCGCCTCGCGTCGGCATTCCGCGCGCTGTTCGGCCAGCGCGTGATCGCGATGGTGGTGCGACCGGCCGGCGCCCCCGCGATGGCCAACCAGGCGGCTGCCGACCTGCTGGGGCGACCCGCCACCGATGTTGCGCGCACGCCGCTCAACGAGCTGGTCGATGCCAGGCACGCCGCCGATGTGCAGCGGCACGTGGCGCAGATGCAGGCCGGCGAAATCGACGCGTTCGTCGCCGACGTGCAGCTGGCGATTCCCGAGGGCAACCCCGGCGGCGGCGGCATCGACGGCGACGTGCACGCCACGATCGTGTCCACCGCGGTGCGCGATGCGCTCGGCGACACGCTCGCGACGATGCTGATCGAGCACGTCGATCATCATCATCATGGCGAGGACGAGCACGAGGCCGGCGAGGCGCACGCCCGCTTCCGTGCCGTGTTCCACAACGCCACCGTCGGCGTCGGCCTGTTCAGCCCGGCGGGCAAGGCGCTGCAGATCAACCCGCGCTGGGCCACCATGTTCGGCTTCAGCTCCGAAGACGATGGCCGCGACCTGACGCTCGATCGCACGCATCCCGATCAACTCTTCGAGAGCCACGACCTGCTGCGCCGCCTCGCGGCCGGCGAGATTCCGTCGTACCGGATGGAGGCGCGCTTCATCCGCCGCGACAAGAGCGAGTTCACGGCTGACCTCTCGGTGGTGCCGATCCACGGCGGCGACCACAAGGTGGAGGCGGTGGCGGCGGTGGTGATCGACCTCACCGAGGCGCGCGAGCAGGCCGACCGGCGCGTGCTCGATGCCGAGGCGCGGTTCCGCGCGCTGTTCGACGCCGCGCCCGACGCGATCTGCGTGCTCGACGGCAGCGGCCGCATCGTGCAGCACAACCGTGCCGCCAGCAACATCGCGCCGGACAGCCCGGTGCCGCCCGGCACGACATCGTTCCGCCTGGTCTCGAAAGACGGTGAGACGCCGACGCTGCGCCCGGCCGTCGACCTGCGCGGCCGCACGCTGGAGCAACTGCTGCCCGGCGCGGCCGACATCCTTCGCGAGGGCCTGCAGCGCATCGTCGCCGGCGAGCCGTCGGCCGAGATGGACGTGCAGATCCAGGGCCTGCGCGACAGCGATGTGCGCGACCTGTGGCTGCGTGCCGTGCCGCTCAAGAACGCCACCACCGGCAAGCTCGATGGCGCGCTGGTCTACGTGCGCGACATCAGCCGCCGGCGCGAGGCCGAGCGCCAGCTCGAGCGCAGCACGATGTTCGACGCGGTCACCGGCCTCGCGCGCCGCACGCTGTTTGTAGATCGGCTCTCGCGTGCAATGGCGCGCGGCAAGCGGCAGCCCGACTACCGCATGGCCGTGATCTCGCTCGACCTCGACAACTTCAAGACGGTCAACGATTCTCTCGGCCATCGCGCCGGCGACGAGCTGCTCAAGGAGGTGGCGCGCCGCCTTCGCGATATCGTGCGCACCGACTCCGACGACACCGCCTGCCGGTCGGGCGGCGACGAGTTCGAGCTGCTGCTCGACGGCCTGCGCGAGACGGCCGACGCCACGGTGGTGGCGCAGCGCACGCTGGCCGCGCTGGCGCAACCGTTCCACATCGAAGGGCAGGAGGTCTACACCAACGCCAGCATCGGCATCGCGCTCAACACGCTGCCGTACGATCGCGCCGAGGAGATGATGCGCGACGCGAACATCGCGATGTACCGCGCCAAGGCACTGGGCCGCGCGCGCTATGTGGTGTTCGACCGCGAGATGCACGAGCGCGCGGTGCGCCGCCTGCGGCTGGAGACCGACCTGCAGAAGGCTGCCGAGCGTGGCGAGCTGCGCCTGCACTACCAGCCGATCGTCTCGCTGCTCACCGGCAAGATCGACTCGTTCGAGGCGCTGGTCCGTTGGGAGCACCCCGAGCAGGGCCTGATCCGGCCCGACGAGTTCATCCCGATGGCCGAGGAGACCGGCCTGATCAATCGCGTCGGCGCGTGGGTGCTGCGCGAGTCGTGCCGCCAGGCGGCCGAGTGGCGCACGCGCTTCCCCGACTACGCGCCGCTCGGCATCCACCTCAACCTCTCTGCGCGCCAGTTCTCGCAGCCCGACCTCGTCGAGCAGATCGAGAAGGAACTGAAGGACTCCGGCATCGAGCCGTCGCTGATCGGCCTGGAGGTCACCGAAAGCGCACTGATGGACCGCCCCGAGGTCACGCGCGAAGCGCTCGAACGGCTCGAGACGCTCGGCTCGTCGGTGCACATCGACGACTTCGGCACCGGCTACTCGTCGCTCTCGTACCTGCACAGCTTCCCGTTCGGCACGCTCAAGATCGACCGCTCGTTCGTGATGCGGATGCGCTCCGATCAGGCAAGCCTCGAGATCATCCGCACGATCGTGGCGCTCTCGCGCAGCATCGGCTTCGAGGTGATCGCCGAGGGCGTGGAGACGGTCGAGCAGCTCGGCGTGCTCAAGCAGCTCGGCTGCGATTTCGGCCAGGGCTACTACTTCTCCCGCCCGCTCACCGCGCACGCGGCCGAGGACCTGCTCACGGCAGCGCCGGTCTGGAAGGACTGACGCGGTCAGGCCGCGGCATGCCCGCTTGCGAGTCGGCCGAGCATCGACACGAGCCACACGACGCCGGCAAGCACCAGCAGCGGCACGGCGAACACGATCGCGACGAACGCGCCGCCGACCCACAGCCACGGTGGCGCCAGCCAGTCCACCCACATCTCCGCTGCTCCGCCCGCCAGGCTCAGTGAGGAGTCTCTCATGCGCTCGTGCCACGGCCCTGGCGGGCGTTTGCTGCTGCTGGACGCCGCCCGCTTGAGTCCGTACATGGTGCCGCGCTCAATACCGGGTGTGATGTCGGAACGCCGATGTCGCGGGCGGGTAACATGCGAGCGACAACGACTCACGATCGAGGCGCCGGGATGGGCTATTCGCAGGCCTGGATTGCGGTGCGCGGGATCTCGCGCGATGAACTCCTGTCGCGCATGAGCCTCGTCGCGACCGGCGAGCGCGAGGAGTTTCCGGAGTCGCCGATCGTCGGGGCTACGCTGCCCGGCGGTTGGTACATCGTGGTGTGGGACCACTTCGGCAAGCTGGAGAACGAAGCGTACGCGCGCAAGCTCTCGGCCAAGGGCACGGCGGTGCTCGGGCAGGTCGAGGAGCATGTGATGTGGTCGGCCGCGGTCGGCTTTGCTGACGGCAAGCAGGAGTGGCGCGTGGTGCACGACGGACAGCAAGGTGTTGCCCACCTGTCCGTCACCGCAACGCTCCGCCCGCCCTGGCGGCAATCCGCGATCGGTTGATGGCGGACCAGGCGAAGGACTGCCGCGGCGACGTCGACTACCTGTTCGACATCCCGGTCGAGCTCGGCCGCGAGCTCTGCGGCTACCGCCACGATCTCGATCTCGAATTCGATGCAGCAGAGCATCCGTTGCCGTACGAGGCGCTGGAAGCGGAGTGAGCAAGAATCGGGTCGAGTCGAGTCGAGTCGAACTGAGTCGAATTGAGTCGAGTTGAGTCGAGTTGGCGTGACGCGCCTTTCCGCGTCGCCGTCCCCGGCTTCGTCGAGGCGGTTCGCGGCCGCATCGTCAATGTCGACGCACCGGCTGAGTGACGGCGGCTCCCTCTCCTGCGGCGCTCGAGACGTACCGATTGACGCCCGTGCCGCTGATTGACGCGCCCGGGCGGACCTACCCTCTGCAGCAACTTCTCGATCTCGCGTGCCAGCATTGACGCCCATTGAAGCCCATTGAAGCCCACGGGCTGCTGCCCGTGGGCAAGCTCACAGTTGGGGCGGGCGCTCTGCAAAGCGAAGGCCCCTCGCAGTCGCAGTCCTGCCGCGTCGCCGGCATGGTTGCCAGCGCAGTCCTGCTGCGTCGCCGGCATTGGCGCAGAGGCGCGGTGACCTGCATGCCTGCGGTTGCCCGTGGTTGCCCGTGGTTGCCCGTGGTTGCCCGTGGTTGCCCGTGGTTGCCCGTGGTTGCCCGTGGTTGCCCGTGGTTGCCCGTGGTTGCCCGTGGTTGCCCGTGGAGGCGTGGAGGCGTGGAGGCGTGGAGCGTGGCGGCGTGGTGGCTGTTGCCGGTGGCTGTTGCCGGTGGCTGTTGCCGGTGGTGGGCCCCGCGGCGGACGCCCGGCGTCGCTTCGGGGGTTGACACGCGGGCGGGAGGCGCGTGGGGGTCGAGGTGGTTCTGAAACGGCCACCGCCCGCCGGTCG
>JBFWQT010000129.1:0-14518 GCA_050249295.1 Planctomycetota bacterium
CGAGGCGGTGTATCGCCGCGTGCGGACCCGCTTGCCGTGGCTGCTCGTGGTGGGGCAACCCACCACACTGGTTGAGCCCGACGAAGGCTTCGCGCCGGACGCGCTAGCCGCCGCGGGCAACGCGATGCTTGCTGGCCCCGGCCTCGATGCCCCTGCTGCTGCACGCCGCACCCGCGGGTGGCGCTGGCTCGACCACGCGGTGTGGCTGCCGGTCGTTCTGCTCGTGGCCTCGATCGCATTCGTCGGCGCCGTCTGGTGGTGGCCGCCAGCCAACATCGACGAGGCGTGGTACGAGCGCGAAGCCGCCCGGCTCGCCGCCTTGCAGCCACCCCCGTCGGACACCGCATCCCCCACGCCGTGGTCGGTGTACGCGCAGTTCATCCGGGTCAGCGTTGCGCGGCCGGTCGGCGACGTTGCGGACAACCACCCGATCATCCCGCCATCGTCGAACAAGCTGCGGCCGCCGGATCGCACCCGCGACTTCGAGGCTTGCGCCCGCGCGCAGGCATGGCGAGGCGCGCGCACACTCGGCGTAACCGATTGCACCCCGGCCACATTCGACTGGAATGGCTACCGGAATGACCGCGACAGGCGCAGCGACCTGCTGCAGTACGTAGACTGGCGCATACGCCACGCGGTTCCGGTTGCCGCCGAACTGGTGCCGGCCGACGCGATGGCCGAGGTCTGCTTCATCGTCCGTGGTCTGTCGCGCGAGGGCGGTGAAGGTGAGTGGTGTGACGGTGCCGATGCGGTCGAACTCGCGATGCAGGGGCTCGTCGCCAGGTTGCAGGAGCGCCTTCAGCCGACGCCGGAAGTGTTGTACGACGATTTCCAGCAACTGGACGACGCGCTCCTGCAACTGGACGACGCGCTCGGCCCGTCGATCGATGCGACCGTACGAACCTGGCTGTACGCGCACGACCACGGCCTCCCGTCGCGCTACCACCCGATGGCCGAACTCCTGTGGGCGACGCCATCGCAGTCGCGCTCGCTGGAACTTGCTCCAACGATGATTGATGAACTGAAAGCGATCGCTGCGCTGCCATCTCCACAGTTCGACAAGGCGGTGCACGCATGGTGCAACGCGACGGTGCCGCTCGAATCGCGCGCGCCGCCGTACCAGTGGCGGACCGGACAAGCCGGAATGTTCACGGCTTTCAGGGCTGCGCCAATCGGCGGGTTGCGAGGGGCACGATACGGTGGCTGCCACGCACCAACTGCGCACCTCATTTGCCGCGAACAATTCGTGCGTTGGCAGCTGCGCAGGATTGGCAAGATATAGCGCCCGGGCCGCTGGGTGAGCGGCGACGCAGCCCGGAGTTTGAACCCACCGCGGCAGCGTTCCATGTATTCTGCCAACTGCCCGATGGGACTCCGCTGCAGGCAGTGACGCCATGGCCGTCGATCTGAAAACGCGGCTGTTCGCCAAGCTCGCGATCCAGTCGAACTTCATCACCGAGGAACAGTTCCGCGAGTGTCTGCGGCTGCAGGCCGACGCGAAGGCGAGCGGCAAGCCGGCGAAGCTCACCGACATACTGATGCAGCGCGGCTACCTGAAGGCCGGGCAGATCCAGGCCATCCTGCGGCACATGAAGCAGGGCGTGGCCGAGCAACGGCGCAGCTCGCGTATCGCAAAGGTGCCGGCCGGGCTCGCGGCGCCACGCAAACGGCCGCGCTTCGGCGAGCTCGCGGTGGCGTTCGGCATGCTCACCATTCCGCAGGTGAAAGAAGGTCTCGACCTGCAGAAGCTGGCGGTGGCGCAGCGGCCGCAGGATGCGCGGCCGAAGCTCGGCGAGATTGCGCAGAAGAAGGGCTGGATGATGGCGCACCAGGTGCGCGCCGTGCTGGCCGAGCAGAACAAGCGGCTCGCCGACTGCCCGGTGTGCAACGCGAGCAACACGATCTCCGATGCGAAGCCCGGCGCGCGCGTGCGGTGCGCCGCCTGCTACGCCGTGCTGCTGGTCACGCCGCGCGGCGACGAGCTGATGGTCGACCCGTCGAGCACGCTCGCGGCCGATCCGTCGAAGACGCGCATCAACCAGCGCATCGGCAACTACATCATCGAGTCGCGCCTCGGCTCCGACGCGGTCGGCAAGACCTACAAGGGCATCGACCTCGGCGACCACACGAAATCGGCCGTGCTCAAGGTCTTCAGCAAGTCGGCCGTGAGCGCCGACGACGAGGCCGACCTGGTGGCGCGCATCCGCGAGGCCGCGAAGATCAAGCACGACAACCTGCGTCGCATGCTCAGCATGGGGCACATCGACAAGCGGCTGTTCGTGGTCATGGAGTACATGGAGGGCCACTCGCTGTGGCGCATCCTGCGCGAGGCGCGCACGCTGCCGGTGCCCAAGGTGCTGGCGCTCGGCATCCAGGCGGGCCAGGCGCTGCAGGCGATCCACGAGGCGAGCCTGGTACACGGCGATCTGCGGCCGAGCAACCTGCTGATGACGCCCGGCGGGCAGATCCGCGTTGGCGGCCTCGGCCTGAACCTGCGGACGACGGACAACATTCTCAGCATCGCCGAGAGCGGCGAGTCGGCGCCGTTCTACGTGGCGCCCGAGCAGGTGGTGGACGAGGGCGGCGCCGACGCGCGCAGCGACATCTACTCGCTGGGTGCGTGCATGTATCACGCGCTGACCGGCCGGCCGCCGTTCGAGGGCTCGAGCCCGTTCGAGATTCTCGTGCGCTTCACCGAGGATCCGCTCACGCCGATCCGCGAGTTGCAGCCGAAGGTGCCGCTGCCGATCGCGCTGGCCGTGGAGAAGATGCTCGCGCCCGAACCCGACGACCGCTACCAGACGGCCGAGCAGATGATCCGCTCGCTGAAGCGGCCGCGGAAGCCGCGCGGGGACAAAGCGAAGGCCGCCGCAAAGGGCCTGCGGCCGGTGTCGGCGGCTGCACCACTCGCGGCGCCGGCTGCCGCGATCTCGGCCGACGACCTCGATGCCGACGTGAGTGACGAGTACGACCCCGGCGTGCTGCTCGCGTCGTCGGAGGACATCGTGCCGGCGACGATCAGTACCGCGCTCGGCCGGTTCGATCTGCCGGAGGCGGATCTGCCGCTCTACTACCAGCGGCGCATCCTGCGGTCGCAACCGAAGAAGCGCGGCTGGCTGGTCGCCACGCTGGTCGTGACGATCGCCGTTTCGGCTATCGCAATTGCCGGTGCGTTCCTCTCGAAGGGCGGCCCCGCGCCCACCGAGGTCGGCGCCGAGTTCGATCGCATCAACGCGACCTGGCCCGGCACCACGGTGGCCGACATCAACCAGCGCATTGCCGCACTCAACGAGTTGCTGGCTGACAAGTCGCTCGGCGGCGAGGACGACGAGACGCGGCGCAAGCGCGCGCGCGTGAACACGCGGCTGCGCGCCGAACAGTCGTCGCTCAACGACGTGGAGAACCGCGCGCGCACCGAGGTGCAACGCATCCGCACCGAGGTGGCGCGCCACGTGCTGGTCGACGAGGTGCCCGTGCCGCGCACGCCGCGCTGCCGGTTCAGCACGGCGCTGCGCGTGCTCGACGAGGCGCTCGCGGCCGACGGCGCGTTCAACCGCGCGTATGCCGGCACGCAGGCGCACGCCGACGCCGGCTTTGGCGCGTTGCGCGAGCGCGTGCTGCAACGCGCCAACCAGTTTGCCGCCGCCGTCGGCGACGAGGCCAGCCGCGTGCTGGAGGCTGCGCTGCGCAACGCCAGCGGCGCCGCCAACCCCGACGCGGTCCTGCGCACGCAGCTCGAGCGCGAGCTCGACGCCGCGCTGGTCTCGGCCGACGCGTTGTGGGTGCGCATCACCGATCATTTCACGCACGCCGACCTCGCGGCGCAGATCGCGAAGGTAGACGCGGCCCGCGAGTCGGCCCGCGCGCGCATCAACGAGCAGCGCACGCGCCTCGGCCTGGCCGTGATCTCGGCGGCCGAGGAGCAGGCGCGCACCAACGTCTCGGCGTTCGGCGAGCGCGCGCAGTCGGTGATCGAGGAACTGCGCGCCGCCAGCAAGTTGGCGCAATCCGATCTGGCGGCGCTGAAGTACGGCGACGCGCAGGACGGCCTGCAACGCGCACGCGACGCGGCGACGCGCGATCTCGACCGCGCGCTGGCCCGGCGACCGGCGCTGGATGCGCTTCCGCCGGCGCTTGCCGCGGGGTGGACACAGAAGCTCGACGAGCACGAGTCGCAGGCGCGCGCGACAATGACCGACGAACTCGCGCAGGTGGCCACGCTGCTGGACGACATCCGTTGCGAGGCACGCATGCTCGCCGTGACGTCGGCGTTCAATGCCGACGCCACCTCGCGCCTGAAGCTGGGCGATGCCGGCCCGTGGCCGCTGCAGAAGAACGACACCACAGCGCGCTTCGTGCGCTTCGCCACCGGCGGCGTGGAGGTGCGCGTCACCGGCAGCGGCTCGACTTCGCCGACCGTGCTCGTGCCGTGGGATTGTCGCGGCGATGCGCCGGGCGGGTTCGCGCCGGAGACGATGGGCCGTCTGTTGCTGGAGATGGCCACCATCCACGTGCATCGCGGCGGCGATGCCACGGCACTGGGGCAGGACGTGCTCGGCGTGGCGCTGTACCTCCGCCGCATCGGCGCGGTGCAGTCCGCGGCGCGCGTGTTGCGGCTGGTCAACGTCGATGCGGGTGCGCGCGGCGTTGCGATCATTGTCGCGTACGAGGCGCAGGCGCGACGCGCGACCGAGGCGTTCCTCGCGCGCGTGAAAGACGGCGTGCGCGGGCGCGACGCGTGGCGGCAGCTCGACGCCGACGGCCTCGCGCTGATGGCCAACCTGCGCGACTCGATTGTCGTCGCCGAGGCCAGCGAGGATCTGCGCAAGGCGTTCCGGCAGTGCTTCCTCGGCGCGTCCGGCGCCCCGCCGCCGCGCGGCCGGCATCGCGTGTTCATGTGGGACTCCGAGACGCAGGATCCGCCGGTGCCGCTGGACGACCATGCGCGCGTGGTCGGCCCGGGTGAGAGCGTGACGTTCGGCGCCGATGTCAACGCGCTGATGCTGCGCCTGCGCTTTGTCATCCGCCCCGACGATCGCGACCGCTTCGACGCGACGATCGAGCTGCCCGGCACCAGCGGCAGCGTGCACATCGGCTACACCGCGCGATCGAACCGCAGCGTGTTGCGACTCGACCATCCGTCGACGGTGCGGACGTTCACGCCGGACCTCGACTACGTTGCGATCGGCTGGCACGAACTGGCGGTGCGCATTGACGGCCGTGGCCGCGTGCGACTCGGTGCCGACTACGCGGACAACCCGGAGGCCGGCACCGATCCGGCCGCGACCTCGCTGGGCGTGCCGACGATCCGCGTCGAGCACGGGCAGTTGCTGCTCGACATGGTGCACATCCTGGTGCCGGCGACCTGCGCGGTTGCTTCCGGTACACGGCCGCGACAGTCAGTGCGCACTCGGAGCTAGTCCCTGGCGCCTGGCAGGAAGAGTTCCACACCGAGACCACAGAGCACACAGAGAAGGGGAATCAGAGGCGCACTCGTTCTGCTTGTTCCTCCGTGTCCTCCGCGTCCTCCGTGGTGAATCAATCGGCGGATTCGTGATCGCAACGCCCACTGGGCCCGCTCGCTTGCGCTCGCGGCTCTTGCTACAGCAGCTACCGGTGGATTGCTTCGGCAAACGCCGCGACTGCAACTGGCTGTCGCGGCTCGCCCGGAATCGATTCGCAACAGGCTCGTCAGGGAGCGGGACCAACCAGGCAGCGTCGTGCGCCTGGTTCGGACTCGCGCGGCGCTTCCGATCTCAGTCCACCGTGTCGATCACCAGATCGGCCGGGTCGTTGTTGAGAAAGTCGTTCGCACCGATCAGGGTCTCGCGGTCCAGGCGCGCATCGGTGAAGCGCTTCGAATACCGCACGGCCATGCCGCCGGCTGCAGTGGCCACTCCGGCGTGATTGCCCGATACCTCGCAGCCGGTCACGCGCGGCGCACAATCCAGCAGCGTGATGCCGCCGCCCGTGGTGCCGGCGCGATTGTCCAGCACCCGACAATCGCTCAGGCGCGTTGCGCGATTGCCGGCACCGAGGAACACCGCGCCACCCTCGAAGCGCGCCACGTTGCCGCGCAGCAGGCAGCTCATCAACGTGGCCGACTCGTTGTGCGTGGCCAGCAGTGCGCCGCCGGAGTGCGCGGCGTTGTCGGTCAGCACGCAGTCGCGCAGCGTCGCCACGGCGTCGCGATTGACATTGATCGCGCCGCCGCTTCGTCCGGCCGCGTTGCCGCGCAATGTCACGCGCGCGAGATCGGCACTGTTGTTCATCAGCAGGGTGAGCGCACCGCCATCGCGCCCGGCCGTGTTGCCCACAAAGGTGCAAGTTGCGAACAGCAGGTTCGATCGCTGGTAGCCGAGCACCGCACCGCCGTCGCGCGCCGCGCGGCAGCGTTCGAACCGGCAGCGTTCGAGCATCGCAGTGCTGCGCTCGACAAACATCGCGCCGCCAGTCCCGCCAGTCCCGCCAGTCCCGCCAGTCCCGCTCGCATCGTCACCCGCGCCGGCCAGCGCACGGCAGTCCACAAACGAGCAATCCACCAACGCCACCGGCGCACCGCAGCCGAGCAACATCAGGCCGCCGCCATCGGTGCCTTCCGCGCCGCGCGCGACCGGCGCGACGGATTCGCTGCCGGCAATCGTGCGGCCGTTGCGCCACTGGTTGGTGTGGCCGGACGCGCCGCGCCAGTGGGTGTGGCTGAAGGTCGCCGACGCCGCTGGGCCAGCGATCAGCACGCCGGGCCAGTCGGACGATGACGCGGCGGGCAGCAGCCAGACCGGCTGCCCGGCCGTGCCCTCGCTGACGATGCGACCGCGGCACTCGATGCCGATGCCCGGCGCAAAGCGCATCACGCAGCCCGCCGCGAGCGTGAGGCTGGCCCCGGCCGGCACGATCAGCTCGCGCGTGATGTGCCAGTCGCCACGCAACGTGCGCGCCTCGCCGGCCGCGGGCATGGCGGGCAGCGCGTCGTCGCCGGTGGTGCGGTTGCGCCGCAGCGTGAGCTCGAAGCGGCTCATCTGTCCGCTCGCGGCCAGCGCCTCGACGGCAATCTGGTTGCGGCCGATCAGCAGTTCGATGCGTGCCGTGTGGCTGACGTCGCCCGCATCCAGCGACAGGCGGAGCACCGGATGGCCGTTGCGTCGGGCGCGCAGTTCGATCACGCGATCGCCGGGCATGGCGGTAGCGTGCAACTCCAGCGCGATTGCCGCGACGTTGAGCGGCGCGTCGAGCTGGTCGGCAGTGGGCGCGCGCAATTCGAGCACGAGCGCGGCCGACGCCGGCAACGGGTCGGCGAGTGCCGGCGATCCGCCGAGTGCAACCAGCGTGACGGCGAGCACGGCGGCGCTGATCCGAACCGCGACCGTCAGGGAGCGGGACCGGAATCGCGCGGCGCTTGTGCGAGGCGGCTCGTGCATGACTACATCAGCGCGGAACGCGCATGCTCTTCGTCGCAAGGAAGAACCGGCCACGCTCGCCGATCATCTCGCAGGCTTCCAGTGCGGTGCCGAAGTCGGCACGCAACTTCACCTTCGTGTCCTTGCCGTTGATCTTCACAATCACGTCCTCGTCGAAGTTGCAGACGGCCGGGTCGAACCACACGTCGATCTTGCCGATGTCGTTGGCGTCGATCGTCAACGTGTTGCCGCGCCAGCTGCCGGTCATGCGCGAGAGGTATTTCAGCGGCCACGCGCGGGTGTTGTCGTCGGCCGTCTTGCCCTTCACGGCGTCGGCCAGGAGAAAACCCTTGAACGCCTCGCTGCCTTCGCGCGGCACCGCCGCGTCAATCCTGCGCAGCACGGGGTCGCGGCGCTTCGCCAGCATCCAGTCGAGCAGCAGGTCGTACTCCTCGGGGAACGCGACGTGGCCGCGGCCCTTGTACTCCACGACCGTCATGTCGTAGCCCCCGGCGTGCGCCCACGCGCCGAGCTTGCGCAGCCGCTCCGGCACGTATGGCTCGACCTCGCCGCAGATCGAATACACCGGCACCTGCGCGACGCCGACCTCGGCGATCTGCTCGGCCAGACCGAACGGCCCGCCGATCATCGTGGCCAGCCCGGCCAGCCGGTCGAAGTGCATCATGCCGCAGCCCCACGCGCCGTGGCCGCCCATCGATGCGCCGAACATGAACACGCGATCCGGGTCGACGCGGTAGCAGCGCTCGACATCCTCGATCACGGCGGTCAGGCCGTAGTGCTGCTGCGTGTCGCCGCGGTACTCGTTCTTGTCGATCACGAACTCGGCCGACGCGATGATGAAGCCGCGACCGAACGCCTGGCCGTCGAACCACTTCATCGCGTCGGCGGCGTTGGAGTTCATGCCGTGCCAGAGCACGACCAGCGGGTACTCGAGGCACGGCGAGTAGTCGGCGGGCAACTGCAGCAGGTAGCTGATGCCGGGCACCTTCTTGTCGCCGGTCTCGGCGGTGAGCTTGCGCAGGCCGCCGCGGCCGTACGCGCCGTCGTAGGGGCGCTTGTCGGCGGGCGCATGGCGCATGTGGCTGTGCGCAACGAGCGCTCGCTGGATCGCGACCGGCAACCTGCTGCCGGCCTTCTCGGCGTTCTTGCGCGCATCCTTCTTGCCGTCCTTCGTTGCGGCCGCCCAGGTGGCGATGTGCGCCGCGGCCTCGATCACCTTCGCCACGTCGATCCACGCGCCCTCGGCATCCTTCAGCATCGCCGGCTTGATCGCGCCGCCGTACCACGCGGCAAGCCAGAACAGGCGCGCCTTGCCGAGGTCGTCGCTGACGCTGCCGATCGCGGCCTTCCAGTCGTCCTCCAGCATCTTCGCCTGCTCGATGCAGAGGTTCTGCGCGATCCAGCTGATGCGCTCGCCCCACCCGCTGGCCTCGTTGTCGCCGTCCACCTCGGGGAAGTCGAGCTCCGGCTCGACCAGCGGAATGCCGTGCAGCTGCCCGGACGGGGCCTTCGGAGCGGGCGCCGCGCCACCGCCGATCTTCGCCGCCAGGTCGCTGGCCGACTTGCGCCACGCGTCGCGCAGCTTCATGTTCTTCTCGGTCTCGCCGATGTACGACTCGAGCCACGCCTTGTCGGCCGCGACGAACGCGTCCTGCGTGCTGATCTCCTTTGCCACGGCAAGGCCCGCCTCGGGCATGCGTCGATCGACCGACCAGCGCGCGAGCCGCAGCTTCGCGGCGTCGTCCATGCTCTCGATGCGCTTGCGTTCGCCCTCGGCCTCGGTGGTGTTGCCGGCCTGCGCGATGCAGCGCTTCGCCAGCGACTGGCGGTTGGCCTTGCGGCAGAAATGCGCGGCCTCGAGCCAGCCGCGCTCGGCCTTGCCGCCACCGTTGACCTTGATCATCTGCTCGAGCAGCCAGTAGATGTCGCCGTCGGTCATCTCGCGCAGCGAGCGGTAGCAGTACTCCTCGTACTCCACGCCCTGGTAGTGCGCGGCCGACGCCGTGAGCGTGACCAGCTCGTACGTGACGGTGATGTTGCCGAGCTTCTTGTCGGCGATCGGCAGCACGAGCTGGCGGCCGTGCTCCTTGATCTGCATGCCGTTCCATTCGTGGCCCGGCTCGACGCGGCCCTTCATCTTGCGCTTCGGATCCAGCGGCACGATCGGCTTGCCGATCACCTCGTAGCCGGGCAGATCGGCGTCGGCCGGCGCCGCGGCGCGCTTGTCCACGAACGCGGCCGTCACGGTCGTCACCTTGTCGAAGGCGTCGATCCGCAGCAGCTTGCCGCCCTTCTCCTCGCTGGTGTCGCCACGCAACTGGCGGCCATCCTTCATGCTCACCAGCTGTTCGTCGGCGCGACCACTCACGCTGGCGCCAAGCAGCATCAGCAGCGCGGCAAGCACCACAACGGCACGACGTGCAGGACGGGAACCGACAGACCGGCAACGCAGATCAACCATGGGCATGCACACTCGCTCGTTGGCGGCGGGGAGGTGAACCAGGCAGGAAGGACACTCCAATCCTAACCGCCCGGCCGCCCGATTCACTTACTGCATGTGAGGTTTCCGGCTGTGCCTTCACCTTGCCGCAGTCGCGTGGGACAATCGCGGCACCGGTTTGGTGGCGGTATCGGCGGCGCGCATGAGCCTGCGATTCAAGATCTTCCTCGCGACGTTCGGCTTCATGCTGCTGACGACGGCGATCCTGACGCTGAGCCTGGTGCTCCACGCCCTCAACCAGTACCAGAACTACAAGAAGAGCTTCTCCGACAGCATCGAGCAGGTCGTCGAGAACTGGGTCGCCACCGCGCTGCCCGACTCGCTCGACACGCCCGCCAAACTGATCGGCCGGCTCGACGCGCTGGAAGGGCAGTTCTTTCCGCGCGACGCCGGCAACGCCCCGCGACGCAAGCTGTTCGACGAGATCGTGCTGATGGATCGCTACCGGCAGGTGGTGCGGGTGGTGGCGCCGGCCGACGCGCCGGAGCGACCGGCGATCGGCAGCCGGCTCTACGACCCGCCGCTCGAACCGCTGATGCGCGACGCGCGCACGCAGATCAAGGACGAGGTCGTCTACAAACCGCTGATGCGCAAGCGGCCGCTCGGCAGCGACATGGAAATCGCCTGGGTGCTGCGCATGCGGCTCGACCTGGAGATTCCGGCGCCGATGGAAATCGGCCAGCTGATGGCGCCGGTGCTGTGGGTGATGCTGCTCGGCACGATCGCGCTGTTGCTCTCGCTGTTCTTCCTGCTCTCGCGACTCGTGCTCAAGCCGATCGAACAGCTCGCCGGCGTGAGCCAGAGCATTGCGCGCGGCGACTACACGCGCCGGGTTGCGCCGCCCGAGACCACCGACGAGATCGGCGACCTGGTGCACGCCTTCAACCGGATGATGCAGGAGGTTCACGAGCATCGCAGCACGCTGCAGCAGAAGATCGACGACAGCGTCCGGCAGGCCCGCAAGGCCGAACAGCGGCTGGTCATTGCGCAACGTCTGGCCGCCACCGGCACGCTCGCCGCCGGCATCGCGCACGAGATCAACAACCCGATCGCCGGCATGCAGAACGCCGTGCAGCGGTTGCAGAAGAAGCTCGCCGACACGCTCGACCCGCGCAGCAAGGAGTACTTCGAACTGATCGAGGAAGGCCTCGAGCGCGTGCAGGGCATTGTGCGGCAGGTGCTGGATGTGTCGCGCCGGCGCGTGAATCCGGAGCCGTTCGACATGACCGACCCGGTGCGCCGCTCGGCCGAGTTTGTGATGCACCGCGCGCGGCGCTACGACGTGAAGCTGGAGATCGCGCCGCCGGAGGGCACGCCGCCGATGTGCTTCGGCGACCGCGGCGAGATCAACCAGGTGCTGACCAACCTGCTGGTCAACGCGATCGACGCGGTGCGCGACGCGCGCGAGCAGGACAAGGCGGCCGGGCGAACGGACGTGCGCGAGGGCCTCGTGCGCGTCACGTGGAAGAGCACGCCGGAAGGCATCTCCACCACTGTCTCCGACACCGGCTGCGGCATGACCGACGAGCAGGCCAGTCGCGCGTTCGATGCCTTCTACACGACCAAGCAGGACGGCACCGGCCTCGGCCTCGCGATCATCCACAACATCATCGAGAGTCATGGCGGCAGCATCGAGATCGCCAGCGAGGTCGGCAAGGGCACCGACGTGACGTTCGTCGTGCCGCGCGTGCTCGAAGACTGAACCGCGCCGATTCCGTCCGGAACCTCGCGCCTGGCGCCGCGCTACTTCATCACGCCGAGGTCGCGCGCTTCGAGTTCGATGCTCGGGATGCCGCCGAACTTCTCCAGGATCTCCGCGCCGAACTTGTCGGCTCGCTCCGCCGGCGGCAGCGCCTCGATCTTCGGCACGTAGAAGTTGCGCCACGTCGCCTTCGCTTCCTTCGTTACCTTGTCCACCGCGGCCGCGGCGCGCGCCGTGGCCGCCTCGCTGCGCGGCTGGCCATCCCACTTGCGCAGGAACGACTTCAGCATCTGCAGCGCCTCGCCGTAGTGCTCGACATCGAGCAGTCTCTCGACCTCGCGATGGCACTCGACCCACGCCACGCGCGACTCGCGCTCCAGCGCCGAGATGCCGGGCGCGTTGCTCCACGCGTCCTCGTCGTCGGCCGGCGGGTTGTTGGTGCCGCCGGTGTTGGAGTTGCGCGGCGGCGTGCTGCCGTTGTTGTTCACCGGCGTCGTGCCCGACCCGTTCGAGCTGGTGTTGCGCGGCGGGGTGCCCTGGTTGGTGTTCCCGCCGGAGTTGATGTTGACGTTGCTGCCGGTGTTGCTGCCGGTGTTGGAGTTGGTCGTGCGCACGATCGGCGAGTTGCGAGGGTAGCCGTCATCGTCGTCGGTGTTGCTGCTGCGCGACGTACCGCTGTTGACGATCACCATCACGATCGCCAGCACGGCGACCATCGCGACCACGCCGCCCACGATCAGGCCGAGGTTGCCGTCGCCACCATCGCCGCCGGCACCGCGACGGCGCCGACGACGACGACCGCCGACCTCCGGCACGCCCGCCGCCGGATGCGCACCCGACCCGACCCGACCGGTGCCCGGCGCGCCTCCGCCCGGCCCGTAAGCCGCCGCACCCAGCGCCACCGTCGGCGCCGGCGCAGGCCCCTGGCCCGGCACATCAAAGCGCAGGCTCACCGCGCCGATCTGGATCACGTCGCCGTGCACCAGTTCGATCTTGCCGCGCAACTCGCGACCGTTCAGTCGCGTGCCGTTGCGCGAGCCGAGGTCCTCCACCTCGTACGAGCCGCTCGGCAGCAGCCGCACGACCACGTGCTCGCGCGACGCCAGCTGCTCCTTCAATGTCAGCCCGGCCTTCTCCGACCGGCCGATCGTCACGTTGTCGGCCAGCACCTTGAAGCGGCGCACCTCGCCGTCTTCGGTGTAGGTCAGCACCGGGCGGTCGGCGGGCGCGGGCGTCGGCAGCTTCACCGCCGGGATGCCGTCGCGCTCCGACGCCGTCGGCCGGGCGCCTTCCGATCCGGTCGCCGCCGCGTGGTGCTGCATCTCGCGCGTGCTCAGCGGCAGCCGGCTCGCCACCTCGATGATCGACTCGCCGATCTGCACGCGGTCGGTGCGCTCGAGGAACTTCTGGTTCACGGTGTCGCCGTTGACCTGCGTGCCGTTGCGCGACTCGAGATCGACGACCTTGATGCCGGTCGCCTTGACCTCGAACTGGCAGTGGATGCGCGAGGCCAGCGGCTCGTTGATGTCGATGTCGGCCTCCTCGCTACGGCCCACCGTGGTGACGGGGCCGTCGAGGATGTGCGTCGATGTGCCGCAGCGGCCGCTGAAGCGCAGCTCGAACACCGTGCCCGGCGCGCCGAACGCGGGCTCCGCGCTGCTCGGCGTTTCGGGCATCGGCGTGGCAATCTGCTTCTGCGGCTCGTTGGCCGGCACATGCGGCGCATGCTGCACGCTGTCGTCGAAGGTCAGCTCGACCTGGCCGATGCGGATCCGGTCGCCGGCCCGCAACGACGTGGCGGCCTGCAGCGGCTTCTCGTTGAGCAGCGTGCCGTTGCGCGAGCCGAGGTCTTCGAGCATCCACCCGCCGCCGCCGTTGCCCGGCACCAGCCGGCAGTGCTTGCGCGACGCCAGCTTGTCCTCGATCGGCAGATCGCACGAGTTCGCGCGGCCGACGACGAACGGCGTGCTCTCCAGCTTGTGGGGGCGGTCGGACCGTGCGGGTCCATCGGTGATGCGGAGAAACGCCATGCCCTGCGATGCCTCCGATGCCTCCGTGCGCAAGCCGGTGGGGTGTCCGGCGGGGGCATCATGCTAATCCAAACGCCGGACGGGTGAAAGCCTGTGAGCGCGCCCGCCACCCGTGCGGTGCGGTCGCCGATGAGAGATGTTGCGCTATCAGGTGTTGACGCTCGCTTCAGTGGATTCATGTGCAGGGTTCACGCAGCATTCACGGCGCTTCACACCCACTTCACTCCATTTCACTCCATTTCTCGCCAAATGGACCCCGTGTTTATGGGGCTCCGCGGTCGACACCGGCGCGGTCGGGCGATCGGGTCCGATAAACTGGCGTGACCGCCGGCGGCGGATGCTGCATGCCACGCACTGGCAGATAGTTGTGGCCGAAATGGGTTCGTTCCGCAGCATCGCACATCGCGTGTACTACTCCGCCGGTGCACCCGCCGTGCAACTGCAGAATTCCCCGAGACGGAACCTCGAAGCGGCCACTCTGCGGCCAGGTGTGGTGCAGGCTTCCAGCCTGCCTCTTGTGGTGCAGGCTTCCAGCCTGCTTCTTGTGGTGCAGGCTTCCAGCCTGCTTCTTGTGGTGCAGGCTTCCAGCCTGCCTCTTGTGGTGCAGGCTTCCAGCCTGCTTCTTGTGGTGCAGGCTTCCAGCCTGCTTCTTGTGGTGCCGGCTCCAGCCTGCCTCTTGTGGTGCAGGCTGCCTCTTCCCACACACAGCAAAAACTGGCTCCAACCTGGCGACCGCCCCACGGCATCACCAGGCTATCGAGAATTGTGCAGAACAATACGGCGTAAATGAGCGAGTCCAGCAGCATGGATCCGGCCTTTGAAACACAACATCCCCCTCTATAATGAGGAATGTCCTATGTTCGGGCCG
>JBFWQT010000130.1:0-14302 GCA_050249295.1 Planctomycetota bacterium
GGCGGGACCAATATGAACAGAAACAAGAGCGGACCGTGGACCACGCGGTAGAGGATGAGGCCGACGACAAGGTCATTGCGGCCATCGTGGCGGCCATCGTGGCCGAAGCTCAGGACGCGCATGCAATCGTGACGGTCGTTGCCGGGATGTACGCCGCCCCTTTCCACTTCCTGCCAATGCCCCCAGAAACCCATCGGGATTCCCGGAAGTTGGCCAAGTACTTCGCGTCGCGGGCTGGGGTGAAGGCCAAGGTCATCAGGCCTGTGCTCGACTGGCTGGAGTCGGCCCGGCTGCTGACATGGATCTGGCTACCGGACCTGCCAAGCGGTCGCAGTACCGGGATCCTGCTGGATCACACGGTCTAGCGGCGGCGACGCCGACGAGTGCCCCTTCCTGCATGGGGTCGCTCGGCCTTGGTGCACAGCGAGCCGCGTTCGGTCGTCGCGAGCAGCTCCGCAGGGCTCAGAGCGATCTACGCGAGGCTCACGTCATCGCTACGCTGGAGAGGCGTGGGGGGGCCCGGTGTTCCGGGTCTACGCCACGCGTTGCAGGGCCTCGTGGCGCGTCGTGTAGCCGAGCAGTATGCCCTCCTATTGGAGCTGAAGCAGCGCAGCGCCACCTTCATGGTGACGCCGAAGACGCCGAAGATTCCGCGTAGCGGGAGAAGGCGAAGGAGATCGCCAAGCGGCGCAGCTCGCACGTGCAGAGCACGGAGCCAGTAGCTTGGGACCGGAGCGCGCTGCCGTGCATGGAGGAACCGATGAGCGGAGGACCGCGGGACCGCGCCGTGCAGTTTCTCGACGTGCTTCGCCGAGTGGCGAAGTCCACCGCCGTGTGGTGGCGAGAGCACCACCCCTTCTGGTGGATCGCGCAGGAAGTGGTCCGTCTACGTAAGGCGCACGACGCCATGAGCGTGATCATCATGACAGTCCCGGCAGCGGTCGGAGATCGAGCTGGCGCAGCGCAGGCATTGGTAAGGCGTGAACCCCTCGCCGCATGACACGCATACGGCCGTGTGGCCCGGTGCCCCCATGATCAGGCGGATCCTCGGCCAGTATCGGTCGTGGCGGCGGAAGATCGGCTTGCGATTTTCACGCACATCGAAGTACGTCGCGAGCCAGGCGTTGGCTTCAGTGATGCGTCCCCGCACCCGGCCAGGCGTCACGCCCAGCTCCGCCAAGTCAGCACCTTCGCCCGTCGCCCCTCCGGCCGCGACCAGTTCGAGAACCATCCGATCGGCGGCGCGGGGAGCTGGCGGCGAGAGATGCCCGCCACCCATGGTCGTCAGCAGGATCGGGTCAGCCAGGTAGGCGGTACACCGGCTCCACCGCAGCTCCGTCAGCCGGTTCAAGGAGGGCTGCACGGGCCGCCGCTCGCGGCCCACCACCAAGCCCTCGAGCGCCTCATGCGCGGCGCGCTCGATCACGACCAGATCCAGGTCAGGCGCGGTCGCCAGACCGCGGAGCTTCGCCTCGCGCCGCACCATGCTCCGCTTCCCCGCCAGCGCGCAGGTCGCCATGGCGGAGCACGCAGCGAGGGCTGCCGCCCGTAGCGCCTGCGGATCACCGCAATCCTCGCCGATCTGCGCCATGCGCACTATCGCGAGCAGGTTCTCGATGGACTCTTCGGCGCGCTCCTGCCGCCGCTGGCTGTGCGTGTCGTTGTTTCTCATCTTCCACCTTCATCGTCGGCCTCGCTCAGAATCGCAGCGAACAGTCTCGTCGATCTCAAGGGAGCGCAGCAGGGGTCCAGATTGCGCCATGTGATCGTCATTGCTCGTGCCCGAGCGGCCTTCAAACCTCGGTGCTGCGGCAATCCCAGAGTCGGACGAGCGGGCGAGCTACACGGGTGTAGGGGCCGAGTGCTCCACACAGACACCAAAAGGAGATCGCGATGGACCGCCGCAAACTGGAGTCGGACTTGATCACCGAGTATGGGCCCGTGCTCACGCTGCAGGACATTTCCCAGATCGCCCGGCTCGACCCGGAGGACATCCTCGACCACTACAAGCAGGGCTACTTGGCCGGCTTCGAGCCTGTGCAGGTCGGGGACCCTCGGTTCACTGCCGCGGCGGTTGCCGAGTGGCTGGTGGCGCTCGCTGATGGTCAGGCCGATGACGAAGAAGATGAGGACGAGGACGAAGACGAGGACGACGAAGAAGAAGGCGACGAAAGTGGCGACGATCGCCGGACCGTGGTGGTGCGCCGGGTTCCGCGCCGGCGCTGATCGGTCTGCTGGGTAGTAGGTCGGGTCGGAGAGCGATGGGGCCGGCGGGTGTCACGCCCCCGCCGGCTCCTTCTTTGCTTGGAGGTGGTCATGACTCGTAGGGTATCGCTGGACTTGGGCAACAGCCGGGTGGGCGGGATGCGGCTCCGGTCCCGTCTGGACCGGCTGCTATTCGAGGCATTGGCCGCCGGGCAAACCCAGTTTCTCAGCCGCGAGTTCCTCGCCTTCGCCATTCACCGCCGCCAGAAGGTGACCGCCGGCGCAATCTGGAAGTGCCTGAGGCGCTGGGGGGATCGCGGTGTCCTACGGGTCCGACGTAGCGGCCGGTATTGCCACGCGACGCTCAACGTGGACCTCGAGCTGCCGAAGAAAACGGGGTCGAACACGCCGCTGCGCGTCGTGCACGCGACGGAACATCAGTGGGACACGCCGCAGCGCATTGGGGACGCGACGGACACATCAGGGCACACGCCGCAGCAGGTCGAGAACGCGAACGAGCCAGTCGTGAACACGCCGCAACCACCCATTTTTGGCGATCCAGACGCGACGCAAGGGGTCTCTCCGTCGCGTCTGTGGCACCAGAAGGAACTGCGCCGACTGGTACGCGAAGAGGTGTGCGCCGTGCTGCGGATGCTCGGCTGGCCGCCTCCCGCGGCAGGCCCGGCCCCACATCCGTGGCCATTCCGGAGGGTCCAGTGATCGACGATGCCATGGACGATGTTGCGCTCACGCCATCGCCACCGATGGGTCTCCATCGGCTGCCCCGCGATGGCGCCGGGCTCATCGCCCACTGGCTCTCCGGCAAGTCCCCGGAGACCGTGCGGGCCTACAGGGGTGATCTTCAGGCGCTCGCCCAGCACCTCGGGCTGGATGCGTCAGACCCGGGTGACGCGGCCAGCCACGCCGCCGACGCGGTAATCGGTTACGGGCAAGCGGGTGCGAACTCGGTGGCCATCGCCTGGCGCGGCGCGATGCTCGACGCCGACGTTGCTCCGGCCACCGTGAACCGGCGCCTCTCCTCGCTGAGGTCGATCGTGAAGCTCGCCCGACTCCTCGGGCTGGTCACCTGGAACCTCGACGTCGGCAACACACGGTCGCGGAAGTACCGGGATACCAGCGGGCCGGGCGTCCCCGTAGTCCGCTCGATGATCAGTGCCGCAGAAGAGCGGGGCGATGCGAAGGGCATGCGGGATCGCGCCCTGGTCTCTCTGATCTTCCACCTTGGATTGCGTCGGGCTGAAGTCAGTCGCCTCGACCTTGAGGATCTGGATCGCCAGAAAGGGGTGCTGACCATCACCGGAAAGGGGCGCCGCGAAGAGGAACAGCTCGAAGTGCCCGAGCCCACCCTCGAGGTCCTGGAGGCCTGGATCGCGGTGCGCGGCGAGCACGAGGGTGCTCTGTTCACTACCTTCGCCGTCGACAAGCCGTCGACCGACAGGCTCACTCCGTGCGGGATTTGGATCGTGGTGCGCGAGTGGGGGCGCGCTGTAGGCGAACAGGTGGCTCCCCACGGCATCCGCCACACCGCGATCACGAAGGCCTGCGAACTGGCCGCCAAGGCCGGGCTCCCGTTGCCCGCGGTGTTGCCGTACTCGCGGCACGCCGACCTCGGCGTGCTGCAGCTCTATGTAGACAACGCGGCGGACCTGCAGGGGCGCATCGCCCGCATGGTCGCGGACGACCCTGACCAGCCGAAGCAGCTGGGTCGCGAGACGGTGCCGAAGGTCCCGCGAGAATACCGGCACCCGTGAGCTGCCGTTCTGTGCGCAAGTGGAATGGCAGGACGCGGAGCCCCTGAATGATCCCGCTCGAGGAGGTTCAACGACAAGGGAGAACACATGCCGCTGGTGGAACACACGGAGTGCATCCATCCGGTTCTGCCCGAGGGTTTGCTCCGATTGCCGGAGCGGCTGCTGAAGGTCAGTTACGCCACCGGCGTACCTCATGACCGACGTGCGTGCCTGCTCAACCCAGAGCCCCGAATGCCCGAATTCATTCCGGTCGTCGACCCGAGCTTCTTTTCCGCGGCTCCCTCGGCTTCAGCCTGAATGCCGTGGCCAACGCCATGCACCGCCTTGGCCTGAGCAAACGAGCTGGACCTCCGGCCCCTCCGATGGACTCGGCGCGATGGTCGCGGCTTTGGCAATGTCCCGCCGACGCGTCCGCCAACGCCGGAGCATGCCGGCGTTGCCGTTGATGCGGGGATGGCGGCGTACAACGAGGTGGACTGCAGGTGGTCGACCTGATTCGTTGCATGCGAACGCATTGAACACGCTTTGCACGACCCAACGGCAACGAGGTGAGCATGGCCAACGACCAGCTGAACGTCGCTCCGGCGTCCTTGGTACGCTGGTTCGGGATGACGCTCGATGACTGGTTGGTAGCTGCGCATGCCGGGCCGGCCTCGCATGGCGAACACGGCACGACGCCGGAAGCTCAAACGCGATACCGGCTGCGGAATCTCATGACCCGTTGTGTCCATCGGCGTACGACGGACACAATGCGACCGCGCCGTGGTCGAATGCAGCAACGCCGAGGGACTACTCGTCGGGCAACGGTGGTGCCTGCACAAGGAAACTGGTTCCGCCGATGATGTGGCCGCTGACAACCACCGACACCTCGTATGTGCCAGCCACCGCCGGCACCGTCATCGGGATTGCTGCGTTGATGGTGGTGAGACCCTCCCCCTTGCAGTCGATTGGCCAGGGAATGGTCCCGGTGTTCCGCTCTGTCTGCCCGAATCCGCCGCGGCCGCCGGGAACGGACAAGACAAACTCCGCATCCATCCGGCACGGCGAGGGAATGCCGGAAAGGCGAACAAACATGAACAACGTGCGGAACCCTTCACCTTCGTCTGCAATGCTGCGTTCAAACACCACTTGATTGACCACCCCCAGTAGGTCGTACCCCATGCCGCCAGGGCGTTGGTGTGCCTCGCGACAAAGAAGGATGGCGGTCAGCGTTGGAAGATCCTTCATCATATTGGGCGTCGGCTTCAGACCAACCAGTCGGGCTCGGGAACTGCGAAGTGCGCAACCAGGGCGTGCTCGGCAAGTGCTTGCATCACGGGGAGGTCGCGGGCCAGTCTGAACAGATCGCGCGCATCATCTGGATCAACGACCGGATCGGAATATGAGTGGGCGACCGCGCATCGACCGCTTTCAAATAGGTATGCTGCGGCATCGGCGACCGACATGCCGAGGTGTTGTATCCGGTCGTTCGCCTCTGTCCAACGCCGACGGGTCCCAAGTGCTGGCAGTTGACGTGCAATCCAAGCGCGCTGCGCAGCTCCGGTATTCGAGAAGACGTTGATGACCTTGAAAAACTCCAGGAGTGCGTGGGTCGAGTCGGCAGCAACACGCCCCTGGCGGTAGAGCCCGATGGGCAGTACGGGGTACTCGGATGCACATGGCCACTCGGCCAGCAAACGGAGGTCGTAGTCCGTCAACGTTCCGTCGATGTGGTGAATTCTGGTCCGTCCTGGCCGCGGCCCCTGTTGCGCTGTGGATTCCGACCGCAATTCGTTCACAGCAATTGGCAGATCCGACAGCCAAGTGAGCGCAGAGGCAACTCGCGCAATGGCAGTGACCCCGTGAACCGTCGAATCCTCCTGCCCTACTCGGGTCACGGTTGTTTGGAAGCAAGGGGCCTGCGTCTCTGACGACCGCAGTCCCATGAATTCACGGTCGCGGAACGTGAACGCAGTGTCCCGTTCGAACTCGACGTTCGTCTCAATCCACATCCATCCCCGAATTGGCATCGGAATGCACCCGCAAGTGACCGTTGATGGTGCAACGACACGGTTCCGTTCAGCGTCACGTCAAGTGCGCCTGCTCACTAACCGCCGACCAGCAGATTGAACGCAGCCTGCACCGGATTGCCCCCGAGTTGCGACAGGGCCGCATGAAGGTCCGCATCTTCGCCTGCGGCCAAGTACTGGTGCAGGCGCTCGCGCATGGCAGCGTCCAGGGGTGGATGCCGAAGCCTCTCCGCTAGTTCGGCCACAGCTCCGTCGTCCGGCTCGTTCCTTGGGATTGTGGGCGCGTCTGCGACTGGCGGCTGCCAGGTGGGCGCGATGCCGGTCGCCGAGATCCGTCGATGTCGGCGTTGCAGCAGATGCTCGACCGGCTGCGTGTTCAGCACGTCGGCCACGGTCGCCCAGCCGCGCCGGGCGGTGAACAGTGCAAAACGCAGGTCGGTCAGACCGGCCCGCGTCGTTGCGCCGGAACACAGGGCCAGCGGTGTGCCCATCTCGACGGCGTGACGCACGGCGAGCGCGTCGAGGTCGAGCCGGTCGGGCTCGCCTGAAACCTCTACTGCCACAGCCGCACGGCGGGCGGCGCGGAACACCCGTTCCAGGTCCAGGTTGGCGGCCGGGCGTTGGCCGAACTGGCGCCCGCTCGGTCGCGCGATGCAGTCCACCACTCCGCTCTCGATCGCCCGCACCACGCGCGAAGTGAGCAGCTCGAACGGAAGTTCATCCCCCACGGGCGACGGCTCGGCGTGGACATGTTCCCACTCCGCAAGTTCTGCCAGCTCCCGATCCAGCTCGCCGTCTGGTCCGATCGTCGTGACCGTTCCAACCACTACGCGCAGACCGCGTGGCAGCATCGAATCGCGCAACCGCTCCAGCTCGTTGCGCAAGTCGCGCGGCACGGCCACGACGACGTGCCGCAGCCCGCGTTGCAGCGCGGCATCGGCAATCGCGGCCGCATCGTCGATCGAGTGCGCGACGGTTCGATGGTCCCCGAGCAGATGTTCCGCTTCGATCAGCGCCGGTAGCGTGCCGCGCTCCGCTGCCTTGATCTCGCCCATACCCTCGCGTAGCTCGGGTGGGATGTAACGCAGACCCAGCAGGCGGAACACGTCGGCTTCGTCGGCACATGCGTTCACCAGCGTCACTTTGTCGTCGAGGTAGACGCCGTGCTCGCAGAGGTGCCGGCCGAGGTGCTTCGCGCGAATGCGCATCGCGATGTTGTGGTCCTTGCTGCCCGTGAAGTAGTGCATCCCGGCCCCGAACTGCTCCGGCAGCAGCACGCGGATGTCGGCCTGCAGGCCGCTGGACAGGCGGACACTGGCCCGCCCCGTGTCGCCCAGAATCACCTCACCCACGTCGCGCATCTCCATGAATGCGCGCACAACGCCAGGCCCCTCGGCGGCCACCAGAACGTCCACGTCCTTCGTCGTCTCCTTCCGCCGACGCAGGCTGCCCGCGACTTCCGCGCGCACCACACCGGGTAGCGCCCGCACAACCTCGACCAGCCGCTCGGCTTCGACCAGCGCGCGCGGCATCGGGATCCGCTCGCGGCCACGATGCTCGCGGTATTCGCGTATGGCGCCGATGAGACGCTGCACGTCACCGGCTCCGAACACCGGAAGCGATTCCAGCTTGCCGCTCCGAGCTGCTGCTTCAAGCTCATCCACGCTCCCGATGCGCATTCGCTGCCAGAGCTGCTTCAGGCGCCGCGGGCCGATGCCGCGCACCAGGCCGACCTCCCGCACACCCGCGGGAATGGCCGCCGACAGTCTTCTATGGTCGTCGCATGTGCCCGTGCGGAGGATCTGCTTGATGCGGTGCACTGCGCCATCGCCAATGTCCGGCAGCTTCTCCAGAGTGCCCTTGCGGATCATCGCGGCGACCGGCTCGGCCAGTTGCTCCAGCACCCGCCCGATCCGCCAGAAAGCGCGCGACCGGTATCGTTCCCCGCCCTGAAGCCACAGCAGGTCGGCCAGCTCGAAGAAGATGTCGGCGATGTCGGCGTTACGCATGCGTGTGCATTGCATTGTGCCAAGCTCAGGCTGCGACTCCGCGCATGCCGTACCGGCGCTCTACTGATCGTCGAACACGTCCCATTCACCAATTCGGTTCGGCACACGTACGATCGGTTCGACGCTCGCCGAGGCCGGCCGGGGCGCGAAGTAGAAACCGATGCATGTGCGGCGCGGGAGTACCGGAGAGGCAAGCCGTTCCCAGTCGTACAGCCGAAGTGCAAAGACGCACATCGGAGTGGTCCCGCTGTCGTCCGTCGTCCAGACGGCCTCGAATCGGCACTTCCCTGCGTTGCAGAGTACTCGATCTACGCAACGAGCCATCCTGCTTACTCGGAGGACGTTCGAGATCGCCAGGTACTGTTGCGGGTGATCCACGAAGACCACCCGTCCATCGGCTTCCTCATGTCCAAGTGGGAATGGTGTGTGGATGTATCCGCCGCGGTCGGGAAGAAACTCGGTATAGAGAGCGGCGTGGAAGCCTCGCACCCATCGGAAGATCATCCCCCAAAGATCGACGCCGTGCAGGGCTGCTGACGGCGAGCCATCGGGTAACTGCCCGACAGACATCTCCAGCTGCCGACCAACGGGCGCAGGGCTGCCGGCGTGGAGCACCCGCATGAACTGTGCTCCCAATTCATCCCGCGCCGACTGCCGGTCATTGCACGCACGGTGAGTGCTGAGGATCAGCACGTCTCGGCGATGTTTGGGGAGGAAGAACGATCGGGGTGGGACGTGGTCGCGGTTCATCGGCTCGCCGTTCGCGATCGCACGTCCGCACAGATAGCAGAACCGTACGGCTCGCCGGCAGGCCTTGAACTGGTTCTCGGTCTCAAGGACGGGCATGAGGGCAACCAAGTGGGGATGCTGCGGAATAGTACGGTGATCGGTCTGCTCTTCTCATCATCACGCAAGAGCCTCTTTCTGGTGTGAGGCATCCTGGCACAGTTCGTTGCAGCGATTCGCCGCCAACGGTCGGTACCGTCCCGTCATCCAGATAGTCCGAACTGCTTGGGCGACTCCGTCGTAGCCGGGCATCAGTCGCGCCATGCTCAGTTCTTCGGCCCAGAGAAGCCGGAACAGCTCGTCGGCCTGTTCCAGCGGGAACGTGAGCTTTCACATGGAAAAGCCGCCGGCAACATCGCGGCCCATGACCGGCCACCTTCCGTCATTGCCGCGGCCTGGCGTCGTCAACCGGTGGTGCACCGCCCGGCACCTGGCTCGCCGGCCGGTGATAGTGACGTCCACCTCCGCGGCGCGGGACAGTCGGATCAAATTGGCCGGAGTCGGTCATGGCGGCGGCGGAGGGCAATCAACGACGGCCGACCGTGAAGCGCAAGGGCGGGGCTACTTCGGAATCTCCGCGCCGAGTTGTTTTAGATAGCCGGCGAAGGTCGCGCGTTGTTGGGGGTCGGGGCAGAACCGGTAGGCCTGCTGCCACGCATTCACGGTCGCATCCCGGTCACTTTGCTGCGTGGCCATTGCCCGGTTCGCCCACGCCTGCCAGTACCGTGAATTGATGCGCAGGGCCGCATCGTAGTCGGCGATCGCCTCATCCAGCTTCCCCTGCGCGCGCCGAGCACGGCCGCGGCCCATGTATGCGTTGGCGTCCTGCGGGTTCAGGCGCACTGCGGCGTCGTAGTCGGCGATCGCCTCTGCCAGACGGCCCTGTGTCTGCCGCGCGTCTCCGCGGTTTTTATAGGCCTTCGCGTAATGCGGGTCGATGCGCAGCGCGGTATCAAGGTCGTTGATGGCCTCTTCCAGTCGACCCTGCGCTGCACGGACGTTGCCTCGGTTGTTGTACGCCTCGGCATCTTGCGAGTTGATGCGCAGCGCGGCGTCGTAATCAGCGATCGCTTCGTCCAGCCGACCCAGCACCGTACACACGTTGCCGCGGTTGATGTACGCCAACGAATGATGAGTGTTGATCCGTATAGCAGCATCGAAGTCGGCGATTGCTTCGTCCAGCCGACCGCGCAAAGCCTGCACGTTGCCGCGATTGTAGTACGCATCGGCCGATTGCGGGTTGATCCGCAAAACGGCATCGTAGTCGGCCATAGCCTCGTCCAGCTTCCCCTGCGCCTGCCACACATTGCCGCGATTGTTGTATGCTCCCTTTAGCTGCGGGTCGATACGCAGCGCGGCGCTGTAGTCGTCGATCGCTCCCTCCAAATCACCGACGCTGTGTCGAATCAGGGCCCGGCTGAAACACTGGTCCGCTGTTGGATCCTTGTGGAGCGTGCCCAGAACGTCGAACAACGACTTGTAGCTCTGCAGAAAGTGTTCGATCTGGTTGCCGCTAAGAGTCTCGCCGAACGCTTCGTCGGAGAGACCACTGGACTTGGCAGCGGCCCACAACCGGTTGAACTCGGCGATCGACTCTTTGCTGCGTTCGTCCAGCAGGGCGGCGACGTCGTTGCCGATACCTTCCAGCTCGCCGACGCGGTCTTCTGCCCTGTCGGCACGGGCACCCTGCTCGGCGGCGATAGCCTGCGCAGCCCGGCGCTCGGCGGCGGCGCGGGCGGCGGACTCCTGCGCCAATTGTGCGGTCGCGTTGCTGGCCTGCAGCTGCGAGATCAGCGCGGCGACAACCAGTGAGAACACCATCGACATCGAGGCGACGAGTGTCGTCGTCGGGTGGCGACGCGACCACTTCTTCAATCGTTCGACCGGCCCGGGACGCCATGCCGTGGTGCGGCGGAACGACTGCCACGCCGCGAGATCGGCCTGCAGGTCGCGCACCGTCGCGTAGCGAGCGGTCGGCTTCTCGGCCATCGCCTTGAGCACGATCGCCTGCAGCTCCTTCGGGATGCCGTGGGCCGGCGCACGACGACGCGGCGGGATCAGTCGATGTCGCGCGGCCTTCGTCAGCGTGTCGGTTGCGTTGCGACCCTCATACGGCGGATGCAGTGTAAGCATGTGGTAGAGCACGCCACCGAGCGCGAAAATGTCGGAGCGTTCGTCGATTTCGTCAGTACGACCCTCGGCCTGTTCCGGCGGCATGTACGCCGGGGTGCCGAACACCTCGCCGTCGAGCGTATGCGAGTCGTCTGAATCGCGGCGAGAGCTATGCACTGGGCGCGCGTTGGAAGGCGTCGGCCTCTCGCTGCCGAGCGGCTTCGCGAGCCCCCAGTCGACAACGAGCACTTCGCCGAACTCACCAACCATGATGTTCTGCGGCTTGATGTCGCGATGGATCACGACACGGCTGTGGGCGAAGGCGATCGCGTCGCACACGCGAGCGAAGATGCCGAGCACTCTTTGGTAGTCCTCTTGGCGCAGCCGGCCCGGCTTGTTGCGCTTCCACCCGGCAATCACGTCAGCCAGGCTCTCGCCGTCGATCCGCTTCATCGCCAGCCACGGCCGACCAGCCGGGTCGCGGCCGAGGTCGTAGACCGGCACGATGTTCGGGTGCTGCAGTTGCCCTGTGATCTGCGCTTCCTCGACGAACTGTTCGACCGCACCCGCATCACCCGCCTGCAAGAACTTGATCGCCAGTTCCCGCCCGATCACCGGATCCTCCGCGAGCCGCACTGTGCCCATCCCGCCGCGACCAAGTTCCTCGCCGAGCACGAAGCGGCTGCCTTCGCTGGACGACGCCGTAGTGGCGGACAGCGTTCGAGACGAACCAGACGGCGCAACCCGGCTACCCGGCTGCGTCCGCAGCTCGCGGCGAGCACCACCACGGCGCGGCACCGTCGGATCGAACTGCTCGGACTGTGGCATGGGACCTGCCGAAACGCGGCCAGACCATCGAATTATCCGCTATGCGCGCCAGCGCTTTCAACGGTGGGCTTGCCGGACTCCTGTCCACAGAAAAGCGGGCTTCTCATCCGGCCCTCCCCGGCTGACGATCCCGCGACAATTCTGGTGCGCTGAACATGATCGCCAGGCAACTCGAGGCCGATCAACACTGAGCCGCGGTGGCGTTCCGCCGAGGTCAACCGCGGCAGCGGCGGCGCTGGCGGCGAATTCACCATCGTCCACGACGCGCCCACCAACGGCTCCGCCGTCAACGGCCTGAAACTCACCAGTGCGCCCCGAACCGGCAGTTGACTCGCATCGTCTCTCCGGGTATAATCTGGTAGAAACGAGTAGACGACGGTGGCCGACCATGCGACAGATCATCCCTCGGTTCCTGCTGGCATCCGGTATCGTGCTGCTCGTCGGCGCCGTACTCGTCGCGCTGCCGGCCGCCGCGCCCGAGAAGAGTCAGGCCTGGCTGCTCGGGCCGGCTGTCGCACTCACCGTGCTGCTCTCGCAACGCCCGAGGGAAACGGAGAAACGCCCCATGCCCGACCCGATGTTCGATCCCCGTCGCCTCGCCGATCGCGGCCGCACGCCGCCAATCCCCGCGCCCGACGGCACCAACGCCTCGATCAAGCTCGACGCGCCGCTGCACGAGCAGCTCAAGGCGGCCGCCGCCGAACTGCGCATGCCGCACAAGGAATTGCTGGCGGCCGCGCTGTCCAACTACGTCGCGCTGCACCTGGACGCCGGCCACTCGGGGCGCCTGACCCGCTCGCGCACCAGCCTGGAGTTGCAGACCGCCGCGCACGACACCGGCCTGTCCGAAGGCGACATCGTACGCGCCGGCGCCGCCGCGCTGCTGGCGCTGCTGCACGCGCGCTACTCCGATGGTCGATCGCTGCTCGCGCACCTGGTCGATCTCGCCAGCCCGCCGCACGGCCAGCCGGTACCCGTCCCGCAAAAACTGGCCGAGCTGCTGCTGGCAGCCCTGCCCGACGCGCTGCGCCAGCGCAGAGCCGAGTGACCTTCCATGCCACTCCCCCTCGGCCTCGTCATCGGCAACAACTGGCGGATCACCGACTCGCTCGGCCTGCGCGGCGGCTGGTCGTTCGCGCACATCGCCGAGCACGCGCACCTGCCGCGTCGCGCGTTCGTCAAGCAGCTCGCGCCGCGGTACGCGTCCGACCCGCGCTACTGCGACCGCTTTGTCGAGGAGGCCCGCGGGCTTTCGCAGATGGAGTCGCCGTTCATCGTCCGCGTGTACGACGTGTATCCCGACATGCAGATCGACGGCCACCGCCACGCCTGCATGGTGCTGGAATACCTGCACGGCCAGGACCTGCGCAGCACCCTGCTGGCCGCGCCGCGCCCGCTCGATCCGTGGCGTGTGCTGGTCTGGGGCGAGCAGATCCTGCAGGGCCTGGCCGCAATGCACGCCGCCGACCTGGTGCACCGCGACATCAAGCCCGACAACTTGATGCTGGTGTTTGACGACGCCGGCGAGTTCATCAAGATCGTCGACTTCGGCATCGTGGCCGACCTCGCCGCCACGCATCGCCTCACGCACACCGGCGGCATCCTCGGCACGCCCGGCTACATCGCGCCCGAGATTGAACAGGGCCATCCGGCCACGCCGCTCTCCGATCTGTGGAGCCTCGGCCAGACACTGCGCGAACTGATGCACAACGACCACGAGCCATTGCCCGGGCCGATCGACGCGTTCCTCGCCCGCTTGTCGCAGGAGCGCCCGCGTGATCGCTTCACGTCTGCCGAGATGGCACTGGCCGCGCTGGCCGAGGTGTCGGGTCGTCCCGCTGTCGTGCCGCCCGCCCACCGGGCCGCCCGCTCCTCCAGTTCCAGCCACTGGCCGGTAAGCCGCGGCCGCACCGATGGTGCCTTCGCCGCGATTGCCCGCGCGGACCACTCGCGTCCAGGCGAGCCGGGTGTGGAGAAGTCAACCCCCGGAGGGGTAGTCGCCGCGCACGCCGCGCCCTTGCCACCACCGCCCGCACGCGACTTCCCCGGGTTCACGTTCCTCTGCGAAGAGACGTTCAGTTGCGAGAACAACGTCCAGGGGACGAAGCGGTTCACGGTGCCAGTGTACCGCTGCGATGCCTTCGCGCGAGCGATCGGGCCGGTGGGCAATGGCGCGCGAGCAATCGACGCCGAATTTGTGCTGCTGCCACCACCTGGGTACGGCAACGCGCAACCAGTGTGGACCGGCCAGCCGTTCCTGATCGCGCGAACCTGCGTGTCGCAGCGCGTGTACGACGCGCTGGGCGGGCAGCACTACGAGTACAACTGGCCGGGGCCGTTGCAGCCGGCGAACCAGGTGTCGTGGCGCGATGCGCAGGCGTGGTTCCAGCAGCGCGAATTGGCGGCCGCGGGGTTGCGGCTGCCGGGCGAGGCGGAGTGGGAGTTCGCGTGTCGGGCCGGGACGCAGACGGCGTTCTGCTTTGGCGACGGCGCGACAGTGACTTCGGCGATCGTCAACTTCAACGGCAACCACCCGGACGGCGGAGCGCCGAAGAGCCCATACCGCGAGCGCACCGTCGAG
>JBFWQT010000131.1:0-14245 GCA_050249295.1 Planctomycetota bacterium
TTGCCCTTGCCCTTGCCCTTGCCCTTGCCCTTGCCCTTGCCCTTGCCCTTGCCCGCTTTGTCAGGGTGAGTTCACCTTGCGGCCGCGGCTGAACTGCTTGCGCAAGACCGGTTTCGTTCCGGGCGAGCCGGGGATGTAAATCCCCGGAGGGAATCGGCGGGGAACCGTGTGACCTCGCGCTATCCCCTCCGGGGATTTACATCCCCGGCTCGCCCGGTAAGGGGGCAAGGGCAAGGGGTGAAAGGGGCAAGGGCAAGGGGTGAAAGGGGCAAGGGCAAGGGGCGAAAGGGATGAAAGGGATGAAAGGGGCTCAACCCGCGCGACCTCAGCCGCCGCGGCCCACCCTCGCCAACAACTCGTCAATCGTCCTTGAATCCCCGGCGTCCGTGCACAGCCCCTTCGCACGACGCAGGCACTCAAGCGCGCGCTCGCGGTCAGTTGCCGCCAGGATCCGGCCCATGTGGTACCAGGGCTCGTAGCGCCGTGGCTCGGCCTTCGCCGCCGCGCGGTAGTGCAACAGCGCCTCGTCCAGCTGGTCGTTGTCGCGCAGCAGCACCGCCAGATTGAAGTGCGCCACAAAGTAGTCGTCGTCGCACGCCAGCGCGCGCTTGTAGTCGGCAATCGCCGAGTCGGTCCGGCCCTCGCTGTGGTGGATGCGGCCGCGGTTGTACCAGCCGTACTTGTTGGCCGGCTCGAGCTCGGTTGCCTTCGTGAAGTCGGCCATCGCGCCATCGCGGTCGCCCAGCTCGAGGCGCGTGTTGCCGCGGTTGTTGTAGACCATCGCGTTGGCCGGGTCGCACTCGACGGCGTGCGAGTAGTCCTCCAGCGCGCCGGCCTTGTCGCCCAACTGGTCGCGGATGTAGGCGCGCAGGAACCAGCCGTCGGTGTAGCCCGGCGCAACGCCGAGCGCGCGGTCGACGTCGGCCATCGCCCGGTCGGTGTCGCCGAGCCGCCGGTAGCACCACGCGCGACTGACCAGCGCATCGAAGCGCGTGTCCATCTCGCGCAGCACGCCGGTGTACCCGCGCACCGCGTCCTCGAGCCGGCCCGTCTTGCGCACCGCGTCGGCGCGATCCATCAATCCCTGCGTGCGGATCCACTGCGCCGCCATGTGCGTGAGGTCGTCGGCCAGTGTGCGCAACTGGCCGAACGTCTCGTTGCGATCGTTGCACAGCTCCACCGGCCAGTGCTCCGGATCGCTACCCGACACCGCCCGGCCGACGAAGGTCGCCGCCGCGGCCACTTCCTTGTGACCGACCAGCCGCTTCGCTTCGGCGCGCATCGCATCGCCGAGCGCGGCCGCGTACTCCGCGTCCCAGCCGCGCTGCAACGCCTCCATCGCCTGGCGGTCGGTGTCGGCGATCGGCAGGCGGCCCAGCTCGCGGCAGCGCTCCCACGCCAGGCGGCAGTTGGCCACGCGCGTGGCGAGTTGCAGGTTGCTGGCGGTGTGCATCTGCACCAGCGCCTGCGACGACTCGCTCAGGTTGCGGCGGAACGCCTCGATGTCGGCATTGGTGGTGCCCGCGCCGCCGCGTCCGCCGCCGTTGGCTGCGTTGCCCGGATGCGCGCTGGCCGGCGGTTCGCCGCCCGGCCCGCGCGTGGCGCTGACCAGCAGCGCGACGACCACGCCGAGCACGATGGTGCTGACGGCCACCACCACGACCACTGGCGCGTTGCTGCCGCGGCGTCTCGCGGCGGGTTGCGGCAGCGGTTGCGGAGTCGTGCGCCGCGAGCTTCGGGGAGCTTGCCGTCCGCTGGTGCGATTGACCGACACCGACACCGACATCACCAGTGGTGGCGGGTTGGCGCCGGCTTCGCCTTCCACGATCGTGGCCGCCATGTCCAGCGGCACATGCAGCCTGCAGTACGCGCGGCCGTCGATCTCGACAGCCTGGCCATTGGCCAGATCCTCGCGCGGCAGTCGGGTTCCGCACTCGTGGCAGTAATGGATCATCGCCATGCGGATCGCCCCGACCGTGCGTCGTCGCTCGTCATGCGACGCGCGCGTTGACCTTCAGCGTGAACATCTCGTCGCGATCGAGCGGCGGCTGCAGATCGGAGAAGCGCGCATCCGGCGGCAGCAGTTGCATGTTCTCGCGTTCGCGGAACAGCTGCCATTCGGGTGCGTAGCCGTCGCCGATCTTGTCGCGCAGATAGTGCGTGACGTCGAAGTTCTCGACTGCGCGCAGGTGCGTGACCATGCCCTGCACGACGTCGCCGATGGTGGCGGAGTCCTGCAGGTCGAGTTGCAACTTGCGCTTGGTGGGTTCGAGGTAGACCGAGATGGTGCCGAGATTGATGGTCATGACGTCTCTCTGCGTACAGCGGCGGCGGTGAGCGAGCGGCATCGATAGTACACCGACACCCCGCGCAATCCCAAACCCGGCCCCGCACTTGCCCTGCCCGCAATCCGTAGCGTCAGGCCGCGACCCCGTCGCTTGTTGCACCGACCCGCCCCCTGTTCGATAACCGCAGCCTTCGCCTCGCTCGCCTCCATCACCACCGCGTGCGGCACATACCGCTTTTGTTGCTCACCGACGCGGCCTACCTGCTCGGCCTGGTAATCCTCTCGCCATGGCTGCTCTGGCGGGCGCTCTTCCGTGGCAAGTACCGCCGCTACCTGCTCGAGCGCTTCGGCTCGGTGCCCCGTCGCGAGCCCGGCGCGCGGCCGCTTGTCTGGCTGCACGCGGTGTCGGTCGGCGAGGTGATGGCCACGCCGCCACTGGTGGCCGCGCTGGAACAGACCCTGCCGACGCACGAGGTCGCCATCTCGGCCTCGACCGAAACCGGCCGCGACGCTGCCGCGCGTTTGTTCCCGACGCACGTCACGTTCCAGTATCCGCAGGATCTCTCGTTCGCCGTGTGGCGCGCGCTGCGTCGCCTGCGCCCGGCCGTCGTGCTGCTGATGGAACTGGAAGTCTGGCCGAACTTCATGCGGTTGTGCGAGTGGCAGCGCGTGCCGGTGATCGTCGTCAACGGGCGCATGACCGACCGCAGCTGTCGCGGCTACGCCCGCTTCCGCTGGCTGCTCGGCGGCATGTTCCGGCGGCTGCGACTCGTGCTCGCGCAGACCGACGCCTGGGCCGCCAACTTCGTGCGCGCCGGCGTCCCGGCCGATCGCATCCAGGTCTGCGGCAGCGTGAAGTACGACGCGCTCGCGCCCGACACCGACATCGCGACCGTCCGCGCCGCGCAACGCAAGTCGCTCGGCGTGCGCGACGATGAACTCGTCTGGGTGGCGGGCAGCACACATCCGCCGGAGCACGAGGTGATCATCCGCGTGTGGCAGACGCTGCGTCGAGAAGGGCGCGCGCTGCGCCTGATCCTGGTGCCGCGGCATCCCGAGAAGCCGGAGCCGTGGCGCTACCTCGACCAGCACGGCATCGCGCATGCCAGGCTGTCGGCGCCCGGCGACGCCCCCGCACCGGCCGACACGGTGATCGTCGGCGACGTGATCGGCACGCTTGCGGGGTTGTATGCCAGCGCCGACATCGCGTTCGTCGGCAAGAGCCTGGACGTGTGCGCGACCGGCGGCGGTCAGAATCCGCTGGAGCCCGCGGCGCTCGGCGTGCCGGTGCTCTTCGGCGAGAAGATGCGCAACTTTGCCGCGCCGGCAGCCGATCTGCTCGCCCGTGGCGCCGCCACCCGGGTCACCGACGAAGCGGCGCTGCTGCAGGCGATGCGCGAGCTATGCGACGACGCGGATCGTCGTGCGGAAGCCGGTGCTGCCGCGCGCGCCGCTGTGCAGGCTGGTCGCGGGGCCTCGCCGCGCATGGCGCAGGCCGTGGCCGCGGCGTTGCGCGCTCAACCCTGAGCGGGCCGCTGCAGGAACGTCAGCGTCTCGTCGGTGCCGGCAAAGCCCAGGCAATCCTGATGCGCCAGGTCGCGCAACGGCGCGTCGAGTTCGAGCGGCTGATCGTTGATCGTCACGCCGGCGGCGAGCGCGCGCACCTGCAACAGCGCCGGCCCCGCCGGTACCACCTCGGCCGCGACGGGCGCCGTGCCCTCGACCACGATCTCGTGATCGCCGGCGCCAATCAGGAAGCGGCCGACCATCACGATGCACTGCTCGCTCGAGCGATTGGCCAGTCGCGACATCAGCAGCGAGCGCGCGGCTCCCGCCGGGTCGAACAACGCGACCGCATTCGTCGCCACATCGCCATCGGTGGCCGGCTCGTCATCCGGCATGTCTTGCGGCGCGGGCATCCGCACGGTGCTGCGGTACACGGGCGAATCGTGGAACAGGCGCAGCCGCATCTGCAGCACGCCGCCGAGGTTGATCTCCATGCCGGACATCACCATCGCGCCGTCGGTAGCGAGCGGCCCGCCGGCCAGCGTGGTGACGGCCTGCGGCGAGGCCGGCTCGATCAGCACGCCGTGCAGTCCCGGTCGCACCACCAGGTGCAGGCGACTGATCGCGCGCGTCGCCTCGTCGTTCTCCACGGTGCGCGGCACGAGGAACACCACCCAGTCGGCGCTGTCGCCGCGACCGATCGTGACCGTCGGTCCCGCGCGCAACTGGAAGATCGAGCCGCGACTGCTGCGCAGCATGGCGTTGATCACCGGCAGGCGCGGTGCGCCGGTGGTCAGCGCGGTGGCGAGTGTGCGCGTTTCGGGCGCGGCCGGCCGCTTGCCGACACCAGCCGCCTGCTCGACGTGCGCGAGCACCAGCGCATCCACTGCCAGCTCCAGGTTGCGCATGCACACCGACTTGCCGGCCAGCACCCGGTCGGCCGCGTCACCGGCGAGTTGCGCGGGCAGCGTCACGGCGCGCCCCGCAAACGCCAGGCGATGCTGCGCGCGCGAGAGCAGTCGCGCGGCGTGCGACTCCAGTTGCTCGCGACCCGGCGGCTGGAGCACCACGCGCGCATGCAGCAGCCCGCCGAGCGCGGCGTGCAGGCGATCGAGTTGCAGCGGGTCGCGCGTGCGCGCGCCGACGATGAACAGCGACTGGCGGCGGACAATCTCCCGGCCGCGCGGATCGAGATGCGGCGCGTCGGTCAGCAACCCGCGCAGCGTTTGCAGGTCGTCGTCGCCGCATTGCTCCGTGCCGTCGATCAGCACCACCATGCCGGGCGTGCGCCGCAGCGTCAGCGTGAGTTCGCCGGGCGGGCCGCTGCGCGTGCCCAGCAGTTGCGTGGTCAGGCCGTGTTCGCGGAACTGTTCGGGCACGATTCGCACCGCGCGGGTCCCGTCGCCGAACGTCACGCGCGCCAGCGAGGTGGCCACGGCCTGCACCGCATCGGCATCGTCGGATGCCAGCAACATCGCGGCCAGCGGCCGGTGGTCGGGCTGTTCCGGCAGTGCGCGCTCGAGCAGCGACGACAGCACGGCGATCGATGGCGCCTGCTCGATCAGGCGTTGCGACAGGTCGGCCTGCAGGAAGCGGCACCGCGCCGCGTCGTCGGCGGCCACCAGGTCGCGCGGCACACCGATGCGATCCGCCACGGCCGTGACCACGTGTGGACGTTCGATGCGCAGGGCCGACCGGCTGACCGTGGTGCGTTCGCCGGGCATCACTATCGAGTCGAGCCCGCACGCGCCGCAGATGTCGTCGAGCAGGTCGATCGCCTTGTCCGGCAGCCGGCGGTCACCGATGAAGCGCGCCGACAACGCGACGGCTGCACTGATCGCGGCCGGCGTGATGGTCAGGCGATGCCGCGCCTCCAGCGCCTCGCACGCCTCGCTGACCATCCGCTCGGCCTCGGCCGGCGACGGCTCCTCCACATGCAACATCGTGCACAGTCCGTCGAGCTCGCGCAGCAGGTCGGGCTCGTCGTCGAGCACCATCGAATCCACGGCAGCAATCCACATCACCGGCGGGCCCGACAGCGCGCTGCGGATCACATCGGCCAGCCTGAGCCGGGCCGGCGACGACGCTGACGAGCGCGTCAGCCCGTCGATGTCGTCCACGAACAGGATCGTGCCGCGGTCCGTTTCGTCGCGGCGCTGCGCGTCGAGCATCAGCTTCTCGAGCACACGCACTCGCGAGTCGGCCCCTGCGCCGACCGGCCGCAGCGCGGTGCCGGGCACCTCCAGCAGGTGCGCCTTCTGCAGATGCGCGGGCACGCGGCCGGTGGCGATGCGCGCAGCCAGGCCATGCACGAGGCCGGTGCGACCCACTCCCTGCTCGCCGATCAGCAGTGCGCAGCGCGGCCCGTCCGGCTGAAGCGCCTGGATCAGCGCGTCGATCAGCGCGGGTCGTGTGGCCAGCGGCCCCATGTGACCGCCGCGCGCCGCCTCCACCAGGTTGCGGCCGAGCGACTCCAGCGCGCGTTCGGCACCGCTGTCGCTGCGCGACGTACGCACGCTCGCCTCGTGCGGCTCGGGCACCGCGCGCAACAGCTCGCGCGCCATCGCCGGGGTCGGGTCGGAAAGCAGCGAGTTGGCGAGCAGCGGCAGCGTCACGGTGGCTTCGCGATGGGCACGCGCCCGCGCGCGCGCGTCGGTGAGGCGCAGCTGTAGGTCGCGCATCGGCTCCGGATCGGGCATCGTGGCCGCTTCCGGCGCATCGCGTCGCGCCGCCGGCAGGTACGACTGCACCGCCAGGCGCATCGCGCGCGGCTCGATTTCCTCCGCCGCGAACAGCTGCAGCAACTCCAGCGCCTCGGCCTCGATCGACGCCAGCGCGGACGCCGACAGGCCGTTCAGCCGGTGCAACGCCGGGTTGCGCGAGAGCTCGGCCACACGACACACGCCAAGCCAGGCGCAGTCGTTGGTCAGAGCCGGCATGTGGCGGACCAGCGCCTCCTGGCGGGCCAGTGCGAGGGCCAGCGAAACGCCGGGTGAGTAAGGCGCATGATCCGGTGCAGTCCCCGCATGTGCCATATGGTCGCGCCAGAGTGTGAACGCCCGATTGTAGCCGTCTGACACCATCTGACACCACGACGTTGAGCCGCGGGCCGCGGGAGGGCCGTTCCTCACTTGACGCCGCGTGGTTGCGCTTGCAAACCGGCTCGACCGGAGCCCTTCACCAGCATCGGCGCGCGACCCATGACCCGGACTGCCTGCGACCTGTTCATCGACCACGTCACCCTGCTCGACGGTTCGCGCAGCTGCATCGCCATCACCGGCAACCGCATCACGGCCGTTGGCGACGCGAACTACACCGGCGCGCGCACGATCGACGCGAACGGCAAGCTGGCGATGCCCTCGCTCGCCAACTGCCACACGCACGCCGCAATGGTGCTGATGCGCGGCTTCGGCGATGACATGCCACTGAAGGAGTGGCTCGAGCAGCGCATCTGGCCGGCCGAGCAGAAGCTGACGAAGGCCGCGTGCTACTGGGGCACGCGCCTTGCCACGCTGGAGATGATCCGCAGCGGCTGCACGTTCTTCAGCGACATGTACTGGAACGTGGCCGAGTGCGCGAAGGCGGTGCAGGAGTCGGGCATCCGCGCGATGCTCGGCACGATCTTCATCAAGTTCCTGCCGTTCGAGGAGCAGTGCGCGGTGTCGGCCGACCTGCACAAGGCTGGCAAGGCGGGCGAGTGGGGCGACCGCGTGCGGTTCTGTATTGCGCCGCATGCGCCGTACACGGTCGAGCCGTCGCAGCTGGAGTGGATTGCGAACTTCGCGCAGGAGCACGACTGCGCGGTGCACACGCACCTCAGCGAGAACGCCTGGGAGGTGGACGAGATTGTGTCGGCGCAGAAGATGCGGCCGGCGCACTTCATGGACAAGCTCGGCCTGCTCAAGGCCCCCGGCGGCTTCCTCGGCGCGCACTGCGTGTGGCTCGATGAGAGCGAGTTCGAGCTGTTCACCGAACGCGGCGCGACCTGCATCCACAATCCGTGCGCGAACATGAAGCTCAGCGTGGGCACCAGCGCGGCCCGCGCGTTCCCGTACCATCTGGCGCGCAAGGCCGGCACGCGCGTGGTGCTCGGCACCGACGGCGTGTGCAGCAACAACAACCTGGACCTGTTCGAGGAGATGAAGTTTGCCGCGCTGCTCGCCAAGCACAGCACCGGCGACCCCGAGAACATGCCCGCCCGCGAGGCGCTCGCACTGCCCACCACCAACGCGGCCGCCGCGATGCGGCAGGATTTCGGCCGGCTGCAAGCGGGTGCGCTGGCCGACCTGATCCTGGTGCGTGCCGACGACGTGTCGTTCGCGCCAACCTACGACTTTGTGAGCAACGTGGTGTACTCGGCCAACGGCCACTCGGTGGACACGACGATCTGCGACGGCAAGGTGCTGATGGAAGGCGGCGTGTTGCCGGAGCTGGCGGAGGTGCGCGCGAAGGCCGAGGAGTGCATCGTGGAGATGGGCTGGCGCAACATGTGAGGTGCGCCGGTTCACTACGAGTCGCTACAACAAGGGCCGCTCCGTGACGGTCGCGGCTCTGGTTTGACTGGACTTGCTGATGCCCGAACGCGCTCACGCCGGAATCCGTGCTCGCTGGTCCCGCTCCCTGACGGTCGTGGCCGGGACCTGCACGCTGCTACTGGTGGCAGCCGGTTGCGCGAGCGGACCACCGACACCGCCGCCGGGCGTGACAGCCACCACGCTCGTCGAGGAGTACCGTCCCGGCACGGTCGTTCTCACCAAACGCGTGTTCACCTCCGAAGAAGAGGTGCAGGGCCAGTCGGCGACCGCCACGCGCGAGGACGTGTACCGCACGCTCGTCGAGCAGGTTGACCCGCGCGGCCGGCCGCTTTCGGGCATGCGCGTCTACGATCGCGCGTGGTTCGTGCTCGACGTGCCGACCGGCCGTCAGGAGAAGAACAGCGCGGTGGCCGGGCAGCGTGTGTGGTTCCGTCCCGGCGCGACACCCACGCTCGACGACGCGCAACCGTTGCCGGCCGACATCGCATCGGGGCTGTCGCTGCGGCCGTTCGATGATGTGTTCCTGCCGGGCTACCCGGTGTGGGAGGGCCTGACGTGGGAGCCGCCGGCCGAGTCGCTCGAGCGGCTCAACCGCTTCCTGCGCAGCATCGGCCTCGCGCCGGATCAGCAGCGCATCCGCGTGACGTGGAGTGCGACGCGCAGTGTCGAGGTGGTCGGTTCGGCCGATCGCCATCGCAGTGCGGTGCTCGACATCGAGTGGACCGCGAGCGGGCTGATGGCGACGCCGACCGGCCGCACCGCCACGCGCGTGCAGATGCGTGGCAGCCTGTTGCTCGACCTCGACGACAAGCTGATCACGGCGGTGAACCTCTCGGGCGCGCGGCCGGACGCGAACGCGACGTTCCGGATTGTGCTCACGCGCGAGCTGATTGCGCGCACCGGCGAGATTGTGTTGGAGCCGCCGGTGAAGGACGAGGGAGGCGGCGACGGTGGGAAGTAGCGGCGCGCGCGACGCGGCGAGTTGAACAAGCGCCGCGACCGTATGAGCCTGTCCGGGAATTCTGATTCCAGGCGAGCCGGGGGCTTACACCCCCGGCTCGCCTGGAATCGGAGTTCCCGGACACGCAAGAGAGCGGATGTGAAGCGGGTGCTTCTCACCGGGCATCGCTCCCTAGGGTCGCGGCTCCTGCTGGTGTTTCGCCGTCGACACGAACGACACCACGCGGCCATCCATCTGCGGCGCCGGCTGCACACCGAACTGCGCGAGCAACGTCGGAGCAAAATCCACAATGTGCGGCCCGCGCTCGGCCGCCGGCACAATCGGCACCGACGAGAACCACACGCCGGGCACCAGTTCCGGATCCACGCCGTGATCGCCGCTCCATCGCCGCGGGTTCGCGCTGATCACCTCGGGCGAGATGCCGCCGCGCACGCTGGTCCAGCTGATGCGGTAGCCGTGCGACCAGCCGATCAGCAGGTCCGGCCCGCGATCGACAAACGGCCCGGCCGGCGGCGGAATCGCACATCGCACCGGCCGCGCGTGATCCGCACCCGCGTCGCGCAGGGCGCACAGCGCGTCGGAGATCTCTCGCCGCAGCGCCGGCACGTCGGATTCCGCGACGATGCCGTGACGATCGCGACCCGCCACATTGAGGTGCACGCCGGCCAGACCGAGCGCGAACGCGCGAGTGCGCGACCAGTCGATGCCGTCGAGCCAGCGCACCGCACCGGGCTCCACGCCGTCGGGGCCGTCACGTAGCACGAGGTAGCCGGCATCCAGCAGCCAGCGGTTGAGATCCACCTGGCGCGCGAAGCCCGTGAATCCGTGGTCGGAGATCACCCACAGGAGATCGTCGCCGCGCAGCATCTCCTTGCGCACGCGACCGACGAGCTGATCGAACCGGCGGTACGTGTCGCGGATCGTCGGCGAGTGCGTCGTGACCGATTCGGCCGACGGGAGGCCGTCTGCGTCGCGCGTCGCCACGTCGGCGGCGTCGTGGGCGGGCGCGTTGCCGGGCTCGTTCCAGAACATGTGCTGGATGCGGTCGGTGCCGTCGAACACCGCCACGACCACGCCGTCGCGCGTGTGCTGCAGGGCGTCGGTGAGCGCGGCCTCGCGCTCCGCCTGGATCAGCCAGCACTGATCGAGAAACTGCTGCGGCGTCAGCACGCCATCGTCGAGCGCCGTCGTGTCCTCGGCCAGGCCGAGTGTGGCGAAGCGTCCGTGCGACGCCGCGAGGTACGGCGCGAACACCTGCGGATGCGACACCGGCAACACCGGGGCGAGCGGATCGATCATCAACGGCGTGGCGTACACGCGCAGGACGGGCGGCGCATGATCGTGGCTCTCGTCGAGCCACAGCAGTCGGCAGCAGCCCGAGAACGCGCTGCCCAGTGCGGTCTGCAGGCGCACGGTCATCCACGACGAATACACGCCGCGCTGCAACCACTCGCCGGCGTCACCGTCGAATCGTGCGAGCAGGCGGTCGCGCTTCACGTCGAGTTGCAGCGTCAGCCGCGCGGCGGTGCGCCGGCCATCGCGACGCGACGGATCAGGCGGGCCCGACATCTCCACGCGCACCGCCTTGCCGCCGAGCGCGTCGCGGCCCAGCGCAACGACCTCGCCGCCCGGCTTGCCGCTGCCCGCGCCGAACGCGCTGCGCAGGTTGCCGACATCATTCGCTTCCGCGGTGCCGCCGTCGGCCTCCGTGCTGAACAACGTGTACGTGCCCTGGCTGCCGCGCAGGTCGGGCAGGCACATGCCGCTCAGCTGCCGGCCGAACGGCGTGCGATCCGGCGGGAACGTGATCGGCACGCGCAGCACCGTGCTGGGCCACCCGCGCCGGCCGAGCAACACCCACCACGGCAGCGCGCGCCGCAGTTGCACCACGTTGGCGCGCGAACCCGGCAAGGTGAACCACCACTTGCCCAGCGCCACGCGTCGGCGGGGCGGCAGCACGCGTGCCGACGACAACTCCGGCAGGTACGTCGCGCGATCGAGCGCGATGAAGTCGAACACCGCGTGCTTCGATGGTCGCACGCCGGTGGAGAAGCTGGCCCACGCGGCCGGCGAGATGGCGGGAAACGTGGTGCCGAGCCGCGTGAACGATCCGTCGTCGCGGAGTCGCGCGAGTTCGGGCAGCGTTCCGTCGGCCATCCAGCGTTCGCAGAGCCGCGGGTCCATGCCGTCGAAGCCGAGCACCACGATGCGTCGCCACGGCCCGGTTCGCCTGGTCCGCCGCAGTCGTCGCCACGCGGCCAGCAGCCACAGCAGCGGCGTCGCGGCCAGCGCGAGCAGGCCGAGCAGCACCGACACGACGAGCATGACGACCGACCATGCGAGCGCGATGCCCGCGCCGGGGCCGATGTACGCGAGCGTGGCAGGCAGGTCGATCATGGCGGCATCAGTCCTCGGCTCGTGCGGGAATGTAACGCACCCGGCCGCGTTCGCACGACAAGAACCGCACGGCGTATACTCGTGGCGGCCGCTGCCCGGGTTCGAGCCGCAACCGTCGGGGAGCGGAACCAACCAGCGCAGAGAACCGGAGGACGCTCGCTGCAGGTCGGACGCTCTCATGCGGGCATCCACCTGCCTTGTCCCGCTGCTGACTCTCAACCACCACCGCGCTCGCTTGACCCACGCACACCTGCGATGACTGACGAAGCCGCCTCCTCCACTGCTCCCACTGCTCCCACCGCGTCGTCCGCGCCCGCTTCGCCCACGACCGCGCGCTGGACATGGCGCAAGCGCCTGCTTGCCGGCTGCTTCACGTTCTGCCTCATCGCCGGCGCGGCCATCGTGCTCGGCCCGCGCGTGCACCTCGACCAGTCGGTGCGGCCGGTTGCGTTGCCCGACAGCGACCTCGGCGGGTTCATCGCGGCGCGCGAAGCGAAGGACCCGACGATCGTGCCCGGCGCCGAGGCGACCATCATGTGGGCCGGCGAGAAGGACGCGGTCACCGATGTCGCGTTCGTCTACTTCCACGGCTTCGTTGCGTGCCGGCAGGAAATCTCGCCGGTGATGGAGACGCTCGCGGCCGACACGCACAGCAATGTGTACTTCGTGCGGCTGGCTGGCCACGGCCACACCATGCCCGACGCGAGCGACGCCGCGCTGCGCACCTGCACCGGCAACGACTGGCTCAACGATGCGGTCGAGGCGCTCGCGATCGGCCGGCGCATCGGCAAGAAGGTGGTGCTCGTCGGCACGTCCACCGGCGCGTTGTTCCCGCTGTGGCTCGCATTGCGGAATGGCGGAGCCGACGCAACCGGCATTGCCGCGATCGTCGCGCTCTCGCCCAATTTCGGCCCGGCCGACAATCGCGCCGAGATGCTGCTCTGGCCGTGGGGCCTGCAGATTGCCTACGCCGTGAGCGGCTCGCACAACGGCTTCCGCACTATCAGCGACGAGCACGCGAGGTACTGGACGCACCGCTACCCGGTGGAAGTGCTGCCGCACATGATGTCGATGGTGCGCCTCGCCCGGCAACTACCGCTGCAGCAGCTCAAGACACCGACGCTGGTGCTCTACACGACGCACGATCGCGTCTGCAACTGGCAGCTGATGGTCGACAATGCCGCGCGCATTCCGGAGTCGATGCGCGAGGTCGAGGCATTCGACGCGAGGCACCACGTGCCGGCCGGCCGCATCCTCGGGCCGGAATCGACACAGCCGCTGATCGACCGGATCCGCCGGTTCCTGGATTCGCGTGGCGTGACCGCGAAGGCCACGAACTGATCGCAGGTGGCCGACATGACCGGACCGGGCCGGCCAGTCAGTCTCCGGCGGACGGGTTGCTGTCGTCGTCGCTGCCGTCGTCGACCTGTCCGCGGTCGGCGTACAGCCGGCGGTACAGCGTCGCGCGGCCGATGCCCAGTTGTTTGGCGGCGCGCGTGACGTTGCCGCCGCAGACCTCCAGTGCACGCTTCATCACCGCGACATCCAGGTCGGCCAGCGTCGGAATATCGTCCTCGTTGTCGAATCCGAGGATCGGCAGCAGCGTCAGCTGGTCGCCGCTTTCCTCCGGTCCGGCCTTGCCGACATCGCTCGCCTCGCGCAACTTGCGCAATCGCTTGAGCATTGCCGGCGGCAGGTCGTCGCGCTGCAGGATCTCGCCCTCGGCGACAATCACGGCGCGCGTCAGCACGTTCTCGAGCTGGCGGATGTTGCCCGGCCAGTCGAACTCCTGCAGTGCCTCGATCAGCGCCGGCGACATGCCGGTCACCTTGCGTCCTTCGTCCTTCGCGGCGCGCGTGACCACCCCGGCCGCCAGCGGCTGCACATCGTCGAGACGTTCACGCAGCGGCGGAATGAACACCTCGAGCACGGCCAGCCGATAGTAGAGGTCTTCGCGGAATTCGTTCTGCTCGATGCGCTGCTCCAGATCGACGTTGGTCGCGGCGACCACGCGCACGTCGAGGCGGATCGGCTCGTTGGAACCCAGGCGTTCGACCTCGCGATCCTGCAGCACACGCAGCAACTTGGCCTGCAACGCCAGCGGCATGTCGCCGATCTCGTCGAGGAACAGCACGCCACCGTTGGCCGCCTCGAACTTGCCGATGCGTCGGGAGGTGGCGCCGGTGAAGGCGCCCTTCTCGTGGCCGAACAGTTCGCTCTCCAGCAAGGTGTCCGGAATCGCGGCGCAGTTGACGGCGATAAACGGGCCGTTGGCACGCGGGCCGGTGCGGTGGAGTTCTCGCGCCAGCAGGCCCTTGCCGGTGCCGCTCTCGCCGAGCAGCAGCACGGTGGCGTTGGAATCGACCGCCTGACGCAGCAGCCGCATGGCGCGCTTCATGCCGGCGCTCTCGGCCACCACGCGACCCTCGTAGATGCCCAGTTCCTCCTGCAGCTGGCTCACGCGACGCTGCAGTCGCACGTGCTCGCTGGCCTGCCGCAGCGTGACCTGCAGCACGTTGGGGTCGATCGGCTTGGGCAGGAAATCGTACGCACCGCCCC
>JBFWQT010000132.1:0-14167 GCA_050249295.1 Planctomycetota bacterium
GATGGGACGAGGACTTGTGATCGCTGTAGTTGGCGGTCTACGGAACGGAACGAATCGTTGAACGGCGGCGTGCCTACTGTTGCGCGGGCCACACCACCGGCGCGGCGTTCTGCGGCAGCGCATGCCCCGACAGCGAACGGATCGCGGCGTCGAGCTGGCGGTCGTTGAACGGCGGCGGAGCAGGGTCGCCGGGGCGGGCCGGGCGGTCGTCGTAGATCTCCATGTACGACAGGCTCTCGCGCAACCCGCCGATCTCGGCGTCGGTCATGTCGAGGCGCACGTCCGGATTGATTCCGCCGCGCCAGCGTTCGGCCACGTCGTCGACGAGGCGGGTGCCGTCGACCTCGCAGTAGCGACGCAGGTCGGTCGCACGGTAGATGCGGTTGCAGGTCGGGCACATCGACTCCGAGTTGTCGCGCTGGATCACCCTGCCCGACGGCGTGAAGTAGCGCGAGATCGTGATCTTGATCGCCGACTTGCCGGTGCCCACCGGGTAGACGTTCTGGACGAGGCCCTTGCCGAACGTCACCTCGCCGATGACCACCGCGCGCTGGTAGTCCTGCAACGCGCCCGCCATGATTTCCGATGCCGAAGCCGAGCTGCGGTTGACGAGCAGGACGAGGCCGAGGTCGCGCAGGCTGCCGGCGTTCGCGTCGCTCGCGCGGTAGGCGAGGCCGTCGGGGCCGTCGGTGCGCAGCACCAGCGAGCCGGGCTCCAGGAACAGGCCGACCAGCTCGCGCACTTCGCTGAGCAGGCCGCCGGGGTTGAAGCGGATGTCGACGATGAGTTGCTTGAGCCCCTGGCTGCGCAGGTCGTTGACGGCCGAGAGGAAGTCCTTCGCGGTGCTGCTCTGGAACTGCAGCACGCGGACGTAGCCGACGCCCTTGCCGGCCACGCGCGGGTCGGTGAGCATCTTGCCGGGCGGGACGGACGGGATCTTCACGTCGGCGCGCTGCAGCGTCACGTCGCGCTCGTTGCCGTCGCGGTCGCGCAGGCGCAGCTCGAGCGGCTGGCCGGCCTGGCCGCGCAACCACTGCCCGACGATCACCTCGGTGAACAGCTCCTGCGGCGTCATCTCCGGCTTGTCCGGCGGCGGCTCGGCTTTCGACGGGTCCTTGCCGTCGATCAGCAGGAACTCGTCGCCGGGGCGGATGCCGACGTTCCACGCGGGTGTGTCGGGGTACGGCGTGACGACGCGCGGGTAGCCATGCTCGCCGCGGTTGAGCGTGATGCCGATGCCGGCGAACGTGCCCCAGGTGTGCCGGCTGAACTCCTCGTACTCTTCGGCGTTGTAGTACTGCGTGTAGCGGTCGTTGAGCTGCTCGACCATGCTGTGCAGCGCCTGGTCGTAGAGGTCCTCTTCCTTCCAGTCGGTGCGGTAGTAGTAGCGGTGGACGAGATCCTCGATCTGCCGCATCTTGTGGGCCTGCATGCCGGCGCGATCGAAGCCGAAGAACCGGCCACGCACCTCGTCGGACCAGCCGAAGATCGCGGCCAGCAAAAGCAGCAGGATGAACGGCGGCAGCAGGTACTTCATCCCGTCGCCACGCCGGCGCCGCCGCGGACGGCGTGCGGCAGCCGGCTCGTCGTCGTGCCACTCGGCGCGTGCGAAGCCGTTGCCGTCCGGGTTGCCGCTGTCGTGGTGGGTGTCGTTGTCGTGTGGCATCACTGGTACCGCTTGCTGGCGTTCTTCAGGAAGTCCTTCTCACGTGCGCTGAGCGACGTGATGCCCTGCTTGCTGATCTTGTCGAGCAACTCCTCGACCTTCTGCCGGTCGTTGGCGGCCTTCTCGGCGGCCTGCTTCGCCTTCTGCTCGGCCTTCTTCTCGGCCTTGAGCTGCTTCTTGCTGACCGCGGTGCCGGGCTTGTCGCCGGCGTATCCGCCGTAGGGCACGCTACCGTAGCCGGGGTCGTCGTCCCACGCTGACATCCAGGGGTTCTGCGCGAGTGGCGGCGGTCCGCCGGAGTAGATCGGGTAGTGCTGGGCGCGCATGCGCTCGAACATCGACACCTGGATGCCGCCGATCGCGATGACGATCAGCAGCATCGAGGCGAACGCGGAGCCGAAGAAGTTGGTCAGGAACAGGCCGATTATGCCGAGGCCGATCATGATCGGCGCGACCACGTACATGCCGAGCTTCGCGACTCGCAGGGTCACGGCGTTGGCGTTGTGGCGCATCGAGAACAGCGCGCGCGTCATGCCGCCGCCGTCGAGCGGGAACATCGGGATGAGGTTGAAGACGCCGAGGAACAGGTTGGTCCAGAAGAACGTCTTGAAGAGGTACTCGGGGCTGAACGCCCAATAATCGAGGTAGTAGCCGTTGTCTATGGTCAGGCCGGTGAGCGGGACCAACAGCCAGACGAACAGCGAGGACACGCCGACCAGCACGAAGTTGACCATCGGACCGAACGCGATGATCGCGAAGTCGTGATTGGCGTTGGTTGGCGCGTACGAGATGTTGGCCAGGCCGCCGAGGATGTAGAGCTTGATATCGCGGACCGGGTAGCCGAGCCGCATCGCGGTCAGGGCGTGGCCCAGTTCGTGCAGGTAGATGCTGCCGAAGATGATCACCGCATCCATCAGGACCAGGACGAGGAACTGCCCGAAGTTCGCGTCCTTGAACTGCATCGCGAACAGGACCGGCATGATCAACACGGACCAGTGCACGCGCAGGCGGATGTTGGCCACCGGCCGGCCGCAGTCGAGCGCCCAGTCGAGCATGCGGTTGACCCACTGCAGCGGGTGCTGCTGCCGGTATTGGGGCCCGTCGTTCCACTCCGCCATCGCGGCGCCTCCTGCCAGTGCGCTGCCTCCATTATACATACCGGCCCGGCGACGGCACGGTTGGCGGCACGGTCACTTCTCTCGCGCGGCCGGGTCGATGAGGATCCGGAACGCCTGGCCGCGGCAGGTGTACTCGACGAGGCAGTCGTGGTCGGTGATGGCAAGCACCCGCACTGGCAGGCCGAGCGCGGCGAGGTCGTTGTGCATCGCGAACGAGGCGGGGTCGCGCGGCGCCTTCGGGTTGACGTTGATGTCGGTGAGGTAGCGGGCGAACGCGTCGGGGCCGACGAGGGCATACTCGGTGGCGGGCGCAGAGCGCAGTGCGACGACGATGCGAGCCGGGCCGAGGAACGCGCGGAGGTCGAGCCGGGCGGCGAGTTCGGCCTCGGCCATCGCCTGCGTGGGCGGCTCGGGCGGGCGTTCGTGGCCGGTCGGTGCTGGGCCCACGATCATCGGACGGGGCATCGGCTGCATGTCCCAGTCGGCGTCCACCAGGCGACGGTAGCGCGCGCTGTTGATGCTGCGTTCCTGCATGGCCTGTTGTGGAGCCGTCCAGCGGAGGTTGTCCCAGCTGGCTTCCGACGCGACGCGCAGCTGCGGCAGTTCATCGATCGTGGGCACGTAGGCCGGAGAGGGCGAGGCAGGCGGGGAGGCGGGCGCGAGCAGGTAGCTCCACGTGAAGACGAGCCCGGCGACGGCGATCACGGAGGTGACGATCCACGTGAGCGTCATCGCAAGGCGCAGCGGGATTCCGTGGATCAGAGTGTCGTGGGGCGAGCACGTCATGGGCGCGGGGGTGGTCCGGAGTGACGTTGAAGCCCACGGGCTGCTGCTCGTGGGCAACCATTCAAGGCGTGGGCGCTCGCAAATCGCCGTGGGCCGACACGAACCCGCCAGGTTGCCCACGGGCGGCAGCCCGTGGGCTTCAAGGCTCGATGCGTGGTCGATGCTTCGACGCTCGAACCACCGGGTATCGCGCTACTTCGATGGCGTGCGGAACGTCCGCGTCTGCCGCGCACCATTGCGCTCGAACACCACCACGTACTGCGGCAGGTTCTTGTTGTTGCGCACGTAGTTCTTCACATCGGTCACGCTGCGCACGGTCACGCCGTTGATCGAGATGATCACGTCCTTCGGGCGGAAGCCGCGCTTGTAGGCCAGCGACTCCTCCGGCACGTTCGACATCTCGATGCCTTCGTACTCGCGCTTCTCGGGGTTGTAGACCGACTTCGGCTTCAGCTCCTCGATCAGGCTGCTCATGTTCGTCTGCAGATTGTCGAGTTCCTTCGGCACCAGCTGCCACACATCGGGCGACAACTCGTACGACTCCTCGCGGTTCGCGTCCGGATTCACCGGCGGCGTCGGTGTCGGATTCGTCGGCCGCGTCCCGGTCGGACCCGGTTTGACCGGCGTGCCCGACACGCCCGCACCACCCATCGTGTCGAGGAACGACTGCGCGGCCGTCTCGGTGCCGCCATCCAGCTGGCCCGGCGTCTGCGGCGGATTGAGCGGAATCTCGAACGTGGTGCCCTTGTAGTCGTACGTCACCGTCCAGCGGGTCGGCTCGATCCGCACCACGCGCATCGGCAAGCCGACACTGCGCATGTCATTCAGCATGCGGCCGCTGAACTTCACCGGATCGCGCGGCGTGCCACCCGGGCCGGGCTCGCGCGTGATTTCGGCGACAAACGCGTTCCACTCCTCCGGATTGACCAGCGTGTACTCGTCGTTCGGCGCCGAGTTCAGCACCACGATCACGCGGGCCGGGCCCATGAAGACCCGCACCGACACCTTCTTCTCGAGGTCGGCCTGCGCCTCGGCCAGCGTCGGCTTCTCTTCCGGCGGTACCGGCTTCACGATTTCAGGCTTCCGCGCCGGCACCGGCACGCTGATGCGCTGGCTCCAGTCCGACGAGTCGTCGATCTCGACCATGAACAGGCGCGCGAAGCGACGCTGCGTGATCGCGCGCTGGTTCGATGTGTCGGTCTTGCGCGTCCACGCAATCGACTCCCAGTCGCCCTTCGACTGCGGCGTGAAGTCCGGCAGCTGATCGTACACCGGCACATACGACGGCATCGTCGGTACCGGCGGCGCCAGCAGGAACCGCCACGTGAAGAACAGCAGGGCGATGCCAATCACGAGATTGACGAGCCAGATCATCAGCGCGAACTGGTGATTGCCATTGCCCATGTCAGGTTCCTGCGGCTGGCTGGCGAACGGACGAAAGACGGACGAAAGACGGACGAAACGGTCCACAAGATGGAAGACGGGCGGCGGCCCGCAGCATCTCATTATATGTTCAACGCACGGCCCCCGGCGATGTTGGCCCAATCCGTCAATTGAGCGAAGCGCCTCCCGATCTGAGCCTGGCCGGCCTGCAGAAAGCCTTCCAGCGGGGCGGCAGGCCGGTACTCGACGGCCTCGACCTGACCCTCCCGGCCGGTGAAATCACCGCGCTGCTGGGGCCGTCGGGCGCCGGGAAAACCACCCTCGCGCGCCTGGTGGCCGGGCTCGACCAGCCGGACGCCGGGACGATCCGGCTCGGCGAAGCCGTGCTCAACGATCCGGCGCCGCGGGTCTCGCCGCGCGACCGGCGCGTGGGAATGGTCTTCCAGGGCCTGGCGCTGTGGTCGCACCGCACCGTGGCCGGGCACCTGAATGCCGTGCTGGCCGGGCGCCGGGTGCCACGGGCGCAGCGGGCGGCGCAGCGCCGCGAGGTGCTTGCAGTGGCCGGGCTCGGCAGCGCGGACGACTCCGAAGCGCGGTTCGAACGGCGCTACCCGCACCAGCTCTCGGGCGGCGAGCAGCAGCGCCTGGCAATCGCCCGCGCCCTGGCCGGCGACCCCGCCGTGCTGATCCTCGACGAGCCGCTGACCGGCTTCGAGGAGTCGGTACGCGAGCCCGTGCGCGCCGAGTGGCGGCGGCTGGCGGCGCGCGGGCTGACGATCCTGCTGATCACGCACGACCGGCGCGAGGCGCTGGCGCTGGGCAGCCGTGTGGCCGTGCTGGATGCCGGGCGGGTCGTCCAGTGCGGACCGCCGCCGGAGTTGCTCGACCGGCCGCGCTCGGCGTTCGTCGCGCGGTTTGTCGGCGACTGCAACCTGCTGCCGTGGAACTCGCCGCTGGGGCCGTTCCGACTGGCGGCCGGGTGCGAGGCTGCCACCGGCCCGGTGGCGGTGCGACCGCTGGCCGTGCGCGTCTCGGCGGCCGATGGCGTGCCGGCGCGACTCGAGCGAATGGACACCGCGGTCGACGGCGCGCGCCTGCATCTGCGCCTCGCGGCCGACGACACCGTGCTCGTCGCGGCGTGGCCGCACGCGGTGCCACCTCCGGCGGAGCCGCGCGTGTCGGTCGTCGGCGAGGTGTGGCGCGTCGCGGAGTGACGCGCAAGGTTGCAACCGCCCGATCGCGCAGGTGTACTGACGTCAGACACCACTCTGGTTGCCATCACCCACGCGCCCGTGCGCGGAAGCCGTTCGACTTGATGATGAATTCGCCCGACCACTCTTCGTCTTCGTCCACGTCCACGTCCAGCCGGCTGACCATGGTGCTGCTCATCGCTGCGCTGCTGGTGTTCGGCGGCGTGATCGCATTCGTGCTCAACAACAATGCGCCGACGCCCGCTCCGGGGCCGCGCACCGCGAGCAACCCCGATGCGAACGACTCGCCTGACGCCGACGCGAATGCCGACCACGCGGCCACGCACAACCGCAACGCGAACGTCAGCCAGAACACCGCGAGCGGCAACAACGCCGCGGCCGCCAACCAGGCTCCGGCCACGAATGCGTCGACCGATCCGCCGCCGCCGCTCGTCGAGATGAGCCCGGTGCAGTTCACCGGTCGCGCGCTCAACGGCATGACCGGCGCACCGGCCGAGGGCAAGCTGACCGTCGACGCGCGGGTGATCCACGCCAGCGCCGCGATCGGCTCGGCCGCGACGGTGGAGCTGAAAGCGGCCGGGTACTTCTCGCTGTCGTTGCAACTGCCGAAGGATCTCGCGGCCGGGTCGCCGTTGCGGCTGGAGTTCGTGCACAAGACCAGCGACGACGCGCCGGACTCCAGCGCGTTGCGCGCCACGCTGAGCACCGAGACCAGCACCGACGTCACCAACCTGGGCACGATCGTGCTGCGGCCCGACGGCGTGACGGGCCGCGTGGTCGGTACGGTCCGCGACCTCGACGGCAAGGCGATTGCCGGTGCACACGTGACGCTGCATGACCACGGCACGCCCGACAACTGGGGCAACCCAGGTGCGATCGATCAGCAACTCAGCACGGATGCCGGCGCGTTCGCGTTTGTCGCGCGGCCGGGCAAGTACGCGGTGGTCGTGCGCGCCGACGGCTTCGGGACGATGGTCTCGCCATCGCAGAAGGTCGCGGCCGGCGGCGAGGCGACGTTCAACATCACGCTCACCGCCGGTGTGCAGGTCACCGGCGTGGTGACCGAAGCCGGGGCTGACACGCCGATTGCCGGTGCGACGGTCGTGGTGGTGCAGATGGGCGAGACCAGCGTTGGCGCGGCCAGCGGCAGCACGGACGCCGAGGGTCGTTACACGATCGGCGGGCTGAATGCGTCGGGCTATCTGCTGGTGGCCTTCGCGAAGGGTTACGGCACCGAGGCGCAGCAGGTGGCGCTGACGTCACCCGGCCCGACCGAGCAGAACTTCGCGCTCAAGCCGGGCGTCACGCTGCAGCTGCGCGTGATCGACGCCGAGGGCAATCCGGTGCCGCACTACATCGCGCGCGCGTGGCGCGAGAGCGAGGGCGACACGCCGCAACAGCAGGCCACGGGGCAGTCGTTCGCGGTGGCCACGCCGGTGGACGACCCCGACGGCCGGACGGAGATCGCCGGGATCGAGCCGGGCGAGTACGCGGTGGAAGTGGCCGACAACCAGCACGCGCGCACGATCCAGAAGGGCGTGCAGGTCGGCGCCGACGGCGGCCGCGTGGAGATCACGCTGGTCGCGGGCAGCGTGTTGCGCGGCCACGTGCGCGAGTCTGGCACGGGTGCGCCGGTGGAGGGCGCGCGGGTGGCGATGCAGCGCACAATCCTGGTCGGCAATGGCCAGCAGTTCCCGTACGCGCCATCGGCCGAGGTCGTGACGGTGAGCGGCGCCGATGGCAGCTACGAGTTGCCGGGCCTGCCGTCGGGCAGCGTGCAGATGCTGGTCTCGCACGAGAGCCATCCGCCGGTGCAGATGCAGATCAAGCTCGAGGAAGGCAAGGCGCGCGAATTCGACTTCGAGATGCTGGCCAACCCGGGCCGGCTCAGCGGCATCGCGTACGACCTGGACGGCAAGCCCGCGCCCAACCGCGCGATCGTGGCCCAGGGCGGCCCCGGCCGGCAGCAGCGCGCGCAGGCCGACGGCGAGGGCAAGTTCACGTTCGACCAGCTGCCGCCCAACACCTACCTGTTGATGCTGATCAGCACGACCGGCGCGGTGGAGGCCAGCACCACCGTCGCGGTGCAGGGCGGCGACGACCTGCGCGTCGACCTCGGCCTCGACCCCGGCAGCGTGCTCGTCGAGGGCGACGTGTTCCTCGGCGAGACCGGCGCGCCCAACGCCGCGCTGCTCTGCGGCCTGAAGAGCGGCGACACCGACCGCAGCACGATTGCCACAACCGACAGCGCCGGCCACTTCCGCGTGCGGTTGCAGCCCGGCGACTACTCCGTGCTGGTGCAGCGCAACGCGCCGGCGCCGACGTTCACGTTCCGGATGGACCTCGGCGTGATGGCCAGCGGAATGCAGAAGCTGCGCATCGATGTGCCCGGCACCGAGATCGTCGGCCGTCTGGTAGACGCGGCCGCGAACCAGCCGATGAAGCCCGGCATCGAGCTCGTACTCGAACCGGCCAACCGCGGCGGCGGCGACATCACCAGCCTCGGCGGCCTGATGCAGCGGTACGCCGGGCAGATCCGCACGACTGCGGCCGACGGCACGTTCAAGTGGATCGGCGTCGCGGGCGGCATCTACCACCTGCGCGCGTTCGCCGACGGGTACGGCCTGGTGCTGGTCGAGAACATCTCGGTGCCGGAGAACGGGCAGCTCGATCTCGGCGACCTGTTCTTCGTGAAGCAGTCGTCGCTGCACTTGCTGGTGACCGGCCCGGACGGCACGCCGGTGAAGGGCGCGGTGCTCAACATTGTGGATGGCGCCGGCCGCAACCTGACGATGATCAACAGCCTGAAGACCAACGGCGACGGCATCTGCGACGTGCCGTTCCTCGCGCCGCAGCAGCAGGTCACGATCACCGCGATGGCGGCCGGGTTCGCGCCCGGGTCGCTCCAGCTCGACACCGGCGAGACGATGAGCAACGACAAGACGCTGGTGCTCGAGCCCGGCGGCGCGCTCAGCCTGGTGGTCGTCACGTCGCTGGGCAAGCCGGTGGCCGGTGCTCTCGTCGTGCTGCGCGACGCGGGTGGCGCCGTGATTCCGCCGCTCTACACGCAGCAGTCGCTCTACGGCAACCCCAACCGCACCGACCCGGCCGGCCGCAACTCGCGCCAGTCGCTGGCGCCGGGCAGCTACACGGTGACCGTGACCGCGGCGAGCGGCGCGACGCGGAGCGAGTCGATCGATGTGGGCGCGGGTTCGACCACGCCGCTGACGATCACGCTCGATGAGTAGCCGGCGACTCCGACTCGCTGCCGGTCAGGACGATGCGGGTGCCGTGCCGGTGCCGAACATCGGGCTCGCGTCGCCGGGAATCAGATCGAGCACGGCGCGCGTCGGGTTGATCAACGACGGCTCGTGCCGGCAGACCCAGCGCGTTGCGCTGCCGTCGCGGGCCGGCACACCCTGCAGCGAATCGCCGTCGCCGATCACCGGCCCGTTGTGGAACACGTAGGCCGCGTAGTCGTAGAGCAGCTGGCCGACGGCGTTGGGATCGAGGCGCACGAAGTGGCACTGCAGGTCGGGCAGGCCGAACGCGGCCAGGCCCATCGTGTCCATCACGGTCTCGTCCGGCCGGCCCCCCTCCAGATGGAACAGGCGCACGTTGATCGCGCCGGCGTCGAGCACCGCCCCGTTGTCGGCCGCGTCGCGCCACGGCGCCGGCTCGATCACGCGTTGCGCGGGCAGCCAGTGGATCGCCGTCACGGGCAGACAATCGAGCAGCGCGCGCACGCCCCCCGCGGCCACCTCCAGCAGGGCCGGTCGTGGCAGGCCGGGCGGCGCGACCACCACCAGCGTAACGCACGCGGTGTGACGATTGACGACCGCGCCCGCGTCGGGCCAGTCCCACGTCTGGCTCACCGCGTGGCGCAGCGAGTTGAAGTCGTCGGTGTGCGGATGGGCCAGCAGCAGCAGGCCGGGCGGCAGCACGTGGTCGGGCGCATTCGGCAACTCGAGCGACACCGCCATCACGGCCGGCGCGTCGGGGCCATCAATCGCGTCGCGCCCGGCCGGTTTCATGTGCGTGATGATCTCGCGCGCGATCGTGCTGCCGGCGTCGGCGGGCATCGGCGTGCACGGGCCGAGCCGGTGCGCGAGCGCGGCCATCACGGCCGGCGGATCGAGCGGGCGGCGATCCTCGAGCAGCACGCTCACCATGTACGGCACCGCACGCCCGTGCGCGCCCTGTTCGTCGTGATAGCTGGCGCTGGTGTCCATTGCGTGACTGACCGGCCCGGCGGAACAAAAGACTCAACTCTGCGCGGTTCGGCACGATAGCAAACGCCGGCGGCCCGACGCTCGCCCGCATCAGCGGGTGACCAACTGCAGGACTGCAGCGGCGGTGCCGAAGACCAGCGGAGCGGTGAGCATGCAGTGCAGCACGAGGCGCGGGGAGACGCGGTCGATCTGCAGGTCGTCGTCGTCGCCGGCGGCGGCGGCGGAGCATGCACGAGTGCCACCACCGGCGCGTCATCGGCAGGGTCATCATCGGCGCGCAGCGCGGCAAACGCGTCGCCGGTGTTGTACGCGCGCATGCCGAGCCGGCGGCGCATGACGAGGTCCACCGCCGGCACCACGTTGCTCCAGCGCGCCAGGACGTAGATCACCGACAGGGCCGACACGGCCAGAGTCAGCACCCCGGCGCCGCTCATCAGGCACGCCGCCACCAGCACCAGGGGCAGCAGGACCGGCTCGACCATCAGCCACGCCAGGCTGACCACGGTGAGCTGACTGAGCGGTGCGAGTTCCCCCGGCCTGGCGGACACCGCAGTCGCCGGCGCACACAACGCGCCCGCAACTGCGTGACTCGCCGCGATGCTGAACAGCAGCGCAAGCCCGGCGTACGCGGCAATCCGGATGGCGCCGTTCAGCGCATCGCCCGCGATGGCGCTTGCGGCAGCGCTGACGCCCACCAGTGTCATGGCCACGAGGCCGATCGACGTGGCGGCGATGGTCACGGTGAAGCAGACGAAAGGCGCGAACGGGGCCCGCGCCAGCGCCCGTCGCAACGCCTCCGGCATCGATGGTTGCGCGTGCAGGCGGCGTACGTAGATCGTGAGGATCGCGAATGCCGGAACGAGGAGGACGAGGCAGATCGTGCCGATCATCGGGATCATCAACATTGCGCCGATGACCTGCAGCGGCTGGCCGTGCGCGATCGGCGTGGAGTAGCGCAACGAATCGGTCGCAACGCGCAGTTCGAGGATGGCGCATCCGACCAGCAACAACGTCCAGCCGCCGAACAGGGCGAGCACAACGACCACGTCGTCGATCGCACGCCGCAGCGGCCACCCGTCACGGCGCATGGCGTCGCGCATGTCAGCCAGTGGCACACGAAGCGGCACCGGCCGGTCGGAGAACTTCGTGTGGGGCGGCAGCTTCATGGCGCGATCGTACCTCGCCGCGAAGTGGGCACGTGTGGTGCAGGCTTCCAGCCTGCTGCCTGCGGCCTGCCCTTGCCCTTGCCTTGCGCCCATGACGCTGCGTAGCAAGGGCTGGGCCGCTTGCTGCGCGCGCGGCTCTGATTCGCGCGGTGGCCGAGGATGTGGTGCATGAGGGCCCCGGAAGCAGGCTGGAAGCCTGCACCACAACCAGAAGCAGGCTGGAAGCCTGCACCACAATGGACCCCGGTGGATTCAGGCTTCCAGTCCGGGCAAGGGCAACCGGCAAGGGCAAGGGCAAGGGCAAGGGCAAGGGGCTCGGATTTCAGGTGCAGGCACTATGGCCATAATATACGTTTTGGCCAATCCAACGCGCCCGCCGCCCCGGCATCCACCATGCGCACCGCCACGCCACGCTTCACCCTTCTCGCCGTCTTCGTCACCGGCCTGCTGGTGCTGGCCGCCGCGGCGGTTGCCAGCGCGCAGGACATCGTCATCGACAACGCGGGCGCCGGCTTCAGCGTGCTCACCGGCAACTGGTCCACCGGCAGCTCGGCCACCGACAAGTACGGCGCCGACTACCGCTACGCGAGCAGCACGACTGGCGCCGCCACGGCCACCGTCGAGTTCCGGCCGACAATCGCCACCGCCGGGCTCTACGAAGTCGGCCTGTGGTATCCCGAAGGCGGCAACCGCGCGCCCGACGCGCCGATCACCATCGAGCACGCCGACGGCAGCGGCACACTGACGCTCAACCAGCAAACGCTCGGCGGGCAATTCCTGCGCCTCGGCGTGTTCCCGTTCAACGCCGGCAACACCGGCCGCGTCGTGGTCGGCAACAACTGCGCCGCCACCGGCAGCGTGATCCTCGCCGACGCCGTGCGCTTCCGGCCGGTCACGCCCGGCGCCGACGAATACCGCGGCATCTGGGTCAGCCGCTTCGAGTGGCCGAGCGCGAACGCGACGACGATGCGCGCCAACCTGCGCACGATCATGACCAACGCCGTGCGCGGCGGCTTCAACTCCGTGGTCCTGCAGGTGCGCGGCCAGGCCGACACGATGTACCCGTCGCCGGACGAGCCGTGGAGCCCGATCATCGGCGGCGCGAGCCCCGGATTCGATCCGCTGCGCATGGCGCTCGACGAGGCGCACGCCCGCGGCCTGCAACTGCACGCCTACTTCAACACGCACGTCTACTGGAGCGGCAGCACCGCGCCCGCCGCGGGCAGCCACCTCTACTATCAGCACGGCAACCCGAACGACCCGGCGCACCGCGACTGGATGGTCGCCGACTCGTCGGGCACCGTGCAGCAGGCGGCCGAGGACGGCTACTGGTGGCTCTCGCCGGGCCACCCCGACGTGCAGGCGTACCTGCGCAAGCAGATCATGCACCTCGTGCGCACCTACCCCGACCTCGACGGCATCCACTTCGATCGCATCCGCATGCCGGGCACGACGTACTCGTACGACGCGACGAGCAACGCGCGGCGGGCCGGGCCGGGCAACCCCGACTCGTTGCCGTTCGACGACTGGATGCGCAACCAGTTCACGCGCTTCCTGGCCGACACGATGGGCGAGGTGCGGCGCGAGAGTCGCACGATCCAGCTGTCGGCCGCACCGCTCGGGCTCTACCGCCAGGAGCGCTACGCGGGTTATCCGTCGGGCTACCTCTACGGATACAACAAGGTGTTCCAGGATGCGCAGGCCTGGCTCGCGGCTGGCGGCCTCGACTGGATTGCGCCGCAGATCTACTGGGCCGATGGCGACGGCGCCAACCCGGACTTCAGCGAGGTGCTGCCCGACTGGGTGACGCACAACGCGGGTCGCCACATCTACGCCGGCAGTGACGCCGACGCGTCGGTGGTGCGCACGCAGAACGAGATTGCCGCGGCGCGCAGCCTTGGCGCGAACGGCCTGCAGTACTGGTCGTACAGCACCGCCGCGACAAACGATCACTTCACGTCGCTGGCCGCCGGTTCGTACGCCGCGTACGCGAAGCAGCCCGATCAGCCGTGGCGCACGGCCGCGACGACCGGCCATGTCGTCGGCACGATCACCGACTACGACACCGGCCTGCCGGTGACCGACGCGTGGATCACGCTCAGCGGCGAGTCGTACACCGCGCTCTCGTCCGGCGACGGCTTCTGGTCGTGGCTCGATCTGCCGCCCGGCAGCTACACGTTCGATGTGTCGCACCCCGGCTACGATCCGACGCAGGTGACCGTGGATGTCACCGCTGGTGGCGTGACGACGGCCAACGTGGCGTTCGGCGCGCCGGCCGGTGGCGGTGGTGGTGGCGGCGGTGGTGTTGGCGCGGGTGCGGGTGGATGCGCGGCGCAGACCGCGGCCGGTTCCGGTGATTCGCTGGCTGTTCCGTTCTGGCAGCTTCAACTCTTGCTGCTGCTGGTGGGTCTGCTGCGCATCCGTGGCCGGCGCGACTGAGTGGTCTGACTCGCGAAGCAACAAGAGCCGCGACCGCAAGGGAGCGGGCCCCGCGGACGTTGCGACTGCGAATCCACCCTTGGTGTTGTCGCGAGTCGCGGTGCAAAGAAGAGATTGGACACAGAGGGCACAGAGGACACGGAGGATACGGGCTCTGGTTCCTCCC
>JBFWQT010000133.1:0-14060 GCA_050249295.1 Planctomycetota bacterium
ACTTGATGTCGTCGATCTGCTTCTGCACTTCCTTGATCTTGTCCTGCACCGCGATCGACACGGCGGCGTCCTGGTTGGCGTTGATCATGCGCGCGACACGGTCGGTGATGTCGTTGACCTTGCCGGGCTCATAGAACAGCACTTCGCGCGCGCGGTTGAGGTTGAACTGCATCGCCTCGCCGAGCTGGCCGAGCTTTTCCATCTCGTCCTGGCCCGGGGTGCCGAGCACCTTGAGCACCACGTCGTAGTTCTTCGAGGCGTGGTTGCGGATCGCGTCGAGCATCTTGGCGAGCAGCTTGCCGGAGAAGAACGCGCCGTACTTCTTCATCTCGAACTCGGCGATGGCCTTGACGCTCTCGTAGCGGGCCAGCAGTTCGAGGTACTTCTCGGTCTCGCGGTCCCAGTCGGGCGTGTCCTGCTTGTCGTAGTTCTCCAGCTCCTGGAGGTTCTTCTCGGTGTCCTTGATCTTGCCCTCGAGCCAGCTGTTCTCCTTCTGGGCGCGCTCCTGGATCAGCTGCATCAGCTGGTTGATCAGCTGCACGTCGGTCACGTCACGGCCGAGGCGGGTGAAGTCGACGACGGCTACGCGCATCGTGCCGGTCGGGCCGGGCTGCGCGTCGGAGCTGTGGCTGTTGATGAGCAGCAGGCTGACAACCAGGCCGGCCACGAGCGCCACGCTGGCGACGGCGGTGATGAGGCGGTGAGTGCGGGTCATTGCAGAAGGCCCTCGTCGGAGGTCGGGGAGTCTTTTTCGGAAGCGGGAGCATACGTTGCAGGCGACGCCGTTTGAACCGTCTGGTCCGTCGGGCCCGTCGGGTCCGTCGGGCCGACCGCGCTGAGCAGGTGACTGGTCGCAAACCGGCGGGCGCGGTTCATCGTGCCGGGTGGCACCTTCCAGACGATCGGCACCAGGGCGCCCACCAGCGACCAGAAGATCTGCGCGAGCCGGCCGAGCAACGCGATGCAGAATACCGCGGCCGTCGCCTCGGCGGCCAATCCGAACATGCTGACCAGCTGCGGCGTCTGCGCGGCCAGCGAGTAGGCGCCATCGGTCACGCCGAGCTGGCTCGGCACCAGGTCGCCGACCAGCGCGGCAATGATGTGGATCGCCTGGGCCACGATGCCCGACACCACATTGAAGCTGCCGCCGACGGCCACCACGAAGAACACGTACTGCACGCCCTGCGTCATCCGCCCGAGCATCGAGTAGAAGATCGCAGCCGGCGGGAACACCGGCGTGATCCGCACGTGCCGGTCGAAGGTCGTCCCGCTCTGCTTGAGGAACGCGAAGCGCCGGCCGAGGAAGCCGCCGAGCCGGCCGCGGATCGCGAGGAAGATCAGCACGCTGCCGACCAGCCCGGCCGTGCCGTTGATCATCAGGCCGACGAAGATCCAGTGCGCCGGGCCGAGCGTCGCGCCGACGACGCCGAGGCAGATTGCGCTCATCAGGAAGTTGCCGGCAAGCCCGGCCGCCTGCGCCTGCACGCCCACCGCCGACGCGCGCCCCGCGCCGACCCACGGAGCCAGGCAGGTGGCGCGCGCGGCCTCGGCACCGGCACGTCCGGCCGGCAGCAATCTCATGAACGGATACGCGATCAGCGCCGAGCGGATGTACATCGACCACGGCACCCGCTTGCCGGCCCGCCCGTAGAGCGAGCGCACCGCCAGCACGTCCCAGCCGACCCACGCCGCCTCGAACAGGAACAGCACCGGCAGCCACGGTGCCGCCAGCCAGATCGCGTCGAGCACCTTGTCGGCGCCTTCGGCATCGATCAGCAGGACGAGCGCAACGATGCCGCCTGCGAGCAGCGCGAGCCGGAGGAACGTGAGCAGGTGCTTCGTCAACGGTAATGAGTGCGACGGGGCGGGTGAGTCGGAGCGAGATAGCAAACCGGGCCGGCCCGCGCGACCGGACGCCATCGGCAATCGCCGATCGCAACCGTCTGAGCTTTTCGAATGCCAGGCCATCGGCTGGCGACTATCATCACAAGGTGGTTCCCGCTTCGCTTCATTGTCGACGGCCCAGTCTCGCCATGATCCGCCTGCGCACCACACCGGCTGCCCGCATCGGGGCCTGTCTGTGCTGGCTGCTGCTCGCGCAGGCCGCCGCCGCGCGCGCCGACACGGTGACGCTCAACGATGGCCGGCGCTTCGAAGGCACCGTGGTCAAGAAGACCGCCGACGTGCTGACCTTCGAACTCGACCTGTTCGTCACCGGCAAGCGCGGCCGCCCCGAACGCCTGCAGCTGGCGATTCCGATGGCGCTGATCAGCGAGAAGCCGGTCGAGGATCGCACGCCCGCCTCGCGCGTCACGCTGCCGGCCGGCAATGCGCCGGCGGTCGAGAAGCTGGCCGCGGCCGAGGTCATCATCCGCCACGGCGGGACGACGAGCCTCGACCAGGCACAACAGTATGTCGACGAGGCGTACCGCGCCGGCGCCCAGCCCGACCGCGCGACGGCCGCGCTGCTGCGCTTCCGCCTGGCCGACCTCGTGGCCGAGTGGAGCCGCCAGCAGACCGCCGAGGGGCGCGCCGCTGTCGCGCAGGCGCTCGCGCCGTTGCGCTCGGCCACCGACGTGATCCTCGAGTACATCTCGTATCTGGTGCTCTCGCAGTCGCTCGACATGCGGGCCGACGCGCGCCGCGACAAGCTCGTCGATCAACTGCGCCAGCGGCTGCTGTACGAGCGCGCCGAGTTCCTCAAGTTTGTCGCGCGCTCGGCCAGGACGCCGCCGACCGACGACGCCGCCTGGCGCGCCGATCTGCAGCAGCGGCTGCGCACCTTGCGCGCACTGGTCTCGACGCCGGGCTCTCCGGCCGCGCTGCGGCTCACGCGCCTGGCCGGCGAGTCGGTGGCCTCGCTCGACGCGCTGCTCGGCCTGTGCGAAGCCGCCGCACCGGCGGCACCGGCAGCACCGGCACCCGACGCACCGGCCGCCGACAATGCCGCGTGGCTCGACCGCATCCAGACCGCCGTGAAGGACCAGACCGGCGAGTGGCGCACGCGCATCCCGCCCGACTACGTCGTCGGCTGGTGCGACTCGCGCCGCGACGCCAACGGCGACACGCTGCTGGAAGTGAACGCCGGCATCGACACGGGCATCAATGCGATGGCCTTCGCCGACATCGCTGACGGCGCGTCACGGCAGGTGCGCGAAACGCTCGAAGAGGAGAAGGCCGTGTTCCGCGCGATCAACGACTATCGCGCGATGCTCGGCCTGACCTGCCTGCGCTTCAACCGCAACCTGTGGCGCGCCGCCGCTGCGCACGCCGAGCGCTGCAAGGGCGGCCGCGTCGCGCACATCATCGGTGAGAGCACGCCGCTCACGCGGGCACGCGAGGTCGGCTTCCTCGGCCCCGTCGGCGAGAACCTCTATCAGATGGAATCCACCGACTGCACGCCGCAGCAGGTGCTGGAGGCCTGGCAACTCTCGCCCGGCCACCACGCCAACCTGCTCGGCCTGGTCGGCGACCCCGACGACCCGTTCGTGGATGGTGCCGTCTCACGGCGCGGCCGCGTGTGGTGCATGATGTTCGGCGGCAACAGCCGCTGATGATGGGCAACAACCCCGATCGAATCCATGAGCAGCCTGAACCGACTCCCGATTGCCGCGACGACGCACACGACGCCCCGCGCCCCGTTGCAGGCGTGGCTGGCGCCAGCGCTGATACTCGCCCTGCTGGTGGTGGTTGCCCCGTCGTCGGCCAGCGCACAGCAGCCGGACGAGAGCCGGCGCGTGTTCATCCCCGAGGTCAGCGTCTCGATCATTCCGCCAGCTGGCTATACGCAGAACCCTGACACGCCCGGTCGCCCGTTCTTCCTCCCGCCGCCCGGCACTACGCCGCGGCGCGAGTTCCAGCTCTACTTCTTCCCGGTCCCGGCCGGCGGCAACAACAAGACCGCCAGCCTCGACGCATTCACGCAGCAGGTGATGGAGGGCAACTCGCAGAACTTCCCCGGCGCACAGTCGGTGTCGAGCGAGGCCGTGCAACTCACCGGCGGGCCGGGCCATCTCCGGATCTGCAACTTCAACGCACCGGGCGGACAGACCGGCCGGTTGATCATCCTCGGCTCGGCGCCGGTGCGGGTCAACACGCACATGTGGCTGGTGCTGTTCTATGCGTTGGGGCCGATCAGCGCGGCCGATGAGACCGCGATCCGCACCTCGATGATGTCGGCGGCCCTCGATTCGCGCCCGCCCACGCAACCCGGTCCTGGTCCCGGTCCTGGTCCCGGCCCTGATCCTGACCCGCAGCCGACCGCCGGTACCGATCGGCACTGGTTCGTGACCGCCAACCCGTCGTACCCCTACGCGCTCGTGGTGCCGGCCGGCTACGCGCAGGTGCAGACGCAGACGCAGGACGTCGACGTGTTCTCGCCGAACCCGGCGCGGCCGAGCAACGAGCAGGTGCTCATCTTCTACCAGGCCAATCCGGGAGCCGGCCCGGTGTCGAGTGACACGATCGACCAGTTCGTTGATGCATGGCTCGGTTCGCAGGGTCAGGCTCTGCCGCAGTTCCGCCTGGTGCAGCGCTCGCGCGTGGCGTGCCAGTCCGGCCAGATGCCGGTCGTCGAGATCGAGTTCATGCGGACCAGCGCAAACAACACGATGTGGCGCGCCTACCACACCTTCTTTGTCGTCGGAGATCGCGTGGTGATGCTGCACTGCCGGTCGCTGGCGGCGTCGTTCGAGCAGGTGCGTGCGACGTTCGACGAGATGCTCATGACCTGCGTGTTCGGCCCCGACGCGCGCAACGCCGCCTCGCGACCGATCCCCACGGCTGGCGCGCAGACGCCGCCGGTCGACCCGACGACACCGTCGACCGATCCGGCGCCCGGTCCCGGACCCGGTCCCGGACCTGGTCCCGGTCCCGGACCGTCGAGCGACCCCGGCATCGACGTCGCCAAGGGTGACACGCGCGAGCTGATGGTCGGCACCACCGCCGACCTGGCCGGCTCGTGGACCGCGTTCGGCGGTCGCGTGCTGCAGCGCTACACGCCCGGCGCGACGCTCACCTTCGCATCGGCCGACGACGCAGCCGCCGCGATGCAGACGGTTGCCGACGGCAACTCGGTCGCTGCGCTCGTCGCGACGTCGGCGACGCAGACGGCCTTCGACGAGTTGCGCGAACAGCAGGTGCCCGGCGGCATCGCGGTGCCGGTGGCGACGCGCGCCGTCGCGGTGATGGCGAACAGCGCCTGCCCGGTGACGCGCATCTCGCTCGACGCCGTGCGCGCGCTGGTCCGTGGCGCGGCCGACGCGCCGACCACGTTCGGCCAGCTGGACCCGGACGCATGCGCGGGCACCGAATGGGAGTCGCGCGGCATCCGCCTGATCTTGCCGCCCGCGCACTCGCCGGCCAGCAAATGGCTCGCCGTGTGGCTCAACGACGGCAACGAGTTGCCAGCGTCGATCACGCGCGCCACCAGCGACATGCAGCTCGCGACCGCTGCCGGGGCCGATCCGTCGGTGCTGGCGCTGGACGATGCGAGCTGGGTCGGTGCGGGCTCGCGCGCTCTGCCGTTGCAGGGTGACGGCAAGTCGCCGGTGCCGCCCGAGGCGCCGTACATCATCGCCGGCGCGTACCCGCTCGCGTCGCGCTTGATGCTCGTGCTGCCGCAGGACCCCTCGGACGACGCGCGTGCGCTCGCCGCTGCGCTGCTCGCAACCCCGGGCCAGTCGTTCGCCGGCGATCCGAACCGCAACTGGACGCCGCTGACCCCGACACAGCTGGCCAGCTCGCGCGCGCAACTCGGCCGCTGATTGTCGACCACACGAAGACCGGCCGGCGTGATCGCACTCGCAATCACGCCGGCCGTGCTCGTTGGTTGTCGGTGACCGCGACCTACACGCCCACGGCCACTGCGCGACCACTGTTGCGGCCCACGCGCTTCCACTCGGCTGCGCGCGATTGCAACTCCTCGATGCCGAGGCGGTCGGACCAGTCGCCAAAACTCTCGCCCGGCAAGCGGCCCACGCGCCACAGCTCGAGCAGCGGCCGCAGCTCGGACACGATGCGATCGGCCGGCACGAGGTCGGCGTACGCCTGGTTCAGGCGCGTGCCGTCCGACCGGCCGCCGACGAACAGCGTGTACTTGTTGAGCGAGCGGCCCACGAGCCCGACGTCGGCCACGTACGGCCGCGCGCAGCCGTTGGGGCAGCCGGTCATGCGCACCGTGATCAGCTCGTCCGCCAGGTCGAGCCGCACCAGCTCGGCTTCGAGTTCGTCGATCACCTCCGGCAGTTGCCGCTCGGCCTCGGTGATCGCCAGGCCGCAGGTCGGCAGCGCGGGGCAGGCCATGCTGTGCCGGCGCAGCTTGCTGTACGCGTCGGCCGGGCGAATGCCGTGCGCAGCCAGCAGGTCCTCGACCTGCGCGCGGTCGGCGTCGGCGATGTCGGCGAGCACGATGTCCTGATGCGGCGTGAGTCGCACGGTCGGTTGCACGCGTTCGATCACCGCGCGTAACCCGCTGCGGAACTGCGACTCGTCGCTGTTGCGGATGCGGCCGTTCTCCACGAACAGGCCGACGAACCACCGGCCGTCGGCCTGGCGGTGCCAGCCGAGGTGCAACTGCGGCAGCAGCACCGGCAGCGGTTGCGGCGGCGCAAGCTCGCGGCCGAGGTCGGCGGCCACGGCGTCGCGCAGCCACTGCACGCCCTTCTCGTGGATGATGTACTTGAGCCGCGCGTGCTTGCGGTTGGTGCGGTCGCCGTGATCGCGGAACACGCGCACGATCGCCAGCACCGTGTCGATCAGCTCGCCCGGCGCCACGGTGGCGAACGGGTCGGCGAGCCGCGGGAACGTGTCGGGCTTCTTGTGCGTCATGCCGAGTCCGCCGCCAACGAGCAGCGTGAAGCCTTCGAGCGTGTTGCGGCGGATCAGCGCGACGATGCCGAGGTCGTGCGCGAACACGTCGGTGCTGTTGTCGCCGGGCAGCGCCATCGCGATCTTGAACTTTCTCGGCAGGTAGCGATCGCCGTAGAGCGGCTCGGCAGGCGGCTCGGCAGGCGACAGCTCCTCGCGCGGCTCACCGTTGATCCAGATTTCGTGGTACGCCCGCGTGCGCGGCAGTGTCGCCACCGAGAGTTCGCGCGCCAGATCGAGCACCTGCTGCTCGGCCTCGGTGCGCGGCGGCGCCGGGCTGAGGATGATGTTGCGCACCACGTCGCCGCACGCCGCCAGCGTGGTCAGCAGCGTGTCGTTGATCGCGCGCACCGTCGCCGTCAGGTCGCCCTTCGGCACGCCGTGCAGCTGCAGGCCCTGCCGGGTGGTGATCCGCAGCGTGCCGTTGCCAGCCGTGTCGGCGAGGTCGTCATGCGCGAGGTATTGCGCTGCGGTCAGCACGCCGCCGGGGATGCGGGTGCGCACCATGAACGACGCTGGCGGCTTGTCGTCGGGTCCACCCTTGCCGCGCGTGTCGCGATTCTGTTGCTGGTAGATGCCGTGGTGCTTGATCACCGCCTGGTCGTCGGCGCTGAAGCCGTCGGTGGTGGTGTCGCGCAGGGTCGGTGCGATGTCGCCCGCAAGGTGGCGACTGTCGAGCTTGGCGTGCTCGACGTGCGTGAAGTTGTCGGTGGTCATGTCGCTTCCTGTGTTGGATCGGATTCCTGTTGAAGCCCACGGGCTGCGGCCCGTGGGCAACCGTGCGATTGCCCCGTGCGCTCGCTCACACCGCGAGCCCCATGCTCGCAATGCGCCGCGACTCGCTGACGTTCTCGCGCACCACCTCCGTCGCGAACACGTGCCCCGGCGCCTCCGCCACCGCCCGCGCGACGATCGCCCCCTCCGCCCGCAGCGCATCCGCTCGCGCATCGTCGAGCCGGCCGGACACCGCCACGGTCTGCCCGTCGAGCGCTCGCGCCGCGAACGCCACCTCGCGCTCTGCACCGACGACGATCAGCGCCGGCGTCCACTCGGCCGCGTCGCGCAGGATCCCGGTGCCCAGCTCGTCGAGCGTGGTCTCCACCACGCGCTGCGTCGGCGTGCCGCCGCGCGCAATCACCACCACCGGCTCGTCACTCGCGCGCCCGCCGTCAATCAATCCGCGCGCGATCTCACCGGCGCGGCGCACGCCCATGAAGATCACCAGCGGCCCCGGCGTCTGCGCCCAGCGCGAGAAGTCGGCACCGGGCGTCGGGTCAGCCGCCGAGAACACCGCGAACCCGTGGTTGCGCCCGCGCTTCGTCACCGCGACGCCGGCCGCGCCGAGCACGCCGGTGAGCGACGACACGCCGGGGATCAAGCGGAACGCGACGCCCGCCGCGGCCAGTTGCTCGATCTCCTCGGTGCCGCGACCGAAGACGAACGGGTCGCCGCCCTTGAGCCGGACCACCTGCCGGCCGTCGCGCGCCTCGCGCAGCAGAATGCGGTGGATCTCGTCCTGCGTCGTCACGCGGCCGAACGGATCTTTGCCGACGTCGATGCGCACGGCGTCGGGCCGCGCGTGGTCGTCGAGGATGTCGGGCGAGACGAGGTGGTCGTGCACGATCACGTCGGCGCGTTCGAGCGCGCGAACCGCGGCGACGGTGAGCAGGTCGGGGTCGCCAGGACCGGCACCGACGAGGGTCACGGTGGCGGGCGCAAGCGCGATCTGCGAGGTTGCGATGTGGCTCGAAGTCGCAACGCTGCCCACGGGCGGCAGCCCGTGGGCTTCAACGGCAGCGGTGGGAGGCAAGAGCTTCGCGATGCGATCACGCCACTGCAACGCGCGCAGCACGTTCGCGCCGTGGGTGCTTACCGCCACGCTCACACCGTCGCCGTGCGCGACGGCGGGCGTCGAGAAGCTGCGACCGGTGCCGGCCGTCGCGGTGTTCACCAGCTTGCCCACGCGCCGACCTTGCACATGGATGCGCGCGTTGAGCGGCGCGTCGTCGGTCGCCGCGAAGAGCAGCGCGGCAGGCCTGCCGATGTCAGTCCAGCGCCATTCGCGCGCGAGCCACTCGACGCGACCGGCGGCCGCGATGTCGCGCAACTCGTCGCTCGCGCGGGGCGCGATCACGGTCACCCGCGCGCCGGCGGCGATCAGCTCGCGCACCTTGCGCGTGGCCACGCGGCCCGCGCCCACCACCAGGACGGGCAATCCGTTCAGGTCAGCTGCAATGAAGTAAGGAGTCGTCATGATCCAGTCCTCGTCGTTGAATGCGTGAAGTCGTTCGTCGTTGATTCGTTCGAAGTTCAGGTCGCGAAGTGCAGGCCGCACTCAGTCTTGCCGGTGCTCGCCCAGCGGCCGGCGCGTTCGCCGTTGTCGCCGCCGCCGCCGGCGCCGCAGGTCGGCGAGGTGCAGGGCACGCAGCCGACACTGAGGTAGCCGTGGCGGTGCAGCGGGTGCTGCAGGATGCCGAGGTCGCGTAGTTGCCCGTCGATCTGCGCGCGCGTGACGTTGATCAGCGGGTAGACCTTGACCACGCCGTCGCGATCGACCTCGGCCGCGGGCAGCGTCGCGCGCAGTCCGCCCTGGTCGCGGCGCAGCGCCGAGACCCACGCGTCGTGCTCGCGCTTCAGCGCCGCGGCCGGCTCGACCTTGCGCAGCCGGCAGCAGGTGTCGGGGTCGGTCTCCCACAGCGTCTCGCCGTGCTGCGCGGCCAACGCGGCCTCGTCGAGCGCGGGCGCGACGGTGACGATGCGGAAGCCGAACGCGGCGATCAGGTAGTCGCGGTAGGCCAGCGTCTCGTCGAACAGTTTGCCGGTGTCGATCAGGTACGTGGGATGGCCGGGCGCGAGCCGGTGCAGCTCGTGCAGCAGCAGCACGCCGCCGGCGCCGAGCGCGGTGGTCGCCAGCAGGCGGTCGCCGTGCGTGTCGAGCGCCCACGCGAGGATGTCGCGCGGCGTCGCATCCTCGAGGTGCGCCGCCTGCAGGGCAATGCGCTCGCGACGCGAGAGCACGGCGCGACGGCGCGCGGAATCGGCCGGGGCCGGGGGCGGAAGGGTAGCGGTAGTCATGACGGCAACTCGTGTCGTTCGTGCAAAGTCGTCGGTGAAGTCGTCAGGCGGCGAGCCGGCAACAACAGACGAGCACGAGACACGAGATGCCGAGCCACAGCGCGGTGGCGATCAGGGCGGGCCGCCAGCCAAGTCGCGCGAGTGCGAGCGGGCGCGTGCGGAAGCCGACGCCGACGAGTGCGGCGAGGAACAGCCAGCGGGTGATGTTGTGCAGGCTCGCGCGCTCGGCCGGAGTGAACACATCCAGCATGCCGAGCGCCGCGAGCAGCACAAACCCGAAGACGAAGACCGGCACGTGCTGGATCATCCGAGCCGCGACGGTGAGAGCCTGTCCGGGAATTCCGATTCCGGGCGAGCCGGGGGTGTAAGCCCCCGTAGTCTGATTCCCGATCCCATCCGATCCGCCTTGCAGGCTGGTCACGGAATCTGACTCCGGGGACTTCCGTCCCCGGCTCGCCTTGAAGCGCAACTCCCGGACAGGCGTTGACGGTCGCGCCTCGGACCGGAGCAGCAACACGTAGAGCACGATCGGCAGGCCCTGCAGCGCATTCACCGCCAGCTTGATCGCGGCTGCGGTGTGGCCGGCCTGCGCGGAGATGGCGTCGGCCGCGGTCACGGCCTCGGCGGTGTTGGCGATGCTCGCGCCGGCCCACACGCCGAGCGCATCCAGCGACACGCCGAGCGCGGCGAGCGGCACGATCAACAGCAGACCGAGCGCGCCGGTCAGCAGCACGACGGTGGTCGCGTAGACCTGCGTCTCGCCGTTCGCCTCCGGGTCGGCGGCGGCAGCAGCAGTGATCGCCGAGATGCCGAACCCGCTGAGGCCCAGCGCGAGCAACGCAGCCAGGCGGCGCGGCATCCAGCCGAGGCGCGCGACCAGCGCGAGCGCGGCCGTCCACAGTGCCACGGCCAGCAACACCGGCAGCACGATCAGCGGTGAGAGTGTGGCGAAGAGCGCGCCGTGCACCTGCGCGCCGACGAGGATCAACCCGACCAGCAGCGGCAACTCCACCGGCAGGTCGCGCCGCCACACGCTGGCCAGGCGGTTGCCAGCGAGCATGCCGATCAGCAGTGCATGCACCGGCCACGGCACCACCGGCAGCGCCGCGTACGACAGCCGCGCCAGCCCGACGAGCGCCGCGAGCAGAACCCACGGCCACACCCACGCTGCGCGCCCACGCACCCGCGAGCGCGACCGCGCGGTGTGTGCGAGCGAGTGCATGCGGTCAGACGTGATGGTGGCGGCGGTCATGGAGAATCAGAAGAGGATGGCGGTGACCAATCCGGACTTGATGGCGAGCAACACGCCGGCGGCGATCAGTACCGGCCACCACGCACGCCGGACGGGCGGCCGGGTGGAGGAGCGGACAACGATGTGTCGAGCGGACGGGGTCATGCCGGGAACCTGCTGCTGCTGTGCGCGAGTGACGGTGCGAAACGCAAAACGCCTGGCGGAGGTGAAGACCCCGTCAGGCGGCAGCAGGTACAGGTGTGTGTTGCGTCGTTGCGCGTGTTCCGATCAACCCGCGCTGTTCACACCGTTGCCCGCCAACCGGCCCGCGGGGCCGTGGCACAGGTACAACAGGCAGGAGCAGCGAGGTGGAACATGCGAGCGCGGTGCGGGGAGCGGCAAACGGAATGGTGCAACCGGCGCGGGGTATAGCGATGCGTGCGACGCGGAGTCAAGCGCGATCCAGACATTTTTCGTGCGAGCCAGCACCGGCGGGCGCGACATCGCGCGCGGGCATCTGGTAGAACGCCCGGCCTGACCACGACGACCGACCCCGGCCCCGACTGCTTGCCATGGCCCTGGTTGAACCGCGGCTGCTCGACGGCTTCTGTGACTTCCCGCCCGACGTCAGCTCACTGCGCAATCATGTGGTCGAACGCATCGGCCGCGTGTTCGAGGCGTTCGGCTTCGCGCCGATGCGCACGCCGGCGATTGAACACGCCGACATGCTCGTCGGCCAGTACGGCCAGGAAGCCGAGCGCCAGGTGTACCGCCTGACCGACAACGGCCAGCGCGTGGCGCTGCGAGCCGACCTGACGGTGCCGCTCGCGCGTCACGTGGCAATGAATCATCGCAACCTCAAGCTGCCGATCCGCCGCTACCAGACCGGCATGATCTTCAGCGTCAACCCGACCGGCCGGTCGCGCGAGAGCATGGTCTGCGACGCCGACATCGTGGGCACGCGCAGCAGCCTGGCGGACGCCGAGTGCATTGCGCTGGCGCACGCGCTGCTGAAGGAACTCGGCGTGCACGGCGCCACCATCTGCTTCAACAACCGCAAGATCTACCGCGGCCTGCAGAACGTGATGGGCCTCGACGAGAGCCGCTTCCTCTCGCTGCTGCGCCTGCTCAACCGCATGGCGACGATTGGCGAGGAGGAAGTCCGCCGCGCGCTGACCGAAGACGTGAAGCTGCCGGAGAAGGACGTCGCGCGCGTGTTCGAGACGCTGACGCTGCCGGTGGGCACGCTGGAGGCGCGGCTCGACGAGGCGGCGAAGCGCTTCTCGGGTTCGCAGTTGGCGCGCGCGGCCGTGTCGGAGTTGCGCGAGGTGCTGGCCGGCGCGCGTGCGCTGGGCGTGCCCGACGAGGCGCTGGAGATAGACCTGTTCACGACGCGCAGCCTCGACTACTACACGAGCACGGTGTTCAAGACGCGCATCGCGTCGATGCCGGGCTTCAGTTCGGTGATTTCGGGCGGCCGGTATGACGACCTGGTGAGCGTGTTCCTCGGGCAGATGGTGCCGGCGGTCGGCCTCGGCGTGCGCGTCGATCAGCTGGTGGAGGCGCTGCAGAAGCTCGGTCGCACGCCGCCGGGTGGCGGGTTGTCGCTGCGCGCACTGGTGGTCGTGCCCGGGCCGAGCCAGGCTGGTGCCGCGATGTCGCTGGCCACCGAGTTGCGCAACGCCGGCGTGAGTTGCGAGTTCACCTTTGACCCCGCCGAGCCGATGACCCAGCAGTTGCGTCGTGCCGCGACGATGAAGGTACCGTTCACGGTGCAGCCCACCGGGCGGCCCGGCGAGGTGGTGCTGCAGTCGATCGCCGACGGCAGCGAAGCCTCGGTAACGCTGGCCGAGGCGGTCGACGCGATCCGTTCGTGGACGCCGGATCAGGCCTGATTGAACCGCAACACATGAGCGACGCGAAACACCCGATCAGTGCGAAGGACGCAGCCAGGCTGATGGCGCAGGTCGAGAGTGACCTGCCGGCCGCCGACTACATTCTGGCGCAGAACGCCGAGCCGCTGACCGCGCGGCCGGTGGAGGGCGTCGACCTGCAACTCGCGACGGCAATCGACCACACGCTGCTCAAGCCGGACGCGACGGTCGCGCAGATCACCACGCTGTGCCAGGAAGCACTCGACTACGACTTCGGCGCGATCTGCGTGGCCAACGTGTTCCTGCCGCTGGTGCGCAAGCTGCTGCGCGGGCCCGACGGCGCGGCCCGGTGCAAGGTGGTCACGGTGGTCGGCTTCCCGCACGGCAACGTTGCCACCGAAACCAAGGTGATGGACACGATCTACTGCATGGCGCAGCACGCCACCGACATCGACATGGTGATCAACATCGGTGCGCTCAAGTCGGGCCGGCTCGACGCGGTGGTGGGTGACATCTCGGAGGTGGTGGTCGCGGCCGAGGGTGTGCCGGTGAAGGTGATCCTCGAGACCGCGCTGCTGACCAACGACGAGATCGTCACCGCCTGCCGGCTGGCGGTGGCGGGTGGTGCGCGCTACGTGAAGACCAGCACCGGCTTTGCCGGCGGCGGTGCGACAATCGAGCACGTCCGGCTGATGCGCGCGACAGTTGGTGTGGATGTCGGCGTGAAGGCGTCGGGCGGCGTGCGCGACACGGCCACGGCGCGTGCGATGCTGGCGGCGGGTGCGAACCGGATCGGGACGAGCAGCGGGATTGCGATCGTGACGGGCAAGTAGCTCCGCAGGCCGCTCCGACAGCCCCAACGACGCCACGGCATGGTTGAAACCATGGGAGCATCTGCTGTTGGACATCTGTATGTCATTCGGTTTGAATGACTTGCGTAGTTTCGTATTGTGTTGGTAACCGGGTCTGCGGGGGGCGGCCGGATGTTGTCGGAAGCGTTGCGAGAGCGGGTG
>JBFWQT010000134.1:0-14009 GCA_050249295.1 Planctomycetota bacterium
CTCGTCGCCATCAACCGCGGCGGTGTAGATCACGGCGGGGTCGATCTCGTCCCAGAAGAACTGCTCGCGCGTCGCGTCGTTGCGCACGTTCCAGAGCAGGTCGCCGTTGAACAGGTCGTACGCAGCAAGGCCGGTGCGGTTGGGCACGAACAGGCGCGAGCCGCTGATCACCGGGAAGCGCCGCGGCAGGTCGAGCTGCGGGTAGCGCAGGTTGAAGCTGCCGGTCGGGCTGGCGCCGATATCGCTGGGCATGCGCGCGCGCCACTTCTCGGTGCCCGGCTCGGGCTGGCCGATCGCGGCGCGGTTGTTGGTCAGGTCGCCCCCGATGCTCGGCCACGGCGACGAGAGGTCGGGATCCACCCGGCGCTGCCCGGCCGCCTTGACCAGCTCGCGCAGCACGCCGGCGAGGTCGCGCACCGTGTCGCCCAGCAACACGCTCGCGCCCGCCGCACGCTTCGTGGCCAGCTGCTGCATCTGCTCGCACTCATAGACGCGGCCGAGACGCGCGTAGCACGACGCCGCAATCGCGATCAGCGAGGCCACGTCCGGCGTCTCCAGGTCGTCGCGCTCGAGCACGCGCTGGCACGTCGCCGCGGCGTTCAGCAGGTCGCCGCGTTCCCACGACAGGCGCGCCGCCATCAGGCCGGCGTCGAGCGCCGCCTTCGTGAACGGGAAGCGGTAGAGCACGGCCTTCAGTTCGTCGGGCCGGCGGTTGATGCGCGCGCGGCGCAGCTCTTCATCGGCGCGCGAGGTGAACGCCTGGCGGTAGGCCTGCATCGCGTCGGCGCCGGCGCGGATCAGCGCTTCGCGCGCGCTGCGCGGCGCACCGGCATAGAGCTTCAGGTCGTGGCGCTCGACGACGTCGCCGCGGTAGCGCGGCTCCTCGATCAGCTCCTGCAGCGCCTCGACGGCTCGCGCGAGGTTCTCCTGGCGGGCCGCCGGCGATTGCGCCAGCTCGGCGCGCCGGAGGTACTCCTCGCCGTCGGCCAGCTTCTCGCGCGTGTTCGGGTTGGCGACGACGCCGACGTTCTGGTGGCCTTGCGCCGGCGGATCCTGGGCCGGGGCGATGCCGGGCAGCGCGACGAGCGCGGCGATCACGGCCACGCCGAGCATCGCGACGCGACGCCATTCGTGACGCAGCGGGTGGCCGGGGCGGACTCCATCAAGGGCGGGCGTCGGTACCTGCATCGATCATCTCCGTCGCCGGATCAGAATGGCGGATTCGCGTTTGAGGCCGCTCGCTGCGTGCTTCGATCCAATAGTACCACGCTGGCGGTCGGCCGCGCCCGGGGCCGCGTGGTGCGGGGTCTCCGGGTGCAACCACTTGATACGCACGGAGTGCGCTGCGTGATGGCGAAATCGCCGATTGGGCATCCCTGTGGGCTCAGGAAGCGTATCGCGTACACCGCCGGCTCGCCTGGAGAGACATCTCAATCGGTGACGGGCGGCGGCGCGGGCGGTAGCGGCAAGCTCAGGTCATCCGCGTGATTGTCCGCCGCCATCCAGCGAGTCGGGCTCGGCGGAACCGACGGCAACTCCGGAGTCGCGACCTGCGCAACAAACAGCTGCTGTCGCGGTGGCTGATCCGGCATGGCAGCTGCCGCAATGCCGATCATTCGAAAGTTGCACGACAGCGCCACGCCGAGTGCGACGTAGCAGATCGGTGCGGACGCCAAGATGTTCACGGGCGCCCATCCGAGGAGTGCGCCGCCGTATAGCAGGCCGAACCAGGCGACTGGCGCAATGGCCATTCCGACCACCCCGATCACGATCGGCAGCGTGACCTGCAGAAACATCGTGTTCAGAAACCGCCCCCTCAGCAGGCGTACCGACTCGGCCCAGGCCGACCACGGCCACCACCCGCTCGCGGTGAAAGCGGCGATCGGCAATGCCGGCAACGCGGCTGCCCACGCGAGCGCCAGGGCCAGCGAGGGGGCCCACTGGGCCGCCCACGCGTTCGCCGACGTGTCATGAAGCAAAACCGCACCGCGCGGCGTCGGCGTGCTGGTCGCGGTGCCGATCAACAGCAGCGCCGCCATCGGCAGCCAGTTCGCCACCACGGCATGCATCAGTGGCCGCAGTACGGGCCAGCGCCCCGCTCGCTCGCCGGGAGTTGGCTGGCGTGGTCGTTCGGTCATCATCGGGGCCGCGATGCGCGCCGCTGCACAGCCGGTCAGCACAATCACCAACGACGCCCAGAGCAGCCCCGCGGCCCGCGTGCGGAACCCGACGAACTCCAACATCGTTCCATCGGTCATCCGCCACGCCACCGCCAGCGCCGCCAGTCGAAGCGACAGGGTGGTGACCCACACCCACTTCCGTGTGGCGTTCTGTCGTTCGTGCAGTCGCAGGTTCTTCACGACGGACCATTCATCTCGCGGAGCAGCAACCAATACCGGATCGCGGACACGCGCGTCCAGTCGGTGTAATCTACCCGGGTCCGCCCCGCACCCGGAGACCCACCATGTCGTTGCGCGACAAACTCGCGATGAACTGGCTCGACAAGTACCGCGACTTCGCCCTGCTGCTGATGCGCGGCGGCGCCGGCATCGTCTTCATCATCGGCGGATGGCAGATCCTCGAACGCGGACGCGACGGCTGGCACCAGGCTGGCGTGCAGGTGCGCGCGATGAGCATCACCGGCATCGGCGAGTCGGGCTACGTCGGAATCGGTCTCGCCATCGCCGTGATGATGCTGCTCGGCGGCGTGCTGCTGATCATCGGCCTCGTCGCCCGCTTCGCTGCCACCGCCATCTTCGTCACGCAGATCATCTTCCTGGTCCGTGTGATCGACACCAACAAGAGCTACGACACCTGGTCGCCGGTCGCGATGGCGGCGCTGCTGCTGCTCGGCCTGATGGTCATGGGGCCGGGCAAACACAGCATGGACTACCGCAACGCCGACGAAGAAGGCCACCACTGACGCACGGCGGACGTTCAACTTGCGCCGGCACACGCGAGGGGGCTAGGCTCCCGTGCCGGATTGATGCCGCCCTCCGCGTGCACTCGCCCCTGCGGATACTCCATTCGATGATCGGCCGACTGGTCGCCACGACCGTTGCCACGGCATTGCTGCCGCTTCTGTTCGTGCTGCTGGCGACACTGCATCTGCACGCCGCTGCCGCGCAGGGCCGGCCCGACGTGCGCACCGACGAGCGCGACGTCAAGGTGATCCTCGGCGCCGCGGTGCGCTTCGACGCAATCTACCAGGACTCCTTCTATCGCAGCGGCTCGGGCAAGGGGTTCGAGTTCATCTCGGCCTACTTCCGCCTCGACATCGACTTCCGCTTCAACGACGACGGCGGCGTGTTCGCCTCACTGGCCACGCGCCGGCGCGACTTCAACGGCAGCTTCGGCAGCGGCTTTCCGCGCACGCAGGGTGCCGTGGTCGGCAGCGAGAACCCCACGCTCGAGATCGACGAGCTGTTCGTCGAGATCCGCCGGATGTTCAACCTCGACATCGCGATCCGGGCCGGGCTCGCGCACTTCAACCTCGGCGTCGACACCTCGGCCGACAAGCTCTGGGAGGGCCACGGCTCGCTGTGGTTTGACACGCGCCACGGCCGCGGGCCGGCGGCGTTCGATCGCATGCACCCGATCGGCATCCAGGCGCGCCTCTCGCCCGAGCGTGCGCTCACCTTCGACGGCTGGGCCGCGTACCTCAACCGCGACCTCAGCAACGACGCCAACACGGTGTACATCACGGCCGTGCAGGCCACGCTCACACTGGAGAGCAAGGCCACGCCGGTGACCGGCCTGCAGACGCCGCTGAACACCGGCTACAAGGCGGCGTTCATCGGTGGCTACGCCCGCTGGTTCGACCAGAACGGCCCCGACATGGAAGTCATCTGGGCCGGCCTGCGCCTCGCGGCGTCGCCCGAGGTGATGGTCTACGGCGAAGCGGCCTTCGAGTTCGGCAACGAGTTCTCGGGTGAGGCGGCGTACGGCGGCTTCCGCTACACGTTCCCGGATGGTGCCGCGTTCATTGACGTGAGCTTCTGGCTGCTGACCGGCGACGACCCGCTGACCTTCAGCAAGCAGGAGGGGTTCGTCTCATACGGCAGCATCTCCACGACGCTGGCCGTTGATTCGGCCGACTTCGGCATGGGTCGGCACACCAACTACTCGGCGCTGAAGGTGTTCGGGTCGTGGCGGCTCGACTATCACATCCGCCTGCAGGTGGCGTACGCGAACTACAACTCGCAGGACTCGGACTCCGACGGCAGCCCCGGCCAGGAGATCGACGCGTTCTTCATCTATGAGGCGTTTGCGCACGTGCAAGTGCGAGCCGGCGGTGCGTACCTGTTTGATTCGCGCATCCGCGCCCCGGCCACGAACCCGGATGGGTGGTTGTTCATGGTGAGCGTGCTGGGCGACTTCTAGGGGGCGGGGATTGTGCGGTGTGCGGTGTGCGGTGTGCGGTGTGTGTGTGTGACCTTCAAGCCCACGGGCTGCGGCCCGTGGGTAAGCGTGAGATATGCCGTGCGTGCGGCGACATGCTCGCAGGTGTGTGCAGACGCGAGCAGGTGTATTCCGGCGCGCAGGTGTCCCGGGGTTACCCACGGGCAGCAGCCCGTGGGCTTGAAGCGGAAAGCACCGGAAGCGTCCCCGGACGCGCAACCTGCGGTCCTGCAACACGAACCCGATCCACACACGCGCCCGATCAGTCAAACAACCGCTGCGTGAGCAGCTCGATGAACCGCGGCCACGCGCTCGACAGGTCAATCATGCCCGTGTGGGCCACGTCGACCGGGACCTTGCAGACGATCCGCCCGGTGCGCCGGTTCCAGATCGGACGGCCCGTGTTGGGGTCGGCCATCACCGCGGCCAGCGCGACGTACAACTCGTGGCGCTCGAACAGGTCGGTCCAGTCCCACTCCTCCACCGTCACCGTCAACACCGCGTTGGCACGGGTCGCCGCGGCCGCGGCGCGCAAGCGCTCGATGTACGCCGGGTCCTTGCCGGTGGGCGGCGGCGAGGTGTCAGCACCGAGCGGCGAGTCCGTCAGGTCGGCCAGCACGAAGCCGACCTCGCCGAGATGGCGCACCACACTGTCGTGCAGCTGCGCGCGCAGGTCGACGGTGCGTGTGCGCGCCTGCTCCCAGAGCACCCCCACGGCTGTGCGCCACTCGGGGTCGTCCGAGAGCGACTCGAGCAGTGCGACGTCCGCCTGGAACATCGTCTCGCGCCAGACCAGCTCCTTCGTGTCCGCGTCGTAGTGCAGCTGCAGCAGCGGCGAGTTGGGCTGCTTGTGAGCCGCGGCGACAAGGGCTTCGGGCGGGAACGGCAGCGCCTCGAGCGGCGCGCGGATCTCGCGACTGGCGATCAGCACACGCTGGATCGTCTGGCTCTCCCAGAACACGGCCGGCACCGCGGCAAGGTCGCGGCCGGACATGTTGACCAGCGGCAACAGGGCCACCCGGGCTGTGTTGCGGCGGACGTCGGTTACCGGCGCCGCGTTGCAGCCGACCGCGACCATGCCCACGACCCCGACCACCAGCACCAGCGGAAGCAACAGGATGCGCATCATCGATCAATCAACACAGCGGTGGCGACAGTCGCGGGCCGGAGGCGTTGTCGGGTGGGCAGCCCGGCGAGTCAACCGGCTGCGCGCAATTCGGAGCCCGGGCGGCGCAATCTACAGCGATCCACAACCGGCCATCGATTGCCGACAGGCTGGCGGCGCCTGTCAACACCCGGCGACCGTGATCCACAGGCTCCCACACGGGTTCCGCGGGCTATCCGCGTGGAACCAACAGGCAACAACCGCGGCTGCGAGATGCCAGCGCCAGGAACGCCAGGCCGCGCACGACAAGCACGCGGATCTCACATGCCCAACAGCGTGAACAACCAGGCAACTTTCAATCGTGTGTGAAACACTTGCCAGGCAAGGATTTGACCAGCTTCGCGGATTTCCGGTCCGATCACCTGGACCGTTGGCCAGCCGACCACTTGCTCACACAACGCTGACCGGATCCTGGTTTGGCCACCCACGCGCAATCGCCATCTGGCGCTGTACTTGCAGCGGAACCGAGGGCCCCGTCCACGTTCTGACAGGCGTAATCACAACAACAATACCCTGTTTCAGGTTTGAATCTTATGTCTTCAGGCAGTCAGCAAGGAAGCTCGCCGTGAAGCGAAGGCCGCATGCGGCAGACGGATGTCAGCAGGCGACGAGCGGATGGCCTTGGCCTTGCCTGGTCGAAGGGCAATTCGGCAAAGATCAGGCGGTTACGATTTGCCGCAGTACGTGGTTAGCGTTACAATTCCGTATCGCCGTCACGGTTCCGTTCCGTGTGGCACCACCGCGGAACGCAATTGAATCTGCCGCCTGCCTGACTTCTGCCCTGAAGCCGTCCCGCCCACTGCCCGGTTGCTGCTCTGATCCACTTGCTGCAACCCGGTGGCGTTGTGCACCGCATGAGGAGTCCCGAGTGCCCGGCTTTGTCCTGAAATACTGTTGCCAGTGCAACAAGCGGATTCCCGAAGAGGACTTCGCGGCGGGCTCGGCGGTCGAGTGGATGAACCGCACGTACTGCAAGGAGCACGTGCCGGAAGAGGCGCGCGCAGCGGCTGCCGCGGCACGATCGTCGACGGGTTTGCGCATTGGTCCGTCGGGCCGCTCGACGGCCGCCGTAACGCGCCGCACGCAACGCATCTCGTCGCGCAGCGCACGGCCGGCCACGCCGCCGCCGGGGCGCAGCAACCGCGTGACGACCAAACGCCGCACCCGGCCGAGCGATCGCACCGACGCGATGTACGACGACGACAGCGACATGCTGCCGGCGGGGCCGAAGAAGACAGGCCTGATCGTCGGCGTCGTGGTGCTGTGCGTGGTGCTCGTGGCGATCCTGATGGTCGTGGCGATGTCCGGCGGCCAGGCCGCCAACAACACGACGTCGAACGCGGCCGAGCAGCTCACGAACAAGCAGCTCGATGCGCCGAACCAGAACAATACGGACGCTGACGCCGCCGCGCGGGCGGCCGTCGAGGCGCGCGAGAAGGCGGCGCGGCTGAAGAAGGAAGTCGAGGACCTCACGGCGCTGATCAGCCAGATGAGCCGCCGCTACGACGACTTCGTGGCCAGGCAGTCGACCATGCCGGAGGATCAGCGCAAGCAGGAGGCTCTGGCCGGGCTGCGCGACGCGCGCACGCTGGTGCGCCGCGAGGGCGTGCTGGTGGCCGAGGGGTCGCGCCTCGAAGTGGCCGATTCGCGCAAGCTGAAAGAACTGCTCGATGGCGTGGACGGCTGGGCCGAGATGTGCGTCCGTGCGCACATCGCGACCGCGATCCGCCGCGCCGACGAGATGGCCGAGCAGCAGCGCTACGACGAGGCACTGAAGCTGCTTGCTGATGTGCGTGACGGTCGCGGCTCCGAGATCCCGGCCGAGGTGCTCGAGGGCAAGGCCGCGCAGGGCGTGCTCAAGCAGCTGGTCTCGATGTCGATCAGCCGGATCGAGACGCTGCGCGACAAGCCGGTGCCAGCGCGTGACCCGAAGGATCAGCAGCTCGAGGAAATCAACTCGATGATGCGCGAGGCGCGCGAGTTGATGAAGAGCGGCGACGAAGCGACCGTGCGTCGTGTCCGCGACATCACGGCCCGGATGCGCACTATCGGCAACGATATTCTGGGCGACCGCAACTACCACGGCTGGAATGCCGTCAACGAGTACTTCGGCGAGCTGTTCACGTGGTTCGACCGGTCGCTCGGCAATCTCGCGCGGCAGGTGGATCGCAGTGATCAGGCGGCCGTCGACCGGCTCGTGGAACATCTGCGCTGGGTGCTCGGGCAGGTCAATCGTGAGACGCCGATGGGCGCTGGCCTCGCCGCGACGCTGCGCGATCTCAGCGGGTCGGATTCGATCACTCCGCCGCCGGCCGCCGGTTCGGGCACGCTCGGCAAGTGGGGCAAGGAGCTCGAGCAGGCTGTTGCGGGTAGCGACATCGACCGCATCATCCTGGCCGAGATCCGCGTCCGCTGGTTCGTCAACCGGCACGACGTGAGTGCGGCCGCGACCGAGCGCGTCAACAAGCTCAAGGTCAAGGCCTGCGAGAAGATCTGCGAGTGGCTCAAGGCCAACGCCGGAGCCGATGACAAGATCCTGTGGCGCCGTCGCGCGCTGCTGTTCATCGACAGCATGCAGCGCGACTTCGCCGACCAGGCCAACGAGATCATCGCGATCATCAACAACCAGGTCGGCTTCGGCCTCGATGACTTCGAGCCGGTGCGCCAGTGGTTTGCCACGCAGCTGCCGGATGGCGCGCCCGATATCGACGAGCGTCGCGACCTGTGGTGGCAGTTCTGCTACATGGGCATTGCGCGCACGCAGAACGCGATGCGTCAGGTCGGGCAGGGCGCGCCGCAGTTCCAGGCGCTGGTCCAGATTTTCAACTTCTACACGGCCGTGTGCATGCGCCAGTTGCTGGCCACCGTGCCGGATGACATCAGCAAGCAACGCCGGGACATCCAGCTGGCGCGCATCAACCAGATTGCGCCGCTGTTCCAGCAGGGCGGCAACGAAGCTCGCCAGCTGCAGGCCCAGGCCCAGCGCCTGCAAGGCCTGGCACCGGCCCGCGCCGTGAGCCCGTACAAGGACTGAGCGAACCCCGGGAGCCGCGACCGACAGGGAGCGGGGGCAATTGGCGAGGGCTGGAGTCTCAGCTCCACCCACCGATCGCCCTCGCTCTCTGTGTTTCCGCCGCCATGCACCCCGCGCGCTTCACATCGGCGTCGCGCCGCCTCAGCCGAGGATGCGGTTGTCCTCGCCCAGGTAGATGCCCTGCAAGCGCATCTTCAACTGCTCGGGGTTCGGCGCGTGCACGTAGCCGGCCTTGCGCGAAATCATGCCGCCTTCCACCAGCTTCGCGAGCGCACTGGTGAAGTCCTGCATGCCTTCTTCCTCGCCGGCGCGCACCGCATCCATGATCTTGCGGTCTTCCTTCTCGCGGATCAGCTTCTGGATCGTCGGCGTGACGACCATGATCTCCACGGCGGGCACGCGGTCGGTGCCTTCCTTGATGCTCGGCAGCAGCTTCTGGCAGGCGATGCCGCGCAGGTTGAACGCCAGGCTCTGGCGCAGCAACTGCTCGCGATCGGCCGGGAACATATCCACGATGCGGCCGATCGTCTGCGCGACCGTGCTGCTGTGCAGGGTGCCGAACACCAGGTGGCCGGTCTCGCTGGCGGTCAGGCCGGTTTCAAAGGTCTCGGGGTCGCGCATCTCGCCGACGAGGATCACGTCGGGGTCCTGGCGCACGACGTACTTGAGCGCGGTCTTGAAGTCGCTGACGTCGAGGCCGACCTCGCGCTGGTTGATGAACGCCTTCTTGTCGCGATAGAGGTACTCGATCGGGTCCTCGATCGTGATGATGTGGCAGCGGCGCGTGGTGTTGATGTACTCGATCATCGCGGCCAGCGTGGTGCTCTTGCCCGAGCCGGTCACGCCGCAGACGAGGATCAGGCCGGCCTGGTGCGCCGAGAGCTTCTTGAACACCGGCGGCAGATGCAGCGAGTCGAACGTCGGCACCGTCACGTTCACGCGGCGCGCGGCCATCGAGATCGTGCCACGCTGGATGAAGATGTTGATGCGGAAGCGGCCGACGCCGCCGAGGCTGTACGCGAAGTCGAGGTCGTGCTTGCTCTCGAAGTCGCGGATCTGCTCGGGCGTGAGAATCGCGTAGACCATGCGCTTGATCAGCGCCGGCTCGAGCATGCCCATGTCGAGTTCGCGGATCTGCCCGGCCACGCGCAGCAGCGGCTTGTTGGCCACCTTGAGGTGCAGGTCGGACGCGTTGAACTTGCTCATCAACGCGAACAGCCGGTCAAGTTCGTTGTGCTGCGATTCGTGCTCGGGCATGTGGGTCGGCGTTCGATGGGCGGCCGGCGGCGGACGACGCAACTTGAAATCGTATCGCCGCGCGGCAGACGTGCGCAATGCAATGCGGACAAGAGCCCGCGGGCTTGAAGCTGCCACTCACGCGGAAAACACAATTGCCGACACATCGGTCTTGCCTTTGATCCCCGGTGCAATATACTTCGCCTCAATCTGACCGGACGGCGCTGTCTGGTCAGGTGCGTGGTGGTGAACTCTGCCGACGACCAATCATCAAGGCGCGACAGAGAGACCTCCCCGGTGCCTGGTACCGTCGAAAAGGCGGATGCTGCGGCAGCGGGGCGTTTGTGTTTCCAGTCCGAAACCACAGACGACAACGGCCGACACCACCATGGCTCAGGGTCAGCTTGCACGCCGCCTGAACGGCGTCGGGTCTGACCCCGTGAACGCGGCACCCGCAAGGGTGCAGCGGGTACGGCTCTCATCGGTACCGGGCATACACCACGGCCCCACTCCTCGCCTCGCGCGCGGACGGACGCCGGCCCGGAGAGAGCTGTTCAACCGGCGCTGTGCTCGTCCGACCGGATGGGGCGCCAATCACGAGAGACCGATAGAGATCCAGAAGGCAGGTGGATTGGACGCACCTGATCGGGAGCAGCCGCGCCAGCTGAACCACTCACGGACAGACGCAACCACTCAGATCACACGCCATGAGGGATCCGAATCGGTTCCTCTCGCTTGGCGGCCGGCACGCAAGGCAAGGCACTCCGGGTGCACCTCGCATGACGGCCGGAACGTTTACCTGACTGCCGGAACGCGACCCGTTGCGGCAGGGGGAACTGGAGTCACCGCTCAACCACCCGGTAGCGGCGGCTCTCAAGCGCAGAAGGAGCTGACTGATGCAGCAGGGTTCATTTGCCGGCAACGGCAGCGTTAGCAGTGGCGCCGCCGTCAAGGGTCGCCACATCCTCGTCGAGTGCTACGACGCATCGTACGACGCACTCAACGATCAGAACCTGATTCGGAACGCAATGTTGCGGGCCGTCGAGGAGATGCAGGTCACCTACCTCGGCGACCATTTTCACAAGTTCGCCCCACAGGGCGTGTCCGGCGCGGTCGTAATTGCCGAGTCTCACCTGACGATCCACACGTGGCCCGAAGACGGCTACGCGGCGATCGACTTCTTCACGTGCGGTCATGCCGACCCGCACGAGGGCTTCATGGTCCTCGCGCGTGCTCTCGGCTCGGCCACCCTGAAGGTGGTGGAGATGGAGCGCGGCCTGCCGTACGCAAACGGTGGCGGTGCGTCCGCGCGCAAGGTGGCCGAGATGGTCTACACCTTCGGCGGATCGGCCGTGACCGTGCCCGGCGAGGTCGAAGCCGACGCGCAGGTCTCGCTGGTCGGCTGAAGTCAGCCGTCGGCGCGGCGCGACGCGACGCGACACTTGTTGATCGATAAAGCGACTGTGAGTTTGCTGAGCAGGAAGTAGTCCAGCATCCAATCCGCCGACCCGCACGCCACACCCGGCCTGCGGGTCGGGTTTGTTTCGGGACGCGTTGTCGACACTCCGGTCGCGCGCGGCTTACAGCGTCACGGTCTGCCACGCGCTGGTGCACGGCGGGCCGTCGGTGATGTGCATGCACCGCGCGGCCGGCTCGATGATCGCCGCGGTGACAGTCACGATGCGCTCGTCCATCGACTCGCCCGGCAAGCCGTGCCGGCACAGGCCCTCCGGCGAGCCGTGATGATCGGCGAGCCAGCCCTGCAGGTCGGCAATCGACACGCGCGGCGACGATGCGATCAACTCGCCGAGCCGCGCGCGGCGGAAGTACGAGTGCGGCCGTCGCTCGTTCGGCGGCTCGATCACGCCGATGGCGGCCGGGTCGACGAAGTGGTTGGAGTGCACGACGCAGCCGCTGTCGTCGGCCGTGAGATGGTTGAGCCGATCGGGCGCGGTCTCGAGACTCACGGCACGATCCGGCAGACCGCTGATTGCGAAGTTCGCGCTGCAGTTGCGCGGCTCGTCGGCCACCGCGCGCACCGCGTCGTCAAACGTCGCGGCGGCCAGCACATCGTCGCAACGCACATGAAACGGCCGGCGCAGTCGGCTCCAGTCGTCGCCCACGCTCATCATGCCGTTGACGCCGAGCGTGATGCCGGCCGAGTTGAAGCCGATCTTCGCGCCGACGATGCCGGCCTCGGTGAACGCCACGCTGTCCGGGCCATTGTCCCGATCGTCGCGACGCACACGCACGATCGCGCCGCGCACGCCCGGCAGCCAGTCCCAGTTCTGCCCGGCCAGCAGCGCGCCGGTGGCCGAGCGAGCCGGCAGCACGGCGAACGCGGTGCAGCCGTCGACGAGCAGTTGCTCGCCCCAGCGATGATAGAGCAGCTCGTAGCGCGCATTCAGCGCGGCAATCTCGACCAGCTCGCAGCCGGCACCCTCGGCCACGCCGCGCATCGCCGCCGCGTAGTCGGGCGCCTGATCGGCCAGCGCGCGTTCGTAGCGTGCCGCGCGATCGAGCACCTCGCGGCGCTCCAGCCCGGCTTCACGTTCGAAGCGGGCGAAGTACACGGCGAGGTTCTCGTGGATGCGCTCGCGCAACGCGCGACCGTGCGTGAGGCCGCGTTGGCGAGCCGGGCCGGAGAGATCGATCACAGGGAATGCCATGGTGGTCGTCCTCGTGGTTCAGCCGGCCGCCGTGGTGGCCGTGGTGTTGGCGTTGTGGTCCGCGCGCGCGGCCTTGCGGGCCAGATGCTCGTCCTCGTCCGGCCGGATCGACCGGTAGAAGTCGAGGTAGGCGGGCTGCTTCTCGAACCCCATCGCCTCGTTGATCGAGAGCATCGCGCGGTTCGGCTCGTCGTTGTGCGTCCGCACGTGTGTGGCGCCACGCGCGCGGGCAAACGCCGCGGCGCGCAGCTTGAGCGCCAGCGCGATGCCGCGACGACGGTGCGAACGCAGCACCCCGGTCAGGCCCGTGTTGAGCATGTGCGGCTCGGTCGCCGTGAAGAGCATCGACACGCCGACGACCTGATCGCCGTCGAGCGCGACGTGCATGCCATCGGCGAGGAAGTTCGAGCTGTGCACGTGCTGGCGCCAGTGTTCGTACGCCTCGATGGTCAGCGGCTCGGGTGCCGGGATGTCCTTCGAGGCCTCGACATCGACAAGGTAGATGCCGTGCAGCCAGCGCTCGAATGTGGCCTCGTCGCGCGCATCGGCCAGCGTGGCCAGACGGATGCCGTCGGCGATGACGCGGTCCTCGGTGCCGGCGAACGGCGACGCGTCGAACGTCGTCAGGTCGAGCACCGACTCGAAGCCGCGCGCCTCGGGTTCGAACCCGCGATCCTCCAGAAACCGCACACTGCGCGCCCGGTCTTCACGACACACGGCACGCAGCGAGATCGGTTCCACATCGGCCTCGGCGGCCTGCATCACGAAGTCAAACAGTCGACCGCCGATGCCCTGGCCCTGGTGTGCCGGCATGACCGACGCACAGACCAGCAGGCGACGCGGATGGAACAGGCTCGAATGGTGGCCCCAGTGCGCGACGCCGACGACCTCGCCGTCGAGCTCGGCGGCGAATCGCTCATGGCGGACACGCGGCTCGCGGCGTTCGTCGCGCTCGCGAACGAGTTGTGGCGTGGTGGGTCGTTCGGAATGTGCCGCGTTCATCACACGCGTCAGCGCGGCAAAGTCAGCATCGGTCGTGGCCGTGAACGGGCGAATCTGCAGCGGCATCGGGGGGCTCCGTCGCGTCGAATGATCACCGTCGTGGTGAGAGTCGGCGGAGTAGTACGGGCCGCGACGGTCGCCGCCGGATGTCGTGCGTGTTTCGCTGATGCGCGCCCGGAGTGTGGTTGTGGGACCAGCCTGCAACACGCGAGCCCGGGTCAACGAGGAGTCTGCTGATCCGAGGCGAGCCGGGGACTTACTACAGCGAATCACAAGTCCTCGTCCCATCGAGAGCCCTCCGGGCGAGCCGGGGTGTAAGCCCCCGGAGTCTGGTACTGAGGCGAGCGCCCGGGGCCCCGTCCGCGCCACCAACAGAGTCATGTGCTGGTCCCGGAACCAGACTCCGGGGGCTTACACCGATGGGCGCTAACACAAGAGCCGCGAGCGCGAGCGCGCGGGCCCCCGTGGGGGCACGCCGGCCAGCCCCCCCCTTTAACGCGAC
>JBFWQT010000135.1:0-13975 GCA_050249295.1 Planctomycetota bacterium
AACTGTGGTGCGGGCTTGCAGGCTGCATCCGGGAATGCAGCGTGGACGGCGAACCATGGTCGTACCACAGCCGTTGGCCGCAGTCGCCGCCGTCGGGGCCGCCATTGCGAGCATTGCGGCGGTTGCTACAATCCGCCGCGATCGCAGCGCGGCACGCACTCCGACGGCTCCACCACCGACAGCTTCACGACAGGATACCGGCATGGCCGACATCGTCACGCCCAACGACTTCAAGCGCGGCATGTGCATCAAGCACAAGGGCCAGCTCTGGTACATCGTCAGCTATGCGCGCGGCCGTACCGGCATGCGCCGGCCGTACGTGAACACGAAGATGAAGAACGTCGAGACCGGCCGCGTGGCCGAGGAGACGTTCGCGGCCGACGACAAGTTCGAGTTCATCTACATGGACAAGCGGCCGATGCAGTTCCTCTACCGCAGCGGCGACAAGTACGTGTTCATGGACATGGAGACGTACGAGCAGCCGGAGCTGGAGGCCGAGGTCGTGGACGACATGGCCGACCTGATGGTGGACAATGCCGAGTGCTTCTTCACGATCGCCGAGGATCGCGTGATCGCCGTGGAGTTGCCGGACTTTGTGGAGCTGACGGTGACGCAGGCCGATCCGCACCTGAAGGGCGACACGGCCGGCGCGGAGTACCGCAAGGTGACCGTGGAGACCGGCGCCGAGATCATGGTGCCGACGCACATCAAGGAAGGCGACAAGATCCAGATCGACACGCGCGAGCGCACGTACGTGAAGCGCGTGAACAGCTGAGCGGAGTTGTCGACGCGACTGTTCCTGCAGGGCGAGCCGGGCTCACGCTGCATGGCAGTCCGGGTACCTCGCCAGCAGCAACAGCAACGGGTACGACAACCCGGCGCCTGTGCCCGTGTGTTGCGCCACGCGCCGCGCGCTCATTCGGTCACCACGGCGCGCTCGCGCTTCAGCTTGTGCAGGTACTCGTCGATCTTCGCGGCCACGATCACGCCGTAGTTCGCGGCACCGAGCCAGCCACTCATGATGATGCCGACGCTGCCGGCGTGGTACAGGCCGGGGCAGACCTCGGGCAGCTTCTGGCTGACGGCCAGGCCTTCGAACTTGGTGCCGAACGAGGTGCCCATGCGCACCATCGTGTAGTAGTTGAACGTCGTCGGCGTGCTCGCCTCGATGTGGCTGATCTTGCCGCGCACGTCGGGCAGCCAGCGCTCGAGCCAGACGATCGTGTCGTCGATCAGCTTCTGCTTGTCGGCGTCGTACTGCTCCGACGGCAGATCGGCCCAGTCCTGCCAGCGGCTGTTGATGCTCGCGACGATCGCGTAGCGATTGTGCTGCGGCCGCAGCTCCGGGTAGTAGAAGCTGAACGTCCAGCTGCTCGTCTCCTTCGCGCACAGCGCATCGGAGTCGAACTCCGGCGCATTGCTCGTGAAGAACAGATCGCCGAGGTTCTCGATGTGCTCGCCGTCCTTGATGCCGATGTAGACCTGACTGCTGGCCGAGTTGAGCCGGACCTGCTTCGCCTCCGCCAGGAAGTCGGCGGGCGCCATTTCGCCGGCCAGGTCCTTCACCGTGCTGACCACGTTGGCGTTGCTGAGTACCGCGCGGCACTCGACAACCTCCGTGCGCTCGCGCGTGCGCTGCTTCGGCGTGCGCTCCTTCATCTCGGTGATCTGCACGCCGACCACGCGGCCGCCGTCGAAGATCACCTTGTCGGCCACGGTGTTGCGCCGCACGTCCACGCCGTTCTGGCGCAGCACCTTGCGCATCTCCTTGATCAGCTCGTCGGTGCCACCGCGGAAGGTGTAGACGCCCTTGCTCATGAAGTTGCTGAACACGATGCCGTAGGTGATCGCCGGGTCGTCCAGCGTGCTGCCGTTGGCGTAGGCGATGGGCTCCATCAGCAGGCGCCACACGTCGCGACGGCCGGGGAAGAACTCCTCGAACAGGTCGCCGACGGTCTGCGTCTGCTCGTCGTAGAAGTTCATGTCGCGCGCGCGATCGAAGAACGCGACGACGCGCTCGGCCGGCACCTTGAAGTGGTCAGTGAGCAGCCGGGTGAAGTCCACGCGGTCGAACGTGGTCTCGAGCTGGAACTGCGGATTGTCGAACCGGATGCGGTGCAGCTGTTCGATGCGGTCGGCGATCTCCGGGCTCCAGTACTTGCGGCACGTCTTCTTCATGCCGATCGGGAAGCCGTGCAGCGAGATGTCGAACAGTTCGCGGCCGGGTCGGCGGAACCACGTGGCGAGGCCGCCGAGCTGGAAGTGCTGCTCGACGATCAGCACCTTGTGGCCGGCCAGCGCAAGGCGATTGGCGCCGGTCAGCCCGGCCAGGCCGGACCCGATGACGACCACGTCGTAGTGGCTGCGGTCGTTGCTTTCAGCGGCGGCGTCGGCGGTCATCCGGGTGCGAACCCCATGTGTGAACGGGGGCCAGGCTGGCGGATGATGGCATGGCCGGGCGGTGCTGTTAACCCGTCAGCCGCGGCATCCGGCAGGCCCTGCACTACTGCCGCAATCTGCCGCTCGCCGATCAGGCCCGATTCAGTCGGCCGCGGGGTGGATGTCTTTCACGACCATCTCCACCTGACCGTTGAAGCTGCTGCGGTTGCTGCGGTTCATGCGCGGCTGGTAGGCGATGCGGAACAGGCCGCCGCGCTCGGAGAGCATCGCCGCCCAGGCCGGGTGGTGGAAGGCGATCGCGCGCACCGGTTGGTCATCGGGCCGACCGGGCTCGCGCACGAAGAACGACACATGCTGGTCGCTCTTGCCGACGAGCCGCGGACGACCGGCCACCTCGACCGGCGGCGTAGCGAACAGCGGCAACGGGTTGGACTCGCCGTGCGGCGCAAGCTGCTCGATCTGACGGACCAGCCCCGGCGTGAGATCATGCGGGCCGAGAATGCCGTCAAGGTTGAGCGACGGGTGCAGCGTGGTCGGCTGCAGCAGGTCACCAGCGGCGGCGTTGAGGCGCAGGCGCAGGTCGTCGATGTCGTCGCGATGGATTTCCAGGCCAGCGGCAAAGTCGTGGCCGCCGAAGCTGATGAACAGGTCTTCGCAGGTGGCGAGCGCCTTGTAGATCGAGAAGTTGGGAATGCTGCGCGCCGAGCCTCGCCCCGTGCGACCGCGCAACGCGATCGTCACGGTCGGCCGGTAGAACTCCTCGCTCAGGCGCGACGAGACGATGCCGATCACGCCCGGATGCCAGTCCTCGCTGGCGATGACGATCACGGTGGTGTGCTGCAGGTCGATCGTGTCGAGCACCTGCTGGCGGGCCAGCGCCGTGATCTCGCGTTCGATGTCCTGGCGCTGTTTGTTCTCGGCCTCCATCTCCTCGGCCAGCTTCAGCGCATCGGCGTAGCCACTGCTGAGCATCATGCGCACGCCGAGGTCTTCGTGCCCGAGCCGGCCGCCGGCGTTGAGGCGCGGCGCGAGGCGGAAGCCGATGTGGCTGGTGTCGAGCGGCTGGCCGCCGAGGTTGCAGATGTCGATCAGCGCGCGGATGCCGGGGTTGGTCACGCGCGGCAACGCCTGCAGGCCGTACGAGACGAACACGCGATTCTCGCCGATCACCGGCACGACGTCGGCGATCGTCGCGATGCAGACCATGCCCAGCGCGTTCTCGAGGAAGCGGTTGAACTCGTCGCCGAGGCGCCGCGCAAAGCCGTAGCTCTCGGCGATGCCCCACACGAGTTTGAACGCGACGCCGACGCCGGCCAGGTTCTGGTGCGGGTAGGTGCAGCCGGGCTGCTTCGGGTTGACGATCGCGCGGGCCGAGGGCAGGTGCTCGCCGGCCACGTGGTGGTCGGTGATGATCACGTCCATGCCGAGGCTGCGCGCAGACTGCACCTCGGCGACGGCCGTGATGCCGTTGTCCACCGTGACGAGCAGCGTGCAGCCGGCCTTGCGCAGCCGTGCGATGGCCGGCACGTTGAGGCCGTAGCCTTCTTCCATCCGGCGCGGAATGTAGAAGTCGGCGTTGGCGCCGAGCAGGCGGAACAGCAGCATCAGCAGCGTGGTGCTGACGGTGCCGTCCACGTCGAAGTCGCCGTAGACGACGATCTTCTCGCTGTTGTCGATGGCCTGCCGGATGCGTTGCACGGCCGCTTCCATGCCCTTCAGCAGGTAGGGGTCGTGGAGCGAGGCGAGCGACGGGTTGAGGAACTCGCGGATGCCGCTGGCGGTATCGACGCCGCGGTTGACGAGCAGGCGGGCGATCACGGGGTGGATGTCGCAGGCGGTCGCCAATTCGCGGGCGCGGTCTTCCCGCTCGGGCGGAAAGACCCATTGCCGGTGACCATTTGTAGCTGCGACTTCAGACATTCACTGATCGTTGCAAGTCCGCCGCGCATCGATGCTATCACCGCAATCGCCCGGAATGAACGTCGATATGGGCGCGACGCGCAGGACGCGCCCGCAATCAACGCCGTGCCGCGCCGCGGTCGCTCGCATTCCATCCGGCCGTCATTCGTCGAGCACAACGCCGCCGACGGCATCACGGAGCCACGCGTACGGCGGGTCGCAGAAGCGAGTCGGCATCCCGTGGCCGAAGCGATCAGGCAGCGACAACGTCAGCACGTGGATTGCCGTGCACACGATGCGGCCGCGCGAGGCGTCGTCGCCGGTGGCATCCCACGAGCCGTGGCGGCCCTGTTGCGGGTCGCTCGCCGACATCCACTGCCGTGCCAGGCTGTGCGCGAACAGACCATCGAGCGTGGTGCGAAGGTCGGAACGTCCGCGCCGGCACATGAACCACGCGGCCACCGCCGCGGCCTGGACCCACTCGACGTTGCAGAACCCGGCGATGTCCTCCAGCGCGGCCGGCGTACTCAACGCTCGCACGACGCCACGAAGTTGCGGGTCGTCGTCCGGCACACCCAGCAACTGCATCGTGAGTAGCGCGACCGCGATCTCGTTCTCGCGACTCTCGCTGTCGCGCCACGACACACTGCGCGCGGCACGCATCAGCCCGTCAGGCAGATCGGCCGGCACCCGCAGACCGGCCTGCCAGGCCGCCTGCAGCGCAAGCACCGCCCAACCGCTGGTGTCCGCATCGATGGCGGCGGCGCGCGGCACACGACCCCACGCCGTCGGCCCTTCGGCATCATGGCAGCGCGCGGCGCAGAGCTGGTTCACGCATCGCTGCGCTGGCGCCAGAAGGATGCGATCGCCGAGCAGGCCGAGGTGGCTCACCAGCGCGAGCGTGACGGCGGCGTGCGCGTGCACATCGATCGGAGTGGCGGCGCCGTCGGCGTCGATGGCGTTGCGCAGATAGCGCAGTCCGTTGCGCACGGCCGTGCAGCCGTCGCCGTACCAGGCGCGCGCGTGACCCGTTGCAGCCAGCGCGGCAAGCGCAAACGCGGTCGCTTCGAGACGGCGGCTCGCGGGGGCCGAGTCGTTGCGTCCCTCGGCGCTGGTGTACGTGCCGTGGCGACCGCGGCGCGCGCCGTCAGCCGGGTAGGCGACCGGATCCCAGCTGCCGTCGATGGACTGGTGATCGATCAGCCAGCGAATGGCCGGGACAACTGCGGGCGGACTGAAGGTCTTGCCGCGACCACAGAACTGGCTGAGCGGAAGCGCCAGCACCTCGCACGCCAGGCTCTGCTCCGGCAGACGCCATGCCGTCCACGGCGGGTCGATGGCAATCCAGTCGCGCGCAGGCGGCTGCACCTCGTCGTCCACCCACTCGAACGCAGCCGGCACTGCAACGTGCGGCACAGCGACATCCACGCGCGGTACCTCGGGACGGCTCGACGGTGGCAGCGGCTGCATCCACTCGATCTGCTCGCCGACATCAGCATCGGGCGGCGCAATGCGATCGGGCATGTCGGGTGCGGTGGCCACCACCTCTGGCGCGGAGGTATCGACGCGACCGCATCCCGGCAGCGCAATGCCGAGCACGCACGCACCGATTGCGGCCGTCACGCCCCGCATCGCGCTCTCCTCTTCGCCACGTTTCGCCAACCATCCAACGTCGCCGCGCCGCGATGGTTCATCTGCGCAACGCGGCGGACCAGTCGGGGGATCGCCGTGTACGGACAGCCAGCACGAGAAACGCAGGTCGCGACATTACGGCGGCCACGTCGCGCGACAGAGTGATGAGCAGCGCGCAGGAGACGCATGCGATGGCCGACATCGATCGCGACATCGATCGCACCAGTCGAGCCGCGCACGATCGCGACGAGGAGGACGCCGATGCGGACGACGACTGCCTCGACGTGGACCAGTTGCTGGCAACGCACGGCAAGGATCTGCTGATCCGCGCCAGGCGGCTGCTGGGGCCGGACGACGCCGAGGACGTGCTGCAGGATGTGGCGCTCTCGCTGATGGAAGCGCCGCACATGCTGGCCGGAGTGGAGCGCGTCGGCGCGTGGTTGATGACGCTGGTCACGCGGCGCTGCATCGACCTGATCCGGCGCAACCGCCGGCGGCGCGAGCAACTGGCACTGATGGATGACGAGGCAGCCGACGACGGATCGCCGGACGAGCCGCTCGAAGTCAACGAGTTGCTCGATGGCATGGCGACCGGCCTCGCGGACCTGCCGGCGCCGCTGCGCGAGGTGCTGATCGCGAATGTGCTGCACGAGCGGCCGTTCCGCGTGATCGCGGAGCAGACCGGCACACCGATGGGCACGCTGATGGCGCGCAAGCAGAAGGCGGTGCGGTTGCTGCGCGAGCACCTCTCGCGCCGCGGACTGATGCCGCCGTAAGCGAACGACGAATGACGAACGACGAACGAGGACGACACCAACGGAGGACACGACGATGCACGGGCGAATGGCAAAGATGGGACCACTGGGATGCGCCGCGATGGTGTTCGGGTACGCGGTGCTCGGACTGATTCTGATGGCCGGGTTTGCGTTCGGCTTCGGCGCGCTGGTGATGCTGCTGTGGAACGCGCTGCTGCCGGACATCCTGGGCGTGACGACGATCACGTACATGCAGGGCGTGGGCCTGTTCGTGCTGGCCCACCTGTTGTTCAAGGGCTCGCACGGCCATCATCATCACCCGCGCGGCGGCGGTGGCGGTCCTCGCGCCGGGATCAAGGCGCGCTGGCACCGGCGGGGTCGCTGCGGTGGTGGTGATGGCGGCTACGCGGTTCATGCCGCGCGTGAGTGCGGCCACGGCCACGGACACGGCGACGTGGTGCGGAGTGGCGACGTGGATGTCGTCGGCCTGGATGCCGAGACGATCCGCAAGCTGAAGCGGCTGCTCGCCGAGGTGGAGTACGCCGAGCGCGAACGCGAGCGCGATCATCACGACGACGTGGTGTGATTGCGTGGCGGGTCATACGAGGCGTCCGGCGCGGTCGTGTGTGCGACCGTGCCGGATGCCGTGTCGTTGCTGCATCGTCATCCAGAGCCACGCACGGGAGCGGCGTTGCCTTGTCAACCTGCCGCAGCCACCTCAGATGCACTTGAATTGTTCGAACGGCTCGAGGCAGTCGTTGCACACATGCATCGCCTTGCAGGCCGTCGAGCCGAACAGGCTCAACAGGCGGGTGTTCGTTGAACCGCACTGCGGGCAGGTCACCGCCTTCGGGTCGCTGCCGCACGGGGCCGCGCTGGAGTGTTCGGGCGGGGCGATACCGTACTCGCGCAACCGCTCCCGCGCCGCGTCGGTCATCCAGTCGGTCGTCCACGCGGGCGAAAGCACCGTGCGGATCGTCGCGTCCGGCCAGCCGTGGTCGCGCAGCGCGTTCGCAATATTCGCCTCGATCGTGCGCATCGCGGGGCAGCCGGAGTAGGTCGGCGTGATCACCACTTCCACCGCGCGACCCTCATCGCTGATCACCACGTCGCGCACGATGCCGAGCGACACGACGTCGAGCACCGGCACCTCGGGGTCGAGGACGGTACTCAGAACGTCGTAGACGGATTCGCGAGTGGCAGCAGTCATGGCGGCAGCGGCGACGAGACGCGGCGAACGAGGCACGCTCAGCACTACCGTCGCTCGCAACGGGCCCCGGATCAAGTCACTCGCCGACCTTGAGCTTCAGGCTCTCGGTGCGCCGGCGCACGTCCAGCACGAACGCGCCGGCTGCCTTTGCCGCGGCGAGGGCGGCGGTGAAGGTCTTCACGTCGGCCTCCTTGTTGACCTTGCCGAGCGAGGTCTCGCCGATCGCGGCAATCAGGTCGCCCGTCTTCAGGCCCGCCTTTGCAAACGCGCTGCCCTCGGTGACGCCCATCACGATGATGCCGCCGGTCACGTCGCCGACGTTGTAGCCGAGGTTCTTCAGGACCATCACGTTCTCGCTGCTCAGCGCCTGGAACTTCGACAGCCCGAGCGAGGCCGCCAGCGCGGCGTTGGGGTCGCCGCTGGCATCGGGCGCGGGCGTCGGCGTGGTCGGCGGCGGTTCGCTGGCCTTCTTCTTCGCGGCGCCGAGTGCCGTGGCAAACGCCGTCGGGCTGCACGCGAGGGCAATGCGCAGGCCGTCGCCGCCTTCGGTCACGCCACGGATCAGCCGGCCGATGCCGCCCGCCGCGGGGTTGGCCTGCGGGTTCCCCTTCTCGAGCACCACGCCGACGGGCTTGCCGTCCATCGTCAGCACGAGGCCGCCGGTGCATTCGCTGGCCGGGCCGTCGATGCCGTAGACGCCCTTCTCCTTGTCGATGATCGCGTTGATGCGCGCGAGGTTGAACTTGCGCGCGTGATTGAGGAAGTCGGGGTACGTGCCGAGCATGATCACGCGTTGGCCGATTTCCAGGCCCTGCGCGGCGATCGGATCGAACGGCGTGCTCGGCATGGTCATGCCTTCTTCGAGCTTCGCGGCCACGAACGCCACGTTCATGTCGCGGTCGCCGCCGAGGTAGGTCGCGGCGAACTCGGTGCCGGAGGCGAGGCGGACGCGGAAGTTGCTCGGCTCGCTGTTGCCGCCGCCACCGCCCATCAGGCGGGCGATGCCGCTGATGCCGGTCTGGCCGAAGAAGTCCTGGCCGGAGATCATCACGATGCCGGTCGGATCGACGAGTACGCCGGTGAGCGTGCCGCCGGTGTCCTGCTGGCCCATGCCACCGGCTTCCATCATCCGGCTGTAGCTGACCGTGACGATGTAGCGCGAGTTGGCGGTGAAGGCCTTCTGCACCTGCTTGCCGACCTCGTCATCCGCCGCCGGAGCTGCCGGAGCTGCCGGAGCTGCCGGAGCCGGCTGGGCGAACGCCGGGGCGGCCAGCAGCGAGGCGATCAGCAGGAGTGCGCCGGCGGCGCGGCGGCAGAGAAGGAACGGCATCATGGCTCGTTGGGTCGTGGTCGGTTGACGGTGACTTGTGGTGGTAGATACGGGGGCGGCGTGCGGGGGGTTTGCACGAAGGCGCGCGTGGTGCCTCTCCGACTCGACTCGGCTCGCTGATTGGCATGCGATGGAGGACTCGCTGAATCGGTACGATGCGATCCGGTTATGCAAGGCGCCGCTTACAGGGAGGCGCTCCGCAATTCCGACTCAAGTCTCATCCTGAAATAAAGTTGCGTCAAAATCCGGTTCCCCTTGAAAGCCACGCATTACAGAATTCGCCCGTTGCCAAAAAGCCAAACCGCCTGCAACTTCTTTTGAGCTAATGAATTGCAGATTCCGCTCCGCTGTCCTGTTTTGGCATCGGCCTTGCATCTGTGGTCTCTCAGCTATGAAGACCAAAAGGGGACCACGGATGCGCTTCCTCAACTACAGCCTGGCGATTGCTGCTGCCCTGCTGCTCGCCGCGTTTATTGATGCGAACCCTGCCTATGGGCAGTGCTGAGGGGCCCCGGCTCCTTCCGCCGGTGGCGGAAAATACTCGGGAACGCCTGGCAAGGTCCGTCCTCGTCCTCGCACCACGCCGGGTGGCACAGGCACACCGGCTGAGCCGGAGCCGGCTCCGCCGGCCGTGACGTGGGCCGAAGGTCAGCCGATCGCCAACCCGGCCGCCAATGACGGCGGGGACGACGAGAGCAACAACCCGACGGAACGTGGCGCCGAAGTGACCGGCCGTTCGGGCAGCGCCAACAACAATGCGGACGAGAACGAGGGTTCGGGCCGCCGCGCCAGTAACGATCCGATGGCCGCTCTGGCCCGCGCCGCAAAAAAGCGCGCCGCGGAGATCGATCCGGAGGTCATCGACAAGGTGGAGGACGCGGTCGAGGGCGACAAGCTGATCGTGCTCTTCGTGTACTCCAGCAGTGAAGACCGCAAGTTCGCTCGCAGCACCGAGGCCAGCAAGAAGTTCGAGACCGAGGTGCTGGGTCAGTTCGACGTGGCGACCGCCCTGCAGGACACCACGAACGTGAAGCTGAACGGCGAGGAGCTCAGCAAGGAGATCCGCAAGAAGTACTCGATCGCCGCCGGCGCTCCGCAGCTGCTGCTGATCGACCCGACCGGCAAGGTGCTCGCGAAGTTCAACGCCAACGCCTCGGCCGAGACGGTTGTGAAGATGATCGAGTCGGCCAAGGAGCACACGGCCAAGCTGGTTGCCAAGCGCGACTGAGCCGATCACGCGATGGATAACGAGTGGTCTTCCGGTTGACCACTCACCGACTCGCCTGCAGCCATCCCCGGCTAGCTACCAGGCGGGCACCGCACGGGACACCTCCGGGTGTCCCGTGTGCGTTATCCGCCTCCGGCGCTGCCGGCGCTGCCGGTAGAGAGCGCGGCGATCAGACCGCGCGCCTTCGCCAGGGTCTCGTCGTACTCGTCGGCCGGTCGAGAGTCGGCGACAATGCCGCCACCGGCGTGGAACGTCACGCAACCGTTGCCGGCCGACATCGTGCGGATCGCGATGTTGAAGTCGGCGCGACCGCCGTGGGTGATGTAGCCGATGCTGCCGGTGTAGACGCCGCGCGCCACCGGCTCGAGCTCGTCGATGATCTCCATCGCGCGGAACTTCGGCGCACCGCTGATCGACCCGCCGGGGAAGGCCGCACGGAGGCAATCGCCGATCGTCGCGTCGGCGCGACGTTGCGACTCGACCGTGCTGACGAGGTGGTAGACCGTGGCGTACTCCTCGAGCGCGGCATCAGCTGTGACGCGCACGCTGCCCGGCGCGCTGACCTTGCCGAGGTCATTGCGCACGAGATCGACGATCATCGCCAGCTCGGCGTGGTCCTTCTCGCTGGCCAGCAGCTCGGCGATGCGCGTCGCGTTGCCGGCATCGTCGTTGGCGCGCCGCTCGCGCGTGCCCTTGATCGGCCGCGACTCGAGGCGATCGCCGTCGATGCGCAGGAGGCGTTCGGGCGAACTGCTCAGCACGCCGCGGTGCGCGTCGACCAGCAGGCATGCCGCGAATGGCGCCGGGTTGGCTGTGCGCAGCGCGAGGTACAGCGCGACCAGTGAGCCGGAGAACGGCACGCGGAAGCGCTGCGCGATGTTTGCCTGGAAGATGTCGCCGGCATGCACATACTCGATCGCGCGCGCGATCGTCGCTTCGTACTGCTCGCGCGATGCGAAGTCGGACACCGGTGGCGGCATGGCCGACAACGGCGCTGGCAACGGGGCGTGCGCGCGGCGGCTCGTGTGGTCGAGCATCGCGGCGTGCGCGGCCGCATCCACGTGGTGGCCGACGACGTGGCCGCGCAGGTTGCACGACGCGACGCGCGATGCGCCGGTCGAGTGGTCGATGATCCACCACGACGGATAGAAGCCGAACCACGCAGCGGGCAGGCCGGTCTCGTCCTCGCGGGGCGGCGGCAGGCGCGGCTCGACGCGATTCTTGATGTCGTAGCCGAGCCAGCCGATCCATCCGCCGCCGAGGCCGTCCGTCGGCGCGTCCTCGAGTGTGTTTCGGGTCAGCTCGTCGAGCAGCACGAACGGGTCGCGCGAACTGCGCAGCAACTCCACGCCGTTCGCGGCGGTCAGCGTGGCGTGGCCTGCGCGGTCGATCTGCAGCACCAGCTCGGGCGCGGCCGAGATGATCGACGTGCGGCCCAGCGAGTCGTGCGGCATCGCCGAGTCGAGCCACACCACGCCGCGATGACCGGCGGCCAGCGTCACGAAGATGTCTCGCGCGGTGTCGTTCATGCGGAGTCGCCGTCCAGCCGGTAGGCGCTGATCACGCCGCCGGTGTCGGTCACCAGCAGCCAGCGGAACGACGGCGAGAAGAAGGCGCGCGATGCCCAGCGCGATGTGACGAAGTCGAGTTCGCCGCGCGACCGGTACTTTCCGGCGCGGGCGCGGGCCTCGTCCAGCAGGTCGGTCCAGACCTTCCTGCGCCGCTTGACGTCGCGCCCTTCCGGTGTTCGCTCGTCCGGATTGGCGCGCGTCTCGCGCGTGCGCGCGGTTGCCGGCAGGTCCGGCTGTGCGGGCGCGAGCGCATCGGCCAAGAGCCGCCACTGGGCCTGGTCGTTGCAACGATCGCGGATCGCCGACGCGATCGGCACGGCGGAGTCCACCGCGCCATCGTGCTGCAGCAGCACGCGCAGTATCAGGCACTGCGAGAGCAGACTTGCCCGCGGCAGCATGCGCTCGCCGCTGGTTGTGTAGTCGCGCATCCGCCAGTCGTTGCTCCAGGTAGCCGGAAGGCTGACGTTCCAGTCGGCGTCGATCGTGACCTGGCCGCTGTCGAGGTCCACCACCCGGCTCAGGTTGCCACACATCGAGAGCAGCGTGCCCGTGGCGGTGATCGCCGCGCTGCGCGCCTGGAACGTAGCCGGCAGTGAATACTGCGGCAACGCCTGCAGCGCGCCATCGGCCTGCTGCAGGCCGGTCCACGTCAAGGCGACCGCGCGCGAGCCGTCGGGTGACATCGCTACTCCGGCCATCCGGTCGGTGCCGACCTGGTGCGCCTCGGTCATCCGGCCGCTGTCGAGTTCAAAGCGGAACCAGCCGTGCGAGTCCGATACCGCGACCTGCAATTCGTCGGCGGTGAACGAGCAACAGCGGATCGTGCACGAACTGCGCTGCGCGTGCGACGTGTCGGAGTAATCGCGCAGGTCGACCACGCGTAAGCCGGTTGGCGTGCACAGCACCACGAACCGGCCGTCCGGTGTGAATACCGACCCGGGCCGCGCGGGCACGTCGGGGATGCAGATCGTCCAGTCGTCGTCGCCGGTGCGGCGCCAGATGCAGGCGTGCGTGCCGCTCAGCGCCATCAGGTGCGCACCGTCCGGCGAGAACTCCCAGTGGTCGGCGCGGAAGTCGGCGTACGGCGACCACAGCGCTCGCTCGCCGGTCGCGAGGTTGCGCGCGTGGACGGGTTCGTGATCGCTGCCCAGCTGGATGACGGTCGTGCTGTCGGGCGAGACGCCGCGCAGGCGTTGCAGGCGATGCTCGGTGAGTACGCCGTTGCATTCGATGATGCGCATGCCCTGGCGGCCGGCGTGGAGGATGCGGCCGTCGGGCAGCTCGACGAGCCGGCTCGTGGACCAGTCGGTGCTGCGCCCGTATTCGTCCACGTCGGCCGACGCGAGTGTGCGGATCAGCCGGCCATCGAGCGCGAGTTCCAGCAGCTCGCCGTCGGGGCTGGCCACGATCAGCCGCCGGTCGTCGCGCGTGAACAGTGCGTGGTGAACGCGATCGTGCGGCAGCTGGACAGGTGGCCAGGCGGTGCCGGTAGTCGGATCGACGCAGCGCGCGTCCCGCGATCCCGGCGCGGTAATCAGCAGGCGCGTCGCATCCGGCGAAACGGCGAACCGGCCACGGTCGGCAATCGCGAAGCGCGCGACGAGGCGGCCGGTCCAGAAGTGGAACATCAGCAGGTGCCGGCCGCTGCGCGCGAACAGCCAGTGGTTGTCGTCGGAGAAGCGCAGGTTGTCGGGGTACCAGTGGAGCTCGGCGAATGTCGCGCGCGGGCCTTGCAACGTGTGCCGCAGCGTCCATCCAGCATACGCAGCAGGCGGCACGTGCGGCGGCGCATCTGCCGTTCCAGTCGCATCGGCAACCGCCGCGGGCGGCCACTCGGGCAACGGGAACCGGCGACCTCCGGCATGTGGCGGCTCGGCGAACGGCAGCCAACTGGCCGACATGCGAGCGCCGCCGTGATCCTCGCCGCACGCAATCCGCCACGCCGACGCC